>JBLHWR010000115.1:0-6419 GCA_047629275.1 Gammaproteobacteria bacterium
TCGCAATGCAAGAATACGGTAAATACTTAGGAACAGCGTTTCAATTAGTAGATGACATTCTTGATTATGCAGCAGATTCAGACGTAATGGGCAAAAATGTGGGTGACGATTTGGCAGAGGGTAAACCCACACTGCCTTTACTATATGCAATGTGGCACGGCACTGATAAACAAAAAGCACTCATAAAAGAGGCTATTGAAACCGGTAATGGAATGCATCACTTCAAAGAAATCATGGCAGCAATGGAACAAACCGGTGCATTAATCTATACCAAAGAACGTGCTGTAGATGCATCTGAAAAAGCAATTAAAGCATTAGATAGTGTTCCCAGCTCAGAATATAAGGATGCATTAATAGGATTAGCCAATATCGCTCTAGTAAGAGCAGCTTAAGTCCGTTTTTTGCTAATTCCCTACATCGAAAGGGATTAACCAATAAATGACCAATGCTAATTAAATTCAGAAAATTCAACGGTCATTAACAACATTTTGTCCTAAACGATTGTTAATGCTCACAACTCAACATTTTTTTCAAAAATAATTGTAAATAAATTCTTACATTGAGGGCCATTTGTAGACGTTTTATTCATATCTAATAAGTCAATCAGTACATCTTATTGACCAAGCGTCTAATTCACGTATATTATCATACGAGTGGTTCACTACCTCTATATTAAACCTCTATATTAAAAAGTCGTTTAAACGACAAAACAAATCTAAAATTGTGGTCCAGGGAGACATACATGTTTACAAATTCAAAATTGGCAAAGTCAATTCGTTTGGCTATGGCTGTTGGTTTAGCATCAACTACTTTACTTTCAGCAAGTGCAGCATTAGCGCAAGACGGAGATTTACTTGAAGAAGAATCCGAGGAAGTGGTTGAGCGGGTTTCGATAACTGGTTCTCGTATTAAACGCGCTGAATTTTCAAATGCCTCACCGATTCAAATCATTAGCGGGGATATTTCTCGTGAACTTGGTTTGTTCGACACTAGTGATATGCTTCAAGGTACAACACAATCTTCCGGCCAACAAATTGACAGTACGTTTAACGGTTTTGTACTAGATAATGGCCCGGGGGCAGCAACTGTAGGCTTCCGTGGTCTTGGTGCAGACAGAACTTTGGTTTTAATCAACGGTCGTCGCATCGCACCAGCCGGTGTAGGTGGTGCTCCAGTTGCTGCCGATCTGAACTTGATACCGTCGATTATGATCGATCGTATCGAAAACTTATTTGATGGTGCTTCTACTGTATATGGTTCAGACGCTATTGCAGGTGTTGCTAATGTTATCTTAAAATCTAATGTTGAAGGATTTGAGTTTAATGCGTCAGTTACTACACCCGAAGAAGGCGGCGAACAAGCAGTTCTAGGTTTGATGTACGGTGTTACTGGTGATAATTATTCATTTAACATTGCTGGTGAGTATAACGATAGACAACGTCAAACTTTAGGTGAAAATACCTTTTTTAGTGGCTGTGAAGAACGTATTTTTGAAGGGGAAGACGGAAATGAATACCGTGGTCGTCGTGGCGATGGCCCTTCATCGACCCCTCTTTCGAATTGTGCCTTATTCCCATTAACTAACCGATTGTCGATTCCTTTTTTTGGTAGCGTGTACCGTACTGAAGGATTCACTAATATAGGTATACCGAATTATAGCGACTCTACACTCGATCCTGATAACGTTGCTTTTTTCCAAAGCCAGGGTGCGAATGCAATTGAAGCTGATAGTAATGGTGACGGTATAAATGACACTGCTATTTGGGACTTTGATGGAGATGGTCTTTTAGACTTCGATTTTGCTGACCCCTTATACTCTTATCTTAATTCTAGCGAAAGAAACAATCAGGATTTTGTCAGCCAACTTGAGCGTGTATCCCTTTATTTAAACGGTGATTACTTACTACAAGATGACAACGATACACGTTTCTTCTATGAAGGTCTTTACGCTCAACGTGATTCGAGCACTATTGCCGGCACGGGGCAAATTTTCCCTTTCGTTTCAGCGGAGAACCCTTTTAACATTTGTGGTACTGACCCAATTAATGGTGTTGACTGTCGAGCAGGAGTAGGTGCTCCCTACGGTCCTCAAGGGGGTTTTCCTATTCTCAACATGAGAGGCGACAGAGACAGAAACGCAATAGACGTTTATCAATATCGTTTAGTGGGTGGTGTAGATGGTAATATTGGCGCGCTAAATGATGTTGGCCAAGGTTCGTGGTTCTATGAAGTGGCGGCGTCATATAGCGCTTCTAAAGGTGAGTCTAGTCGTGATGGTATAAGCAGAACTAATTTTGCTAATTCTTTAGACACAGCAGTACGCAACGAAGATGGTTCGATTACTTGTGGTAATGGCTCTGACGGTTGTGTGCCAGTTAATTTATTTGCACCTAATGCTTATTTAGAAGGTGGGGGTAGATTTACTGATGAAGAAGCTGCTTACTTACTGGTAACGAGTTTTATTTCTACTGAAGTAAAACAGACCATGTTATCTGGTTTTATTAGTGGTGATTTATTTAAGTTACCTTGGAACGATCAAATAGTACCTTTGGTGCTTGGTGCTGAATTCCGTAAAGACGAAATCATAACTAACCTTAACGACGTAGCCACAGAAGGCCTTTATAACCTTGCAGCCGATTTAGGAGCCGATGGCTCGAAAAATCTACGTGAGATTTTCTTTGAGACAGAATTCCCTTTATTGCGTGGCAGAGAATGGGCTGAAGAATTAACGCTAACGGCTTCTGGACGTGTAACAGAAGAGACTTTTTATGCGCCTGAAAGAACATATAGTTTAAAAGCGATTTGGCGTCCTAATGAATGGTTAACAGTACGCGGAACACGTGGTACTTCTTACCGCACACCTAACTTACGAGAACGTTTCCTAAATGGTGGTTCTAGCTTTACCTCTATAACAGATCCATGTGTTGTTCCTGATGCCGCAAGACAATCAGATCCATTGGATATTACTGCAGCTGAAACCTACGATGTTACCGAAGATGAACGTGTGCAACGCGTATTAGACTCATGCGCAGCCAATGGAATTGATCCTACATCTCTTGGTCTTAGTTCAGGTGATGATGATGGTTTCACTAGCTTTGTATCAGCCGAGATTACCACTGGTGGCTCTGAAGAACTTAGACCAGAGCGTTCCATATCAGAAACTTACGGTTTTGTATTTGAACAACCTTTCTCTGAAGCATTTGACTTGTCATTATCAGCGACATGGTATGACATTCAAATCACCCAAGGTGTAGCGCAACCAGGTTCTGCATTTATTGTAGGTAGATGTTATAACAACGCAGAAGCACCAAATGGCTCTAGTGCATTTTGTAATAGCGTCATTCGTGATCCTTCAACGCAAGAAATATCTGGCATTAACGGTTCATTTATTAATATCGGCTTAGAAGGCTCAAAAGGTATCGACTACAATATTTATTATGAGCAAGATTTTGTAGTGGGTGATAATGAATTAGGTGTGACTTTAGATGTGCGTGCTACGCAACTAAAAGAACGTAATTTTGACATCTTAGGAGATCTGGACGACAACGTAGGTGAAATTCCCAACCCAGAGTGGAGAGGTCAAGCGCAATTAAGTCTAAGCTACATAGACTTTAGAGTGAATTGGTCTACAACATTCATTGGCGGCGGGCAAAATGATGATCTATTTGCTTATGACGTGCGCCCAGGTTGTGACGGTTTAGACGTTTTATGTCGTCAAAAAGAAACAACTGAAGACTACACGGTTCACACTTTATCAGTGAGTTACGGCCAAGATGATTGGGCGCTAACTGCAGGTCTAAGAAATGTATTTAACGATGCACCACCTGAGATTGACGGTGATGCAGGTGGTTCAATACGTAACGTTCCGCTAGGCGTGGGTTATGACTTGTTCGGTCGAACTTTATTCGCTTCGTTTAACTATTCATTTTAATTAATAGTTAAGGCCAATATAAAGGACTCTCGGACATAAATCTGAGGGTCTTTTTTTTAATCTTCAATTTGAGACAATCTTATGTTTACTAAAAAGAACTTAATAACCTTGATAGCATCAACGATGCTGCTCTCTGGGGTGTTAAACGCTAAAAACTACGAACACTCGGATTTAATTGAGTCATTCGCTGTATTACCTGCCGTCACTGCAGTATCGGTATCTCCAGATGGAAAGCATGTAATTATTAGGCGTGCTACTACCAAAGATGGCGACTACATTTTAGAGGTGAGAAAAACCAAAGACTTAAATAAAAAACCTGTGCTATTTAATTCTAAACATATGGAAATTCAAAGCGGCTCTTGGCTCAATAACGATTTGATGGCCGTTACTTTTAGACAAAACATTCAAGATGGTAATGATAATTATTGGGTTAATAAATTTGCTATCGTAAGTGCCGACGGGAAAGGCGATTGGCGGGTTCCATTTCCAAAAGATAATCAAGCTAGATTCAACCTGATAAATCAGCTCAGAGACGACCCTAAGCACGTGTTATTAAGCTACGACATTGATGACGATCGCCGAGCCGATATTATAAAATATAATATTTACAATGGTAGAACCCGCACAATTTTACGCGCTAACAGTAAATTATCTGGTGGATTCATTGCCGATTCCAAAGGTGAGATTCGTGCTGCGAACGCTTATGATGCAAAAAACAATAGTCTTGATCAATATGTGCGCTTATCGACTGATAATGAGTGGGAGTTAATTTTTAAAAATCGCGCTGATAATCGAGAACGATTTGATTTTTTATATTTCTCTGTTGAAAATCCACAAGAAGTTTATATAAGTGCAAACAGAGGTGAAGATACTACCGGTATCTACACTTATAATATTGAGACAAAAGCATATTCTGATAGATTATTTGGCTTAAAAAATGTAAACGTTGGTGGCGTTGTTCTAAGTAGAAAGAACAAGGACAGAGGTCGTTTACTTGGTTACTCTTACACTGGTAAAGAACCTACGGTTAGCTGGTTGGACGAATATGAACAAAATTTAAGAGATGCTATTAATGCTGCATTTCCTAATAAATATGTATCTCTTTCAAGCCGTTCAGAAGATGATAACCAAATAGTGGTCAGAACCACTGCGAGTAATGACCCAGGTACTTATTACTTATTAAGTAATAAGAAGGATGTACAACTAATCGGTGAGCGCGCTCCACTTGTAAATCGTGAACTTTTAGGCGATGTCAAATACATCAAGTACCCAGCTCGTGATGGATTAAAAATACCAGCCTATGTTACTATTCCTAAAATAGGCAAAAAGCCCTATCCAACGGTAGTCATGCCACATGGCGGCCCATGGACAAGAGACGTAAATATTTATGATGAATGGTCTCAGTTGCTTGCCAGTCACGGTTATATGGTTATTCAACCTCAGTACAGAGGATCTACAGGTTTTGGCTTAAATCACTGGAAACTAGGTGATAATAATTGGGGCCAAACCATGCAAGACGACAAAGACGATGGAGTCAAGTTTTTAGTTGAAAAGGGGTTAGCTGATCCAGAAAAAGTTGCAATTTTCGGCTGGAGTTATGGCGGTTATGCAGCTTTCGCTGCTTCAGTTAGAGAAAATGGACCATTTTCTTGTGCGATTGCAGGAGCTGGTGTAGCAGATCTCGCGCGTATTAGTGCCTCTTTGTTTAACGGTAGTCGTTACGGACGTGTTTTCCAAGGCACAACTGTTAGTGGTTTGTCGCCTATTGAACAGGCAGAAAAACTAGCCATGCCTTTGTTTATTATCCACGGCGATATTGACCAACGTGTTCCAGTGGAACAAAGTAGACTGATGGTTGAAAAACTAAAGTCGCTTGAGAAACCTCATAAGTATCTTGAGTTGGAAGGTGCTGACCATTTTTCTGACACGCTTTATTATAGGCATAAGTCTGCCTTCTACCCTGCGATGATTGATTGGTTACAGAACTCTTGCTTTACGGATTCGAATATTGCGAAGTTATAAGTTCATGAAATAAAACAAAGAAGCCCTTAAATTAATATTTTAAGGGCTTTTTTTTTATCAATTTTGATACTTTTATATCAGATTATCATTTTGCTACTTTTTATCCAGTCTCACCCTACCACTCACAGTGGATACATTCACCTTGGCACTACCACCATTTAAAGAGAATTTTAACCAACGATTAGGGCCGTACTTCGCTTTTTGCACTTTATCATCAGATAAATTATTAGTGATATTACCACCAGCATGGCCTTCAATATCAAATCTGGCAGATACATCGTTTTGTAAATAAAGGTGAATCGACCCACCTACTGATGAAGCTTCAATCTCACCGTTGTCCTCAAGTTCCAGCCTAGCTTCTATCGAGCCATTTACTGTATCCAAGTTCAACTGATTGACCTTGCCAAGCTCTAACTCAATATCTCCATTGACGGTTTCTACGTTAATATCGCCACTTTCACTGAAG
>JBLHWR010000116.1:0-6407 GCA_047629275.1 Gammaproteobacteria bacterium
CTGCCACTGGTGGACTGGCGTCTTGTCAAGTCATCTAGGTCATAATATTTATAGAAGCGTGGTACGTCTTGGGGACGACGTTTGAAGTAGGCTGCTCGCATGTGGCGAAACGCTGATGGTTCCGTGTACTGGGAGAGGCAGCATACGTCGACGCCATGTGACAGTAAGAAATTTATGCCATCCTCACCATAGATCAGTGCAATGGGGTGGTGCCCACGCTTGGCAATCACCCTCATCAGACCAATTGTACGTCGCCAATTTTCAAAGTGGTCGCCGACTTGTATTAGGACGCGGCGAGTGGTAGTCAACTCTGCTTCTGAATCAGCTCGAGGCTTCAAGTGTTGTCCTGCCAGCAACTTGAGTAGTGGGGCGTATGCTGATTCGTCTGCGAAGCGCGCGCTCGCGCGCTCGCGCACTGAAATCCTGCGTTCGATCCACCCCTCTGCTGCATTGAACTCTTCAGCGAGCGCCGTCACTAGAGCCTTCTCGTCGTCGACTGCAATCGCGAAGCCTTTCTCGCCTAGGCACTTATCCCCCTGCTTGGTCGTGGCGAGCAAGCGACCTGCCATCAGACTTTCAACCGACTTAAAATTAAGTCCGCCTTGAACTACCAGGGGATTCAGCAATGTGTCGATCGACTCATAGAAAGACTTCAGTGTGCTGACGTAGCCCAATAACTCGATGCCAGGTTTAAGGAAAGCGGCGTTTGCAACCGCCGGCACTAGCGAGATTTTTCCCGCGATTCGCAGTCGGGCCCTTGGCCAGCGCTCAACAATGGCGGGCCACCATTTCTCCAGGAGCACTTCAGTCGCCTTTACATTTGCGTCCATCCCGCCGCCGATGAAACCGAATACGGGCTGCCCGACGTCTATTTCCTTCGGTGGCTGGATCGCGTAGTCAAAGCCCGCGGGTACCTCCAGTACGCTAGCATCGGGCAACGTCCGCCTAAATTCATCTGCATCTGAGGGGCTGATCGCCAATAAATGGTCGAAGTTGGCGAGCACCTCTAGCTCGGCAAAGCGTTCTCGATCATCCGAGACGCCTAACCGGAATTCACCGACATTATTACTATGCCCCCGGACGAACTGCACATCATGCGTGTCGCATATCCATCGGACGCGCTTGCGCATGGGGTCTGGCAATAGCGCCCGAATAGGCTCCATCCATACATAGCTCACGATAACACTGCTGTACGCGTTGTATTCCAGCAAGCGCCTGAGTTTTACTCGGCCCGAAAAAGCGGCTGCTGTGTGTAAACGTTCTTCGAATAGACGCGGTGCATCCAGGTTGTCCCCCATCGCCTTACGCAGCTGGCTCTCAAGTAAGCGACGCGCGCGCATGGTGGCCGGCAGGCGTCGTCCACTTGGGCCGTTGATGTGTACCTGTGGGCATATCTGAGAAAGCAATACTTCAGCTTGCCACGCCGCTGTCTTGTTTCCGCATGTCAGCATTACGTCTGCGGGTTGACATGCGCGGGAAAGAGCCTCTAGCAAACCGAAAGCGCGTTGATGCGATCCCATGTTGGTGGGAACTATTGGGCCAGGAAATACGACCAGATTGTCACTTTGACGACCTTCCATAGGCCTATGGCGCGCGATCTCATACTGTATTTCTGCTCCTTCTGTGACGCCTGGTAGCTCCACAAATCTGTCGATACCCATGACTTGGCGCGCCGCAAGTTGCCGAACCCAACTAAAAGGCAGCACCTCGTCTTCAGAAAACCCCCAGAGAATGACCCGTATGGGATCGGGGAAGTCACTAAGGGCGGAAAACGGGGTTTCATCGCCGAGCTTTTCAAAGCTAAGGTGAGGTGAGGTGAGTTCCGACTTGTCCGCCTGGCGTATTAAGGCAACTTTGTCGGCTAGCACTCTTTCCTCGATATTTAGCACCAACTCGTCGCTTAATTCTGCGGTGGGATGTTCGATCAGGAGTAAGTTGAGTTTTTTTTTCACCATTTGCTCCATACAGCTCGGCAATTTTCGGAGGGAGTATCGTACATTATGATATTAATACCAGAGTATCGTACATTATGATATTAATACCAGAGTATCGTACATTATGATATTAATACCAATAATATTTTCTGATCGAAAAGTATAGGAGAAAATAAAAAAGAAATATAGGAAGTATTTGTAATCCAATCTATCTCAGCGTTGTTCTATATGTGAGCTTTTTTCTGATTAGCCTAGAAATGGAAGCCCGTTTCGAGCAGAGAAAGCAGAGGGTGAATGTGAATGCGTTAAAAAAAGTGTGGTTGGCTTAGGACGCGCTCCGTTTTTGGGCAGTGGATTGTTCGCCTCCTTGATCAAGTTATTAGGTATTGGTGTGTCACTGATAAGATACGTTGTGGCATGGGGGCTAAATTTGATCAGGTCAAGCTGCCTGTAAATCTATATAATTGTGGCAACAATAGGCTGGTAAGATGCAGGTCTCTGGTGGATGCCGAGAAAATTAGCAATCACAAAGTAAATAAGCTTGTGGTTTTTCACATTTAACATATAGCAAATCCGATAAAAAGGCTTATTTGGGTTGTAATATTGGAAATGTCTAAGGGTACAATGATTTCAAATTGTTTGGTGGTTGTTTATGCGCGTTGTTAGATCTGAATTTGATGCCATAGTATTCGATGCAAAAGTTGTCGCATTGGGCCATAGATTGGCACCGGCATATACGAGCTTGAAAGATTTTATTAACATGTTTGGCAACTTGTCCTTCATTAATGAGCGTAAATATAGCAGTGTCGATGAAGTCGTCACTGAAATTTCAAAAACCAAAGCCAACCTCTTAATCATGCCAAACCCATATGGCAATGCAAGGCGTCTGCATGTCTACAAAAGGTTAAGGGATATCAACTTTCCCATTATTGTTTTTGACAGAGGTGGGTTGCCAGGTTCATGGTTTTTTGACCAAGGATTTAATGCGGACAGTCCCAGCTATAGCCCCTTAGAGTGGGATCATCCGCTTTCCAAATCTGAGCAGAAGAGAGTAGACAAGTACATAAGCAAGCTTAAAGTGCAAGCAACCGCTTTAGAAGCTCAAAGCAATGCGATTGGAGGCGACGCACTTAGGGAATTATTGGGCTTGAATAATAAGAAAGTACTATTCGTTCCATTTCAACGACCTGGTGATACGACTATTAAATATTTTTCTGGGTCTGTATCAGATATGAATGACTTTTCGGCCCAAATTTCTAAGATTTCGCTAAAACTTAAAGAACTCGATGATGACTGGGTGGTTATTGGGAAGAAGCACCCATTGGAGGAGGAAACCATTCCGACAAAGGGAGTCCACTTCGTGAGTCCAGATACGCACATCAACGATTTGTTGGCATGCAGCGATGCGGTTTGCTTGGTCAACAGCGGCGTTGGCCTTTTGGCATCCTTGTGGGACAAGCCGGTCTATCATTTTGGGGAAACTTATTATAGCCATCCAAAGTTAAATAGGCGGGTCAATAAGGCTGATGATGTTGTTCATGCACTTTTATTTTGTGAACTGACTCCTGACCCAGAGACTAGAGATCGTTTTGTTAATTATCTTTTTTCAAAGGTATATTCGTTCGGTAATTTCCATACGGAGTTAGTACGTGAAGGTAACACTTTCCGCAATGTAACGCGTAGTATTGATTTTGATTCAGTGAATATTCCCTACAGCAAGTATTTGTTCAATAAAAAAAGAATTTTGTTCGTAAGTCCAGTTATTCCATATCCGATCAATAAAGGCAGCGCCCTGCGTACTGATCAAATGTTGCGCCTTTTGATAAACGCGGGATATTTGGTTGACTTAGTCGTGCTGAATGTAAATGAACCAAAATCTACGTCTAAGTCTATTGAATGCCGCCTTTCTAAGCATTACCCCGATCTGGTTGATGTCACTGTGCGGAAACATGCCAAAAAAGGAAGCGTAGCTGCTAGGATCAGAAACGAGATTTTAGGTGTTAAAGATAGGGTAAAAGGGGTAAATGATGAAATTACCAACAATGCTCAGGTTCCGTTTAACCTTCAACGAGCAATTAAACAAAAGCTTTCACAGGGGGCTTATGAGTATATCTTTGTCAATTATCTAAAGATGATTAAGGCGGTTCCTCAAAATATGTTGAATACCGTGGTAGTAGATATTCATGATTTTCAAACTAATAGAATAATCAATGATGTTTTACCAAAATTAAAGCAATCCAAACAAAAAGACTATCTTAAGCGCTTTAAAGAGTCTGAGATATATTGGCTTGGCAACGTCAGGAAGGTATTGTCTATTTCCTCGATAGAAACGAAAGAGATAACATCGGTCATTCCAGATATTGATATACTTACCGTTCCTGCAGCATGCCCAGCAAACTATAATAGTCTAAAGCCAACCAGAGATGCTGATCGGTTTAATGCGGCTTTTATTGGCTCTAACTCTGAAGGGAATATTAAATCCATACTTTGGTTTATTGAAGAAGTAATGGCTTTGATTTTGAAAAAACACTCTAACTTCAAATTGTTAATACAGGGAGCAATCACAAAGAATAGTCGCCTGTACAGGAATGACACAGTAATACAGTACGTATCAAATCATAGCCTTGTGTTGAGTGGTTTTGTTGAAGATATTTCAGACGTTTATGCTCAGGCTGATTTTATTATTTGTCCGATTGTATCTGGATCGGGTATGAAAATTAAAGTTGTGGAGGCTCTCGCTCATGCTAAGGCAGTCGTAGCAACTCCGATAGCCTTAGAAGGTTATTCGTTAAGAAACAATGTTGATGTATTGAAAGCAGCTACAGCAAGTGAGTTTAGTGAGTCAATAAATCGGCTTTTAACAGAAGAAGGCTTGATATGTAAACTGAGCAAAAATGCTCAGCAGACGCACAAAAGAAAATATGATGTCCTATCTTCCACTAAGCTGTTAGAGCGATTTTTGAACAATGTTTAATAAGGCTTAATATGATCAAAACTGGTAAGTGGTAAAAGTTTGACGAATACGACTTCGATGAATGGAAACAGAATAGTCTTCCAATTGACAGGTCTTGTATAATTAATGGCGATTCACACCTTTGTTTCCCAGTGCATTTTTCCCCAAGAGTGACAGTACATCATGGTTGTAGGTTGGACAAATATTGTTATATAAATTGGGACTCAATTATTTTTCCAAACGTACATATGGGCGCTTATTGTTCAGTATCTCGAAATGTTCAAATTGGCCTTGCAAATCACCCAATGGATTGGCTAAGTACCCATACTTTTCAGTATAGCTCCTCATTATTTTCGGGAATCTCAGAGTTTGACGGGGTCCAGAGGAAGCGACGACACTTACATCACCCTAAAACCTTAATCGGTGCGGATGTTTGGATAGGAGCCAATGCAGCTATTCGCTCCGGGGTTAAGATAGGGCACGGGGCGATTATTGCCGCTGGAGCAGTTGTTGTTAAAGACGTAGAGCCCTATGAGGTTGTCGGTGGAGTGTCTGCGAAGCACATAAAATATAGGTTTTCACCTGAAATTATCGAGCAGTTGCTAGAGATTAAATGGTGGTTATTACCACTGAAAAAAATACAGGATGTTGATTTTTCAGACATAAATAAAGCCATAGAAGAAATCAAGTACTTGAAAAAAACCAACTAGGCTGAGAAAAAATGTTAGTTCATTTAAAAATTGAAGCGCTGTGTTTTATCAGGGACTCTGCCGAAATTTAACAAAAATGATATTGGGGAAAATAGAAGTTCGACTGGAAAAGTCAGTTCAAAAAATAAAGGAAATTGCAACAAGATCCTTATGCTTTTCCACAATAGCATTTAGGCAGAAGATTTTTATGGCCAAATGCGCTATCACCGTGTTAGCAAATCATTGTGAGTTCAACCAGTCGACGCAACAAAGGATTTAAATCTTTCAGCTGGAGTTTCATGGCACAATGTCTTTTTTGGTCTCTCATTTAACTGACGTATTACTTTTTGTAAAATCAAGGCTATTTTTAAATGGTCGGCAAAACCCCAGTAATTAAATTATCTTCGTTAGTTACGATCAATTTATTGACTTTTCGTTCACACATTTTTTTTTCTGCATCGACTAACATTGCATTTTGGTTAATAGTTACTGGCTCTATAGTCATCACTGATGCAGCTAAAGCAGACTCAAGGTCGATCCCTTTTAACAGGGCACGTCTTAAATCTCCATCAGTTATTACTCCAAGTAGTCTTCTGTGTTCATCAGTTACTAAAGCGATTCCCTGTAGAGACTGAGTCATAGTGTTTATTACGTCACTCATTAGGGTATCTTTAGACACAAACGGTAGATTATCTTTGAGCATGACATCTTTAACTTTAGTGAGTAGTCGTCTTCCCAAACTTCCGCCAGGATGAAATGCCGCAAAGTGCTCAGGTTGAAAGTTTCTTTTTTTCATCAAAGCAACCGCCAAAGCATCGCCTAAAGCAAGCG
>JBLHWR010000117.1:0-6367 GCA_047629275.1 Gammaproteobacteria bacterium
CCAAATTTGATTTCACAATTTTTGCTTATACAAATCTGTTGGTGCTACAAACACCACCAAATTGGATCTCCCGTCCTGCACAATTTATCTTCCGTTACATGCCACTCCTATAACCCCGGAGGATCCTTTCGATCTTACCCATTTGAGCAGTTTATCTCAGCTACTCGGGATCGAAAGATGTCAGTTTTCCCCATCAAGTCAAAGGGTCAACATCCTCAATTGGTTAACGAGGCTAATACAGATTCACTTTCGTTGCGGCCTGTAGCTTCGCCTTTGCAAAACTTACAACCTCCGATTACTCAAAGACTGCTTTGCGGTACTACCGAGGTGAATGGGGAAATTCCTCGGACAGGACTTTAACCTGCTAGATAAATTGCCGGTAACGGCGTACGACTTGACCCCCTTCGTATGTACTTTCTCCCGCATTACCACAATTAAACAGTCCGCAAAATTGTGGCAGCCTCACACCACCACAACATCGATGAAAGAATGTGGCGGAATGAACAGGAAAAAGTGGGTATAAAATTCTTTACCCTATTTATCAGGCGAGGAATATTGTGAAAAAAATCTGCTTGTGTGACCATCGTCAGCACTAATCCCAACAGCGACTATCATTGAAATACAACTATGAACCGAACAAAATTACTGTTTCTTCTATTAGCCGTTGGGCATTTAGCATCAGCACACGAGTTGCCTCATCAGCAAGAGTTAACCGCCAGTTGCAATTCAGCTCAACTCTCATCGCAAACCATAAATCTGATAAGTCTTGATCAGACCCAAGCCGAGCTTTGGTATAACATGGATCCAACTTATCCCATTCCTTCGGGCTCAGTTGGAGCAAGTATCAGTAAATCCTCGCAAGGATGCAGTATCTACGGATATCCGCCAAACGATAAACCTCTTCTAACGTGCGGGGAAGTCGATGGCTTTATGAAGAGTGCTTTGGGAGCTGTGAATTATTGTAAGGCGTTGTCTCAGGTACCCTATTTCATAGGCCCTGAAAGTTTTGTTCAAGCTATGGAGCAAGATACATTGGGCAGTCATCATGATGATTTTGGCAGTGATAAAGATCCTGTCAGTGATGAAAGTATTGTATTCATCTGTCTTCAAGCTTGTCCTAAGGTGCTTGAACTTGACATGTAGAGCGGCGCTCTCTGATGTGCTTCTAAATTGAACCCGGTTCTGAGCCAGCATTATTGCAATGACTACTAAAAGTAAAAAATTTACCCTAATTTGCCCCTCAGTAATCATGTAATAGGAAAAGATGCCCTGTTAGCATTTCTTTGTCCCAATGATGGGACGGTAGTTTTATAACCGATTCGGTTAAGGTGATTATCTACTATCGCCTGTTAAGAAAATGACCAACAGGGCTTTTTAATAATGAAAAAAATACTATTTTTCCTATCACTCTCTATCTCAAGTATGTGTTCACATGCTGAGGCAGAGCGTGACACAACATTAACGAAAACTGAGGATGGTCGAGAAAATAGCGTGTTTCATGTTTCTCCAGGGCTTCTGACTTTATTCGAAGGCTGGAAGTCAGGCGCTTATAAAATCGAGTCAATCGAGGAATATACCAATGATGCGGCCCCAGAGGAGTATTACGCATGGCTGACAAAAATTACAAACGAGCTAGGTGAGCAAAAAGTCATTTCATTTTTTGAGAAATATCACCCCGATATCTATTCTGAGCACCAAAAATCGTCAAGCTCAGAACAAAGTCAAGCCAATGTGCCGGACTTCATCGACGAGATGAACAGCCAAAAACCATTTACTTATCGGAAGTTCAAAAGCCAGCTATTAGAGCCAGATGGATTGACGCTAGAAATTTATTTACAGGGGGCTAATCGAGACTTATTTCAGGCATGGGATGATATTCGACGCACGCCCCGGCACAACCTGCATGGATC
The DNA here is from genome assembly GCA_047629275.1 of Gammaproteobacteria bacterium. Classification (GTDB taxonomy): domain Bacteria; phylum Pseudomonadota; class Gammaproteobacteria. The sequence continues at coordinate 1,911 of JBLHWR010000117.1, forward strand.
ACTGCCAAATTATATTAATAACAACGTGCCCTCAGAGCGAGTATTAAAAGAAGCAATAACGGTATTAAGAAAATGGGGGGTGGATGAAGATCGACTGCCCACGGGTAAGCCTGGCGAAGAACCGCTTCTATTGGGTAATACTAACAAATCAATAACATGCAATTGCGAGGTTGGTCTGTCGGCTGTAGCACTACTACCTACCCCCAATTATTTTGTTAATCACCCTGAAGTGGTGCATCAAGAATATAACAACTCCGGCAATTTAAGAAAAAAGACAGTCACGAAATACAGCACAATGGGGTTAGCACATGGTGCCAGCATTCATAGAGTGACTTACAATGGTCGGGACAATAGCATCGAGTTAGACCCTCTAGTCGAAGCCACTCATGAAGTGAGTTTATGGATGAATTGTATCAACAACTATGGCAATGATTGTGGCGCCATGAGCGGCTGTAACGCAGAGATAGCCGCGACTGCAAACTATTACAGTGATTTAAAGACAGACATCATCGTTAATTCAAACGGTGCGCTAAACAAAAAGAGTACCGCAAAAGTGGCCGAAAGCTTTCTGTTCTCTCATTCCATACCAGGATTAGGCGGCGCTTGGACGCAAGACCTTATGTATAAGGAATTGGAAAGCGGACTTTCTTACCACTGGTCGATAGATACTGGGCAATTATTGGCCTTGGTAGGCACTGGCCTCGCGGCTGGAACGGCTGGACTAACCGCTGCCGGATTAGCGGGTGCTACTGCCTCCAGCACAGCGGCCGCTGTTTTACCTGTCGCCGCTGGAGGATTACCGTTTATGTCTGGCTTAGTGGATACAGCAGGCGAAGCAAGCCAAAGTCAACTTCACCACCTTAATGCCGTATACAATACACAAAATTATAGCGCCAATATTCCGTTAGATTATGACGATGGTATTACAAAGCTAACGCTTAAAAGTATGGTTGCTCTAAGCGCAAAGGGAGAGAATGGAGGAAGCAATAGTGGCTGGGCTCAAGGGAACAGTTCGTTTGCCTTTGCGATGGGTGTTAAAAACTTTTCTTGTACCAGCGATGTCACTAACACTCCTGATGAATTAAGTTATTGGACTTATGGGAACTCCCCTGCGGCGCCAGCGCCAACAGCAAGTTTACAAAACATTATCAGTGGATTTCTGGACGTGGAAATGGGGCAGACACCCGACTTTTCAACTGGCAACAGTGGTGAAATTCTAACTGTTGTGCCCGAAATTCCGCCACAAGCTGTTTGTGGCATATCGCCTAATGTGGGTATTAACTCTCTCTCAGCCATTATGGATGGTACGAATAGCGTCGACCCTGACGGTGATATTACCAATGCCTTGTTCGAGTGGGTTCGGTTTCCTGGCTCCATCTATGAGGATGTTATTTCAACCAGTGCCAGTGATTTTCTGTTTCTGAGTACTGCTCCATTAACACTGACGGGCGGAGCAGGAATACATCTGCGAGTGACCGACACACAAGGGCTGTCAGATACTAGCTATTGCGGTCAGGTAAAAGTCATGTGTGTAGACCAGTTTGGTGTACCTTGCCCTGTAGAGCCACTCACGCCGATTAGCCCTGGCGATGGCGTATCTGGGTAATCTGAACATGCGACTAAACCCTCATCATTTTATGGTGAGGGTTTAGTCGTTTTAATGCACTACGCCTGCTCGGATTTGACATATGAATTTACACAACCGCTAATACCTCTGAAATGAATATCTTCAAGTCTATTCTGACGATACTAATGTTGTGTATGTATTCGCATCCTTCCTCGGCGACCCAGTGCAATAGCCTATTTAAAGAACGGAAATTTGATCAGGCAAAGCAAATATGTTCACAAATAGTCGAAAGAGAAGCCTCTAGTTCTGATCGATATCAATGGGCCGTATTAGTTTTGTTTGATATTGCGGTTCACGAAGGGAGAATCGAAGAAAGTTATTTTGACATATTAGAATTATCAAGGAATGACTTGTCAGAACAAATTCGCTATGAATTGTTACGGCGACAAGGCAATTATTATCGTTTAAATAGAAAGTACGAATATGCCTATACTTACTACCAAGAGGCGAGTGAACTGGCGGAAGTGCTGAATGATCAGGAAAAAATTGCTAAATCGTTAAATGACCTAGGATTAATCTCCTTAAAAAAGAAAGACTATAGTGCCGCAATTAAAAATCTAAGCGAAAGCTTAAAAATCAAAAAAAGTTTATCAAACCCGGCACTGGAACGTTCGACCGTGACGAACTTGGGCTTAATGCATTACCAAATCGGCGAATATCAAACCTCGCTTGAATATTATCAGTACGCGTACGAATTAATACGTGAGATTGGTAACAATAGGGTTACCGACGGCCAACTCATACACCTGTATTCATATTTTGCCACCGCATATGCGAAGTCAGGTGATCTCCGCCAAAGCGAATATTACCTCGAACTTTTGCAACAAGGATTGTCCTCTATCGTAGGTGAAACGGCAAAGATGCTAAGGACAGTCAACCTCATTGATGCCTTAATCGATTTGAGCAACTACAAGCTCGCAGAGAGAATATTAAGCCGCCTCATCGGCAGTGGCACCTTAATCAACCAAAATAAAGCCTATATCTATTATCAATATGCACTAGTAAATTTCAACATAGGAAATCTGAATCAATCTTTTAGTTATGCGAATCAATCGCTTGCTCAAGCTAAAGAGTACAACACACAACAGTACGGTATCGAATTATTCAAGCTGTTGAGTGATATCGAATCTGCTCGAGAAAACCCAATGCAAGCCGATGGTTGGAACCTAAAATATCACCAGTTAAAACTGAATGAGCTTGAAGAACGCAGCAAAAGAGACTTTCTTAATATAAAGCATGAATTACATATTGAAAGTGTGCGCTCAAAGCTGACAGAGGAGCAACTGAGAGTTATCGCATTGGAAAAGCAGAGGCAATCCTATCTCTTTTATTTTCTATTGGCGTTAAGTGCATCAGCCTGCGTGTTAGTTATTTTCCGCTATCGACATAAATTGATTCTCAAGAGCAATCAGATGCTCCGTCAAGATATCAATAGGCACAAATCTATATTAAAAATCCTGCAAGAGCCGCCGGTTAATTTTTCAAGGGTATTTGAGCACCTTGTTTTTCCCGTTGCGGTCTTAAATAGTCAGGGCAAAATCGCATACTCAAACTTTCTTGATACAGGCGATACAGAAACCATCGAAAGTTATATCAAGGAATTTGATTATCACATGCGGCCGATTCAATTTAGCGCTGAAAACTTCCTCATATCATTTAACGTGAGCGAGTTTAAATCCCTAGCCAGTTTTAGCCATATGAGAATTCATGCTTTGTTTTCAGATCAGTACCGGGTGCTTGCCTTTGGAGATGAAAAATCTGATCTGTCTATTGACCGTGAGAAGAATGCAATCGCACAGTTTAATTTCTATTTGGAGCACAGCTGCGTTAGAGATTCGGTTTATGTAGGCAAACTCGTTACAGATTGTATGAGTTTTTGCATCGCGGTTTGGCAGAAAGTGACGTCGTCGAATAAAGTTGAGTTCGCGGATCAAAGTAAAATCTGGAAAGTTAATATTGACGATGGTCGGCTTCGCACACGCTCGCTGGACCGGTATCTTTCTGTCGGGACTGTGCCAAAAAATCCTAGGTTATTATTGGTGCTTAAGAGTTGCCATTTTATGCTGTCTTTGGAGGGGTTAACGCGCAGTGATCGGCATCAGATAGAATATTTTTTGAACAAACTAACAGATTTGCTTACTTCAACGACCAATTCGGCTGCGAAGAAATGAACTAACACGTATTTTCATGTTTCACCTTCCGTATGCCGAATGAATGCGGGGAGCAGGTTTTTAAAATCGCGCTAGAGCTTTTTGAATGAAAATGACCTTCGACACTTCGGGGGTGGGGCCAAATGGAATCGACACTCTATACTAGAGATGGATGTCTATCATTAGAGTTTCTATTGATTTTTAGTTCAAATTGCTTGGCACCAATAAACCATTTATACCAAGGTTCTGATTGTTTAAAGACATCGAAGTGAAACACACAATTTCATTTACACCTGAATCGTGAAAGCTAAGATTATCAAAGTTGGAAGTAATGGCTATGTGGCAAAACCACGCTTTTCGTTGTCCAGCTCAAAGGCCGTCAGCGCACGTTTGTTATGCATTTTTAAAGCGGCTTATTAAAATTGATAAAGTAAGCCTCCATACCTGGCTCCATTATTTTTTTACCTGGTATATATAAGTGGCATGTAATTCTAGCGTAATTGTCGAGATCACTATCTACCATGCAGGTTTCCTCGTAGTCGTTGCCGGCATTACTGAAGCGAATTCTTAGCACTGGCAGCTTATCAGCTGTGGCATGCTCAACCGCCGCTGTCCCCTTGACCATCTTACCCGCTATCGTTCGAACTACAGATAAACCTGATTTTTCCTTAGTAATAGAT
>JBLHWR010000118.1:0-6361 GCA_047629275.1 Gammaproteobacteria bacterium
CTGATCTCTTCCGATGTCGCTCTCGATAACAACAGCAGGAGTCGACTCTTTAAATAATGAGCCAACCGGTGCAGGTTCGATATGAGATGTAATAGCAGGCAAAGGTGGTTCAAGATTAGGATCGAGTAAGGTCGAATCATCAATTAAGTCATTATCGATCTGATCAACCACTATCAAAGCTTCTGCAGGAACAACTTCTGACGTATCGACCCTTATTAAAGGTGGACTAGACGCCCGAATTACAGACTTTTTTTTTCCACCGGTTGAGAATTATTACTTGAGCGACTGCCTTCATTATCAGGAGAAAAAGCCAACAGACGAAGCATTAACATTTCAAACCCACAGGCTTCATCGGGGCTAATATTTAAATCTTGGCGACCCTGCAACATAATTTGATAATATAATTGAATTTCTTCAGCTGAGAGCTTTTCTGATAATGCAGCAATATGTTCCTGCAAAGAGTCATCTTCTGGCGCTATACCTGCCACACTTTGAAATAAAGCGATTTGTTGCAATAACGCAATCATTTCAGCACAAACTCTTTGATAATCTGGGTTGCGCTCAATAATTCTTCTAGCTTCACCAATCAAAGCACTGGCATTTTGTTCGATTAACGCATTAAGTAAATTAAAGATATAGTCTTTTGAAATTGCGCCCAACATAGACTCAACGGCATCTTGAAGGACAGATCCAGCACCATAAGCGATTGCCTGATCAAGCAAACTTAAACCGTCTCGCATACTACCGTCGGCAGCACTAGAAATCAGAGCCAATGCACCAGATTCTGTTTCTATTTTTTCTTCGCCCAGCAAAAACTGTAAATGAGACTGAATTTGTTGCTTCGACATACGTTTCAAGTTGAACTGTAAACAACGTGATAACACGGTTACTGGTACTTTTTGCGGATCTGTTGTAGCGAGCAAAAATTTAACATGCGGAGGGGGTTCTTCCAGTGTTTTCAATAATGCATTGAAACTATGCTTCGATAACATGTGGACTTCATCTATTAGATAGACCTTGAAGCGACCTCGAGTCGGTGCATATTGCACGTTATCGAGCAATTCACGCATATCGTCTACACCGGTTCGCGATGCCGCATCGATTTCGATTAAATCGACACTTCGACCTTCGTCGACTTCAAGACAGGACGGGCATTGTCCACATGGTTCAGAGCTGACACCAGTATCACAATTGAGTGACTTAGCAAATATGCGAGCAATCGTAGTTTTACCAACACCACGAGTGCCAGTGAACATATAGGCGTGATGTAAACGGTCACTATCGATGGCATTGACGAGAGCCTGAAGCACATGCTCCTGTCCTACCATTTGTTTAAAGTTGGCGGGCCGCCATTTACGTGCCAGAACTTGATAACTCATGGCTTTAACCTATGCGCTAATTTTATACGTCCGTGCCTATGCATCGATGTAAAACTTAAGCATAGATAGAAGCATAAATATCGATTAGTTATCATCACAAGAAGAATTGGGAGGCAACCTGAATCAGCACACCCTCGCACCCGACGTCCCTGCTACCGTTGCTCCCTTCCAGGCCTGGCGGAGTTAACAGTTAGTCGTCACGAAGGGACCGAAACAGGTCACCATTGCAAGTCGAAGATAATATAGCTTGTGATGTTAAAATGAAAGGTAAGGACACGCCATTAAGGTAAATATTTATAATTCAATATGAGTCGATCCAGTTTCCAGACAAAAAGTCGACGCACCGTAAGCTATTTCTGAAATCTAAGGCTTAGTTTAAATGACACTTTTTTTTATTTGCCATGACTTAGTATTTAGGGTTTAACTCATTTCGCAACCAATCAGCAAAGTAATTCGCTACTTGAGCTCCACCCTCTCTTGGATTAATAGCTAAATAATGATTATCAATCGCCGGTGCGGCTAAATTAACTGGCACCACTAAAGCCCCTGACCGCAGACTATCTTCAACAATGACTCGACTGATCAATGCCACACCGACTCCATTGCGGGCAAGCTCTAAAGCAACGGAGTATGAATCAACCGAACAAGAAATTGCGTTTGGTGATTTTAAACCAAGATGCCCACTCCAGCTATACCAAGTGTCAGAAGAGCCGACTGTATGAATCAGTCCACATTGGTACATTGACTCAATCGTCGCCTGACCCGGCATTTTATGAGGCGCACAAACAGGGATAACTTCATCGTTAAATAATAGCTCAGCCCCTTCGCCAGCAAGCTCTTTTGAGCCATATCGAATTTCGATATCAGCACCGACCAGTTTATTATCATCAGGCCATAAAGTACTGACAATCTGTACCCGAATATCGGGATAAGATAATAGAAATAGCCCTAACCGAGAAGACAGCCAGGCTAACGAAAAACTCCAGCTACAGGCCACTTTTAAACTATTTTCTGTCCGTTGAGGCATAAACATAGCAGTCGCTTTCGTTAAGTCTGCCAGAGCTGGCGCTACTGAAGCCAGTAGTTGACGTCCTGAGTCAGTTATTGCAAGACCACGCGCTTTGCGAACAAACAAGACCGCGCCAAGGCGCATTTCCAATGACCTGATATGCTGACTAACAGCTGACTGAGTAAGGTTCAACTCTCGTGCTGCCGTCGTAAAGTTCAGATGTCTTGCAGCACTCTCAAAAGCGCGCAACCAGTTTAGAGGGGGTAGTGCCTGCGCCATAAGCCTCAACCAAGAGATTAGATTTACTTATTACTATGACCTTTGTTTTATCGCTTGTCCAGCGCCCATAGAGAGCACAATCTATGGTCTATTATTAGTCTTCACATCACCTCAATAAGCCGGTAAGACATCATGAGTTCAAAACAACCATCCGAAGGCATTATTAATTCAAAACAATTTAAAAATGCTTTGCTTAACTGTCAGCACCCAACCGCAGAGGCTAGTTCGTTACCCGCAGCCTGCTATCACAGTGATGAAATCCTCCAATCTGAGATAGAAAATATATTTTATAGAGGCTGGCTAGGTCTAGGTCGTGCTGACCGCTTTGAAGAAGCAGGTCAATATGAAACTATGGAGATAGCGGATGTTTCATTGATTCTTATCCGCGATGGGAATGGAAAGTTACGCGCTTTTAATAATGCCTGTCGACACCGCGGTTCGCGCTTACTAGAAGGTGTTGGTAAGTGTCGTGCGATACGCTGCCCTTTCCATTGTTGGAATTATAGTATTGACGGTCAACTCGTTGCTGCACCGCATATGAAAGACACAAAAGATTTCGACACCAAAACATCGGGGCTTGTCGAGTTTGAATTAAAAACTCATGCTGGTTTCGTCTTTGTCTGCTTTAGTGCTACACCTCCAGATTTCGAACAACATATAGGTGACTTCGACCAACTTCACTCACCTTGGCCAATCGATTCTCTAGTTTCTACCCGTCGTATTAGTTTCGAAAGCGACTGCAACTGGAAACTGTTTCTCGATGTTTTCAACGAATATTACCATTTGCCATACGTTCACCCAAACTCGATCAACGATGTCTATAAAAAGCCGGATGCTGGAGACAAAACAACAGGCGCTTACGCTAGCCAATTCGGAGAGACAGAAGGTACTGGCGGCCTATTAACAGATGAACAAAGTCACGCCTTACCAGCGATCCCCGGTCTAAGCGGCAGAAGTAGTCAAGGTACCCGATATACTTGGATTTTCCCAAATATGACTTTTGCAGCCAGCAACGAAGCGATGTGGATTTATGAAGCTTATCCGTTAGGCCCGCGTCGATGCGTTGTGTACCAAACACTATGTTTTCCACAACAGTCTATAGATTTAGCCGACTTTGAAACAAAGGTTAAGTACTACTATGATCGTTTTGATGCCGCTGTTGGAGAAGATTGTGTTGCGCTTAAAAACCAACAACTAGGTTTAAATTCACCCTTTACCCTTCCAGGACGCTACTCAGTTGGTCTAGAACCTAATGTATCTGCGTTTGCTAGTTGGTATGCGGCAAAATTCCAGTAAATGTCTCAAACCCAAATATAGCAAGATTAACGACCCACTACTCTCCCACAGTTATTCTAAAAACTGTGGGATAACGTCGTCTTAGCCTTCAACTACTCGACTTAATGTTCAGGGCACAAAATCACTAGCCGAATTGACCGGATGAGGAGGAGTTTAATCTAGGGTTGACTTGCCTCTTTATCAAAGTGTTCAATCATGACATTTATGAGTGAGCTTCTTTTCTATCTACTGCATCCTAAATGGATCATCTATAGGTTCAACCGAAGTGTTAATCCACACTGTTTTTTCTCGAGTATAGTCGTAGACGGCCTCTAGACCAGACTCTCTGCCGTGACCACTGTGTTTGAATCCACCAAATGGTGCCATTGGTGAGACAGCCCGGTAGGTATTTATCCACACAATCCCCGCACGAATGGCTTGGCTCATCCTAATGCCACGACCAATGTCGGTTGTAAATACGCCTGAGGCCAATCCATAATTTGTATCGTTCGCAATCTCTATTGCCTCTTGCTCATCCCTAAACTTCAACACACTGACAACAGGTCCAAACATTTCTTTGTGCGCCACTTCAATTTTCATATCAGGGCATTCTATAATCGTTGGTTCGTAATACAGGCTTTCATTATCAAATTGTGGAGGACGTCGACCGCCACATACAAGTCTACCCCCCATTTCGATAGACTTAGCAACACAGTTCTCAATATTTGTTACCTGAGCACGGGTTGCTAAAGGGCCCATCTGACTGGCATCATCAAATGGATCACCAATCCTAATTTCAGCCACTCGTTTAATGACGCGCTGTAAAACCTCATCATATATCTTTTCATGAATTAACAACCGAGAACCCGCGACACAACTTTGACCACTAGCACTAAAAATACTTAACAGGATGCCATTAATTGCATTATCGATATTGGCATCTTCAAAAATAATCATTGGAGATTTTCCACCAAGTTCTGTCGATACTTCTGCAAAATTGGATGCTGCATTATGAATAATTTGTCGCGCTGTCTCTCCCCCACCCGTAAAACTAATTCGGTCAACCAGCGGATGTGAACTCAATGCCTTTCCACAAGGATCACCAAAGCCTGTAACAATATTAACAACGCCAGGTGGTACGCCGGCCTCTTCAAATATTTTCGCGAACTCTAACATTGGCGCAGATGCATGCTCTGAAGCCTTAAGTACAACTGTATTTCCAGTCGCCAGAGCAGGCGCAACTTTTAGTGCAGTCAAAAATAATTGTGAATTCCACGGCACAATTGCAGCAACAACCCCCAGCGGCTCACGTATTGTCATTGCAAAAATATTGGGTTTATCAATTGGTAACGTGGCTCCCTGTACCTTATCGGCCAAACCCGCATAGTACTTGTAGTATTTGGAAATATACGATGCCTGCCATCGTGTTTCTTTTAATAACTTCCCAGTATCAATACTTTCAACCTCGCCCAGTGCTTCCGAGTGTTTTATCAAAATTTCACCCACTCGATGCAATAATTCACCTCTTTCAGTCGGCAACATTGTACTCCACGGGCCGCTGGTAAAAGCTTTATGGGCAGCCTTCACAGCACGATCAACATCATTTGCGCTCGCTTCAGGTATAAGCGCCCATGATTCGCCAGTAGAAGGATTTATACTCTCAAAGGTTTTACCCTCTTCTGCATCAACCCACTGACCATCGATGTACATTTGATATTTTTTAAGTTCTGACATAACTCTTTCCTCTTAATTTATTTGGTTTTTCTACAATTTACTTTTATATCGACTCGTAGACCTAATCTAACCGACTCTCTTCTGTCGAATAAAATTGATCTGTAATATAAGCAACACATTCTATCTCAACTTTTATATCGACTAAAAAATCAGACACTAACGCCGAACGTGCGGGCGGATTGTCTTTGAAGTACTCACTATAGGTGGAATTAAAACCGGGGAAATCGGCTCGATCTTTGAGCCAAACCATGGACTTGACTACATTGGAAAGATTACACCCACAATCTGCCAGCGTTTTCTGAATATGTTCGATACAGTTTTGTGTTTGCGCCTCAATTGATCCTTCTGTCATCGGCAGACCGTCTATCATCGGTATCTGGCCAGTCAGAAAAATAAAGTTACCTGCGCGGACGGCTTTGGATAGTGATAATTTTCGATCATTAATTATCATTGGCCCACCCAGCGTTTCTATCCCTTCTTTTAATATCATGGTCGACTCCTGTGATTTAATATTATTTAGACGAACTAACCTTCAGTTTTGTTATGAAGAGCATTCAAGAGACTCGTCCAGAAAAGATGTCAGCAAATGATTAACTTGCTCAGGGTCTTCTGCTAAGGCCATATGTCGCAGACCCTTTAGAATTTCCAGTTGAGCATTAGGAATAGTGGAAGCAATTCTCTGAGC
>JBLHWR010000119.1:0-6296 GCA_047629275.1 Gammaproteobacteria bacterium
CAAAGACTCTCTTAAGTCGTTGAGCCCAGGTTAGTGGAGCAACAAGTTCGTTCCGACTCACGGCTTCTTCAAATTCAGACATTTTGTCTGGTTTGCTATTCTCTTTCCCTCTCACTCTTTTGGTGCTGCACTACCCGGCACATCACAGTGAGCGCAAGCCGCCGCACCTCGTCATACAATGCAAACTCTCGTTCTTCAGGCCAACTCAGAATCCGATTGCGGACGAGGACCCGCATACTATCGATGCGCGCAACCACACTTTCACGTCCATTTTTGTTTTTCACACCGTCAAGAATACCTAGGGCAGCTTCAACCCAGTGACGACCAATGTCATGATCATCACCATCCGTAACCACAATAGAGCGCGAGCCAAAGGCCAAGTCAAATGAACCAACGAGGGCATCGCCACGGCCAACGTCCAGCAGACCTTGTTCACGCAAATTGACGATATCTGAAATGGCCAGTGGATCTGAAGTGAAATTGATTTGCGAAACAATGGGTGGCGTTACAGCAAAAGTTTTACCATATTGTCACTCAAGAGATTCGATGTAACCAACCGGATCTACACTCGGCATTAGCCCTGAGCTAAGGGTGCATCGATAGAAACTGGAATTATTAACTTTTCATTTTTAGTGACTTGCTGATCACAAGAGCGAGCATCATGCTCAACGTTGCCATTTCGATCCATCGTAACTGGTCCCTTGGAGGGTAGTAATAGCTCATAAGCATTTTGTGCCACAGTACAGTTGTGTGAGTCAGTACTTGGAATAAAGGTGGCGCAAACCCAGATAAGGGGAGTGTTGGAACTTGCCAGCAGTGCAGGTCTAACTTTGGGATGCAATCGCACCGACATTGACAATCCTCTGCCGAAAAGTTGTCATTCAAACTATCAAATGCTAAAAAAGCCCAACTAAGATTGTCCCTCGCATATATTCGTAAGCCTTGAAGGCATTGCTTTGCAATGCCTTTTCAGATTAGCGCTTATTACCGATCCAAGCACTTAGGAAACGGTTCGCTTTGTAGCTCGATGTTGTCGCGTATCTGACCTAAGAGAGTCTTGCCCTTCACCAGTAGTTAATGGTTTTGTGTCGAAACCACAATCGCCCACAGCTGAGAGAATGTGACCGGATATATTAGAAAATATTATCGCGACTTTGATCGGATTGGCAAGATGCGTTAATCATAATCTAACCAGACGTAATGGCTCATTGGTAGAGACGAGCCTTCACGCTGTATTGGCGATATAAATCTAGCGTGCATAATCGCGGAACGCCCCCATTGGATGCTGATGTGAACGCCCTCATACTGAAACTATCGGAGGCTAATCCGTTTTGGGGTGCTCCTAGGATTCATGGTGAGCTGCTAAACCTCGGCTTCGAAATATCGGAGAAATCAGTTTCTGGGATCATTCGCCGAGATAGTCCTAAACCACGATCGCAGACATGGAAGACTTTTATCAAGAATCACACGCTAGACATGATCGCTGTGGATTTTCTGGTTATACCGACGATTCGTTTCAAGATGTTATTCGTGTTTGTCGTTCTGAACCATGACCGCAGGAAAGTGATTCACTTCAATGTCACCGCTAACCCAACATCACCGAAATACTTACTTTGGGATAGAGACAAGATTTTCGGTACCCTTTCTAAAAATTGCATTAAAGCAATGGGAATCGGAGAAGTATTAACAGCACATCGAAGTCCTTGGCAAAATGCCTATGTTGAAAGACTCGACGGCAGCATTCAAAGAGAATGCACTGACCACATGATCATCTGGAAAGAGCGCCACCTAAAACGTAACAATGATCATATACCTGAGACTCGCTAAAGAATCACCTGTTGAGAGACCGATATCCCAGAAGACTTCAGTAACAGGTCAGCTACTCGAAATGCCAAGAGTAGGTGAATAAATGGAAAAATGGGGTCGGAGTAAGATTCACATAACGCTGACATTACTGTGCGCGCTTGTTTCACGGGCTTCTGTGAAGCATCGAACGCTGTCCTCACTTCATGCAACGGTAACAATGAGCCTTGCCAGCTACGATGCCTAATGCAAGCAAGGCTAGCTCCGATTTAGGGGGTGTCACTGAAATCGATTTGTTAGTTGTCACATAGCAGCCGTTTGTAAATTTTACTCCGACCCCATTTATAGACCCCATTTATACAACAACCAAAAATAAACAGCGAATCAGTACCGGAACGCAGATATTTCGGCACGGGCACACTAACACAATAGCTTCTCACTCTGGCAGTCGTAAACTCTCATTGCACGATCCAATGCTTGTCTGAACACCCAAACCTACCAAAGCGCTTACTGTGTATTAGCGCCGAACTGCAATCAGCCCAATTCAAAGATGAGGAAACTCATTGTGCCAAAAGTTGGAAAACACCCATAAATCCAACTTTCTAATATTATTAGTTTTACGGCGGTTTGATCGATTCCGCAAGTTTAATATGCGACCCGTATCATTAATGAACTGGACAGGTTCTCGTTCTGCCATGACCAGACTTGATGGTTCAGCTACCACAGTATTAATCTTTATCAGTCGACTAATCCCGTTATTTGTCATTCCGCCCACTATGCATCGAAAACGCAGATCATCGTTGCAGAACTTGGGTCTGCCGGTTAAGAAAGCTTTTTTCACCGAAAAACCGCAGAATCAAGCCCTGCAACTAGAACATTTTTTTACTGGCCTCAGTGTTAATTGAAACTGCTAATAAGCCCTCTAAGACAACACACATTGAGTCTCCTGCAGCACCCTCAGCGACAATTTTCTGTCCTGCTCGAATCTCGTACACTTTCAATTCTTCAGGCAAGAAAACGATGCCTTTATCATTCAGTGTTTTAAAGTGGGGATGCCTCGCCGCTGCCGTGCGAGGTCTCGCTTTAGGTAGGTCAGAGACATCCCTGAATGGCCAAAATGGCGCCTGATCGAGATAGTAGCGAACTTCTTAGAGTATTCCGTTCTCATTGACTTCCTCTATAATTACAACGATTTCAGGATCTGCAAGGGGCCCTGTTGAATCAATCAATACCCTAACAGCTGTCGTGAGCGCACGAAGTACGCGCTCCCTTGACAAATAAAAGTCCATTAAGAAATCGAGTTCAAAACGAATCCCTAATCGTGTATTAACATCAATCCAATCACCTACTGTTGATGTTACGTGCGCTACTTTAACGATCGTTTTAGAAAAAAGAGGACGCTGTTAGAGGCGCGCTTCAGCGGAAACCTTGTTCGGTCTTAACGCTTTTAATACTGTGCTGCCGCTACATTGAATTGAATCCTGTCCGAGCTGGCATGCCCACCGGTCCTACTGAGTACAAAAGTGCTAGTTATGCTACCCCTGCGCTTGAGCAGCGAATGAGTGTGTGGACGTCACATTCGGAATACCTTGTGTTGGGTAAAATATGGAAAGTTCGCCGAGAAATCTATAGGTATCAGTTTGAGAGCGAATTGGGAGAGGGCTTACTCGATCAGATCAGGATGGCTGTCAGTACAAGATTTGTGTTTAATAATGGGAGTTTTCGTCGGCAGGTCGAAGAGCTTTCAGGCATTCCCCAGACATTCTAAGCGAGCGCCTCCAATAAATATAAGATGAATATAAATTTTACTCCAACCCGTTTATTACAGTGATTATTAATGGATTAATTGCATATTAGTGCCATAATAAACAAGCTACTGCTGCGATGACGAAACAAAGTGACATTGTTGGTCAAAAAACATACAGATCGAAAGGGGTTACGGATATCGATTCCAACCCTGTAGAAAACTAGGTTTTATACCCACAGCGTCTACCTGCTCAGAAGCGTACATTGGTTTCAGTGAGGATTAGTATCCTCTTAAATTTCCTGCCGACAGCAGGTATCTGCTGCCAGAAAAAGATGGGACATATCCCGCCAGTAACAGAAACACATCTATGCTGAACGACGAGTTACGCTTCCTGCAACCTTGTCGTATTCCGTGATTTTTCTTTACATGTTATCTCCTGATTGAGATCCATGCTTTTAGGCAAGACTTATCGATATGCGGTGCAGCTGGCACTCACGTAAGTTTCTAATCGCTATCATCAGATTCAGGGTTCTTGGACTCGCTTCTAAAAATAACGCCAAGATAGAAGCTTAAAAAGTTCAAAACGCGGATACCTGCTATGCCGACCCTGATCGGTTTAGCACCGTGGACGGACCACCTATCAGTAAACACAGGCAATAGTCATGACGGCTAGACCGAATTATCAAGAATTGAGCAAGCGGGTTCGCGAATCAGGCGAAGCTGAATCTATTCGAAACTGGGAAGAAGACGAGCTTAAAGAAATTTTTTCCATGTCGCTCGACATGATCTGTATCGCTGATCTGCATTCCAACAATCTGATTAAGGTTAACCCGGCATTCCTGGAAACTCTAGGTTATATCGAGAACGAATTGCTGAGCAAATCTTTCATGGATTTTATACACCCTGATGATTTGGAGCCTACCCGTGTCTTGATTGGCGAGACTTTGTTACTGGGAGTAAATGTACTCAATTTCGAAAACAGGTATCGCTGTCGAGATGGCACCTATATCTGGTTGAACTGGTCTGTACATCCAAATCTTGAAAAAGGCGTTGCTTACGCGATTGCCCGGGATATCAACGCACGCAAGGTTGTCGAGGTGGGTCTCGAAAAAACCCGCATGGAACTGGAAATTATAAAAACGTCAGTAGACAAAGCCCATGAGTTTTCTGACAGTATTATTAATACAGTACGTGAACCGCTGATCTCCCTGGACCAGGATCTCAGAGTCGTCACAGTCAGCCGTTCGTTTTATGATTTCTTCAAGGTGAACCCTGACGAGACCGTTGGTGAACTGATCTATAACCTGGGGAATAAACAATGGGATATTCCGCGGTTACGGGTATTGCTTGAGAGTATCCTGCCTGAAAAGTCTGCGTTTGATAACTACGAGGTTGAGCACGACTTTGCCACCATTGGTCGACGTACGATGCTCTTGAATGCAAGACAGGTTGAGTTGGGGGAAAGCAAAGAGCTTGTTATTCTTCTGGCAATAGAGGATATAACCGAGCGCAAGGCGATTGAAGCTGGCCTCGAAAAAACCCGCAAGGAACTGGCGGCAATTAAAAGAATAGCAGATAAGGCGCATCAGTTCGCAGACAGCGTAATCAATACCGTGCGTGAACCGCTGATCTCCCTCGATCAGGACCTCAGGGTCGTTACCGTCAGTCGTTCATTTTATGACTTCTTCAAGGTGAAGCCTGAAGAAACAGTTGGTGAGCTTATTTTCAACTTGGGCAATAGACAATGGGATATCCCTCAATTGCGGGAACTGCTGGAGCGGATACTGCATGAAAAGTCTGAGTTTGATAACTACGAGGTTGAGCATGACTTTGCCACAATTGGCCGACGTACGATGCTGTTGAATGCGCGGCAGATTGGTCAAAAAATAGGCAAAGAACGCGTTATCTTGCTTGCTATCGAGGATATAACTGAACGAAAAACGCTGGAAGACGAAATGATAAAGGCGCAGAAGCTTGATTCTCTTGGCATTTTTGCGGGAGGAATCGCCCATGACTTTAATAATATTCTCACCACAATTCTCGGCAATGTATCCATGGCCAAGTTGGGGTTGCTTCCAGAAGACGCCATGCTTGGTATGTTAGAAGAGGCAGAGAAGGCGTCTCTAAGAGCGCAAATGTTGACTAAGCAGCTGCTAACTTTTTCAAAAGGGGGCGCGCCAGTCAAAAAAATTACGTCAGTCAGAGAAATCGTGGAGCTTTCCCCTTCTTTTGTATTGCGAGGCTCCAACTCATTATGTGAAATATCCATCGCCGCCGACCTATGGTCAGCCGAGGTAGATGCAGGGCAAATCAGTCAGGTTATTAATAATCTAGTTATCAATGCCAACCAGGCTTTACCTCAGGGTGGAACTATCCGGGTTGTTGCAGAAAATCTGATACTCGATCAGCAGTTTGTATTACCGCTAAGCCCGGGTCGCTATATCAAGGTATCCATTACCGATAAGGGAATGGGCATAGCCCAAGAACATCTTATCAATATATTTGACCCTTACTTTACAACTAAAAAAGACGGTAGCGGTCTCGGGCTCGCCTCATCCTATTCAATTATCATGAAACACTCAGGACATATTTCTGTCGAATCTGAGTTGGGTGTGGGTACGACGTTTTGTATTTACCTGCCAGCTTCAGATAAAACACAAGTTAATCGGCTGGAAACCCATTTGATTAGAGGCCAGGGTAAGGTGCTGGTGATGGACGATGAGGAGTCACTAAGGAAAATGATGGG
>JBLHWR010000120.1:0-6271 GCA_047629275.1 Gammaproteobacteria bacterium
GGCTGATAATTTATTAAATCAGAACTTTAATCCTGTTGGGCCAAATCAGGTATGGGCAGGTGATATCACCTACCTGCTGACGGGCGAAGGCTGGATGTACCTTGCGATAGTCATGGATCTATACTCGCGAAGGATCGTGGGTTGGTTTATCAGCAAGTGCATGACAACCGACCTGATTAGCAAGGCCATGATAAAGGCTTACAACTTGAGGCGACCACCCAAAGGACTAGTGTTTCACAGTGATCGTGGATCTCAATACATCAGCCAGCGCTATCGTCAATTGCTTGAGGGTTACGGTGTACGCGCCAGTATGGGCGATGTCGGAGCTTGTTGGGATAATGCCGTGGTGGAACGTTTTTTTGGCAGTTTGAAACATGACTGGATATTTAAAATTGAGCAACCAACGCGTGAGCTTATGACAAAAGATGTGGCGGCTTACATGAGGTATTACAACCTTGAAAGACTGCATACTAACAACGGTGATCAATCACCTATTAACTATGAAAGTTCTCTAAAGAAAGTGTCCGGTTAGAGTTGACCAGAACATAGGTTAGGCTTTCATTACTCTAGGCACAATAGGCTTCATTTGCTTGGTCCAACACGACATAAAATGAGATTGTTCTTAGTCGATAAAGCTAGCAGTCCACTTCTTAGTATCAATGTATTTTTTTTTGCAACTACATTCAGTTTTGGGTTGAATTTTCCCCTCATTTTCAATATTTGCCCATACTTTTTTTAGTTTATGATAGGTTGCAGTTGCTTCAGGTGAAACAAATTCATTCAGTTCGATTAGAATTTTCAAATGGTGTATCACTTCAGATGAGAGATTTTCCGAATTCCCTCTGAAATGAACTGTTATCAAATAGCACAACGAAGCAGATACTAGTTGTGGGTCAATGTTATCAAGATTGATATCAGGGTATGATCTATTCATTATTAGTAACTCTATTTTTTTAAATTCTATCAAAATCCATACTGAACTTAGACTTAAGATATTTTTACTTACTCACAGTATTTGATTGATCACTGCTTGTAAATGTAGATATAAATGTGTCAAAAGATTTTTGATCACTCAATTCAAGCAGGTAGATCTTATGAATAGTTTTGCCATAACTATCAAAGAACTGCAGGCTCTGACTTTCACCATTAGTTGTGTTTTCACAAACAAAAAAACCGTGATACCAGTGACTAATAAACAATTTTAGGTTAATCAAATCATCAAGTACAAAACCCATGCTGCTCATGATTTTCACGTTGTTATAAACGCCATTTTTTCATAGGCTGAATATTCATTCCGTGTTAAGGGCATTACGGGTCCTAGTGTTTTTATTGCTTTAATAATATGGTTCCATTCTGATTTTAATCGAACCACTGAGTCACCACAGCCTGCTACTAAGAGTTCAAGTTCACTCCTTTTGTTAAGTACATTTGGCTTGAGTATAACGATCTCCTAAATTTCAAATTTAATTTTATAAATACGCGGTACATTAAGCTTCATTTGTATGATCTTAATTGTCAGATTTAAATTACCCGTGTCCTAATGAAAATATTTGGACCTAAATTAAATATAAGGGATTTCTGAAAACTCAACATTGTTCCGTTACTTGGATTCCTCCTTACTTCTTAACCTTAACGGAATCATAATATTGCTGTCTAAGTCTAATTGTGACTAGGTTTTAAATAGTAATATCCCATACCGCAAATGATAATCATTCGCATATTAAAAGTAAATACATTTCTACACAATTAGGTTCTTTAAATACAATTATTCGCAGTCGATGAGGAGCCCCAAAAAGTAAATCGGCTATAACAATATGGTATTTAAATGCTGACTATCATGTCGATGCACCTGATGCTCCTTTTAAGCTGAATATCGGGTGTTACGTAACAGATTTGGCTAAACTTCATCAAAAATTTGAGGTCAGTGCCTCGCTTTATATTAGGAATTGGAACCCCTTTAGTGATTTACTGACCGACGAGAAATAGGTCGCTAAACAGCAAACGCTTGTTTCAGACATCAATGATTTAGGTTTCGATATGATCACTGGCAGGGGTATCGCCCAGAGTGGCGGCTGGCCACCAGATGAAAGTATTATTGTCCTAGGTTACAACGAGAGTACTGCGATCACCCTAGTCATAAATACCAACAGAATAAGGTTGTTCTCAGAAAAAATGCAATACCAAGTCTTATAGAGACTGAATGAGGGTTTTGATCGTTTATGAAGTCGGTGATGCGCTAAAAATATTTTTATGTGCCACTGTTTTTTTAATTCCCAGACTGGTTTCTGGTAATTGACATTAGCCGATAGGACTTTTATTCTTTTTTCTATAGTCAGTCCAAGATAGTCCCAAACAAAAATGGTGTTTTATATGAAGAAGTCGATTTCAATAATGGCTGTGGCCATCAGTCTTACACTAATTTCCTCAACGCTATTGTCCAAAGAAGCACGCTATCCAGAATTTGGTAATGGTCGTATCGAACAGAATCTCGTCAAATCAAAAAATTACATGGTCTCGTCTGCGAACCCTTATGCGAGCGAAGCGGGTATGCGAATGCTGGCGAAAGGGGGCAATGCGATTGATGCAGCAATTGCCGTACAAATGGTTTTGACTTTGGTTGAACCTGAATCCAGTGGTATTGGCGGTGGTGCATTTGCTCTTTATTGGGACAAGGCAAACAAATCGCTGCAAAGTTTTGATGGACGTGAAAAAGCGCCCATGGCAGCTGACGGTAAGCTTTTCCAGCAGGACGGGGAGAATATGAACTGGTGGGACGCTCTGGCGGGTGGTCGGGCTGTGGGTGTTCCGGGTGTTGTTGCAATGATGGAAAAGGTCCATCAACAACACGGCAAGCTACCTTGGGCTGAGTTGTTTGAAGATGCGATTAAGCTCTCTGAAGATGGTTTTGAGATTTCTCCAAAACTGGGAGCGTCAATTGCCAGAGGAACAAACCCCGCGCTAGGACGTTACGAAGCTAGTTGGAATTACTACTTCCCCGGTGGCAAGCCATTGCAGGCTGGTGTGATGAAGAAGAACCCAGAGCTTGCAATGACATTCCGCAGAATCGCGTTGCTTGGCTCGAGTGGTTTTTATAAAGGTCAAATTGCGTTGGATATTGTCAATGCAGCACGTATCACCGCAGCAGATAATCCTGGGCTTATTACAATTGATGATATGTTAGCTTATGAAGCTATTGAACGACCTCCGGTTTGCGCGCCATACAAAGCCTTCAAAATTTGCGGTATGGGCCCTCCAACATCGGGTGGTATGACGGTTATTCAGATTCTGAAGCTTCTTGAAGGTAAAAACCTAAGCCAATATGAACCTTTGTCAGCAGAAGCTGTTCACCTTTTCACTCAAGCGGGAAAGTTGGCTTATGCTGATCGTGGCAAATACATGGCTGATGCTGACTTTGTGGCTGTTCCGGTTGAGGGCTTAATCGATGCCGACTACTTAAGTGCACGCGCCAAACTCATAGGCCCCGAGGATATGGGGGAGGCATCTCCCGGTATTCCACCCAATGCAGATGCCAACTGGTTGTTGTCAAAGTCCCCCGAGCAACCCAGCACGACTCATTTCAGTATCGTCGACAAGGAAGGCAATGGTTTCTCAATGACATCCAGTATTGAAATGGCCTTTGGCTCTACGGTGATGGTGCATGGCTTTTTGCTTAACAATCAGCTGACCGATTTTTCATTCAGTGAAGAAAAAGACGGCGTGTTAATCGCTAATCGTGTGCAGCCAGGCAAACGCCCTAGAAGCTCAATGTCGCCTTTTATGGTCTTTGATGAAAACGATAATCTTTCCATGGTCATCGGTTCCCCAGGTGGCAGCCGTATTATCAACTATGTTGCTAAAACGATGCTAGGCGTACTTGAATGGGATATGGATATTCAGTCTGCTATAAGCTTGCCACATTTTGTCAATCGCAACGGTGGAACTGATCTCGAAAAAAACACGGATGCTGCAAAGCTAAAAGGTGCGCTTGAAGCATTGGGTCATAAGGTCAGTATTCGGGATTTAAACTCCGGGTTGCATGGCATTACAATCAATAGTGAAGGCTTACAGGGTGGTGCTGATCCGCGTCGTGTTGGTCGTGCAATGGGTCAATAAGTTGAGCGAGTAGCAGCAGGCATCGGTGGCACATCCGAATCATTCTCATGTACCACCGACTTTTTTGATTTACCCTTTTGGTTTTTATCAGTTCAGCGGTTTTTGTAGAAACTACAGAGTGATCGTCACCGCCTGTAATCAGGCTCTTCGCGATCAAGAATTTCCTTAACTTCTTTCAAATGCAGATGAGCGGCTTTCGAGTAAGAGGCCCACTGCCGTGCTGTTTTTTCAGCGACTTCATGACTGACCAGACGTAAAGGCTTACCTGTTGCCAATGCATTAATATAATTGCTGCAAGACCGCTCAAAATAGAACATTTCGTCAAATGCTGCGGCAATGCTTTCGCCAACGGTTAAACAGCCATGATTGCCCATCAATAAGATTTTGTTATCGCCCAAAGTCTGGCTCAAACGTTCTGCCTCATCACCAAGACCCATGCCATCATAACCTTTATCAATCGAAACTCGATTGTAAAAACGCATCGTATTTTGATCGATAGGGGGCAGGCTATCCTGTTCAATAGAAGCCAAAATTGTGGCATATTTTGAGTGGGCGTGAAGCACACAACGCGCCTGAGGCACATTACGATGCAATGCGCCATGAATCGCCCAAGCCGTTGGATCAGGCGCATTTGGCTGATCCATTGTCGAGTCGTCATGGGCATCTAGTAGCAATAATTCACTGGCGCGGATATTCGAAAAGTGTCGGCCATTAGGATTAATTAAAAACTGACTGCCATCGGTTGAAACCGCATAGCTGAAATGATTTGCAATGCCTTCATTCATGCCAAGTCGAGCTGTCATACGAAACACTGCAGCTAGATTGACTCTATCTTCATAATGCGGATCATTTTTAAGATTAGTCAAAGTATCATTATTAATGATTGAAATACTCATCATTTCCACCCTTCGAGTTTTGCTCGTTAATTGTGTGCTTGATTACGAATGTACTCCGAGAAATGATGTAGCGGCAAATGATTTATCACAGTCAGTTACATCAGCTCGGCTTTCACTTGATTTATGTAAAGCCCAATTTACTCTGTTAATTATCAATAGCCATGAATATTTGACATCTCCATAATAATTAATTCTACATGAGCTCAATGTGCAATTGCTTCGTATTTACTCAGAACCTACAAACTATTTAGACTGTGACCAGCATAAAGATCTGAATCTATGGCATTAAAAAGAATCTTAACCAAGCTAATTGAGAAACGGTCAGTGCTCACTAAGCTTCTTTCAGCATAGGTACGGCATTAATGTTAGCCCCGAGTGCGAGACTGATATCGAGGCATTTATCGGCCTGATTTAGAGTATAGAAATGAAAGTGATCGACACCCTCCATTAGCAGGCGATCGCAGAGCTTCGTTGCTAAGTCTACCGATAGATCATAAGTAGCCTGAGGATCGTTCTCTAACGCTTTAAACATCAGATCAAAACTTGGGGGTATGACTGCCCCGCAGCGTTCGCTGAAGATACGAAGCTTTTGCATATCGTGAATGGGTAAAATGCCGGGCACAATCGGTTTGTCAATGCCAAGTGCTAAAGCTCGGTCGCGAAAGCGCAGGTAGCAATCTGCATCGAAAAAATACTGAGTAATAGCACGATTAGCACCCGCATCTAATTTACGCTTTAGGTGGCGCAAATCATCGGCAGCACTTAATGCTTGCGGGTGGACTTCTGGGTAAGCAGCGACACTGATGTCAACTTCATCTAAGTGTTCTTGTAATGAACTAACGAAACTTTCTGAAGAGTAATAAGTACAATCATCGTTCATTAAAGCGCCTTCAACAGCATCACCCCTCAAAGCGACTATTCGTCGAATACCTGCACTGTGGAGTTGTTTTGCCACACTCATGATTTTTTCGGATTCGGTGTTGGCACAGGTAAGGTGAGCGGCTACTTCTACCGGTGATTCAGAATGCATAGATAGAGCTGTATCAACACTATCTTGCTGTGCGCTGCCCAGCGCGCCGTAGGTCATTGAAAAAAACTCGGGTTTCAGGCGCTCAAGCTGGCCTATGGCTCGCCATAAGCGACGTCCCATTTCAGCAGAGCGAGGTGGAAAGAACTCATAGGAAAATTTGACGCTAGAGGAATGATTCATTATTTTTCTCCGTTTTGATGGGCAGGTTGGTGTTCATTTACGGCCCGTTATT
>JBLHWR010000121.1:0-6149 GCA_047629275.1 Gammaproteobacteria bacterium
TATATACTGGTATTTCTATCGGGGGCTCGACGCCAGATTTTTGTCGTGTTTGCTGGCTTTTTGATGGTAGAAAAGTTTCACTTTAGTGTTGGCGAGATGGCGTTATTATTTTTAGTGAATGGTGTGCTTACCATCTATTTAGCGCCTCGCATTGGTCGGCTGGTTAGTGTTTGGGGAGAGAGAAAGACCCTGACACTTGAGTATATTGGCTTGGTCATAATTTTTAGTTGTTATGCCATTGCGGATAGCGTGATATTTGTTTCGCTGCTTTATATTCTTGACCATATCTTCTTTGCTATGGCGATTGCGTTGAAGAGTTACCTTAAAAAAATAGCTGACCCTGCTGATATAGCATCGACCGCAGGCGTTTCATTTTCGATTAATCATATTGCGGCCGTAGTTTTGCCAATTGCACTCGGGTTGGTTTGGATTTACTCGCCTGCACTCGTTTTTATTGTGGGTGCTGGCATTGCAATGATGTCATTGGTTTTATCTCAAATGGTGCCATCCCAACCAGAGCAGGGCAGAGAGACGATATATTCCAACCAGAAAGAGCTTCCAAGCTAACGAATTCTTCTAAGTTTAAAGCACTTTAACCGGCCGATAACAGATCAGCGACGGCTTGAGCAGGCATTAATACTGCAATAAAACCAGAACCGCTACTGTCGGTCGAAAAATGGATATGAGTCACTTCACCCTTGTCTTTTAGCATAGTCACTAGTTCGGGGTTGATATGAATCACCTCGCCAATAGGAGTTTTTAGCGCAACAAATTGAGTCATTGTTAGAACCTAGTCGATTAAATTGTTAGATGTAAATTAATGTTTAAATCAGGTGAAGCACAAATTTTATTTAATAATACTAAATGATAACTAATAAGTGAATTGATCGCTGACTAACTAACCAACATAACGCTAAATATAGCAGACTGGTCTACTTCACAGACAATGTGGGTTCGACTAAGACAATCAATTTGCGTGAGTGATTTGTTAAACGTTAAACTCACTTTTCCAAGACAGTAGGCAAAAAAGTAATGAAACAAAAATTAGGCATTTTATTGATGCTGATCGCATTGGGATTTTTGATCCCAGGCGTTACGCAGCCCATCCTATCGCTCATTGGTACGGTAGATAAGACTTCATTAGTTGATTTGGGGGTGCAAACATTGGCAAATTCGCCAGGTGTGCCAGACTTTATGGTGTCTATTTCACAACAACTCGTCAGTCAACTAGACATTTCGGGTGAGCTACGCGCCTATGAAAAAACACGTAGTATTGCTGGTACGGTGCAAGAACTTTATCAAGCTGACCAATGGCTAGTGGCATTGCTAATAGGCCTATTCAGCATTGTGATTCCAGCTTTAAAGAGTTTGTTAATGTTGGCCTCTGTCTTAGCACGAAACAGCCAGACTAGGCAGGCTGCAGATAAAATTAAAAATATGATTTCAAAGTGGTCGATGGCGGATGTCTTTGTGGTGGCAATAATTGTGGCTTTTTTAGCGGCCAACGCCACGCAACAGACAGAAAAATTGTTTTCACTGAATGCTCAATTTATGCCGGGTTTTTACTATTTTTTAAGCTATTGCATATTATCTATTGTTTCTTCTCAGCTATTAGATAGGCAGACAGATAAATAACTAAAGTGGCTAATCAAATCAAGTACATCCAATCATCATTATTTGAATGCGTTCATTAATTTTGGGATGATATTATTTGTTAACATCTAAGAATAAGCTGAACGGTTGCCTTTAGATACTAAATATTCAACCAGTTCATCGGCCAGCGTGTCGGCATCGAACTCGCCACTTTTTAATACTACCTCAGGCTGCTCAGGTGGCTCGTAGTCGGAGTCAATGCCAGTAAAGTTTTTCAACTCTCCGGCACGCGCTTTTTTATAAAGGCCTTTGGGATCACGTTGCTCGCATATTGCCAATGGCGTATTGACATAAACCTCAACAAATTCACCGTCACTGAATAACTCTCTAGCCATCTGGCGTTCTGATCTAAATGGCGATATAAATGACGCGAGGACAATCAATCCGGCATCTACCAATAACTTAGCAACCTCTGCGACACGGCGAATATTCTCTACGCGATCATGATCGGTAAAGCCTAAATCCTTGTTTAGACCGAATCGGATATTATCGCCATCAAGTAGATAAGTGCGTTTACCCGCCTCGTGTAACTTCTGCTCGAGGTGGTCGGCTATACTGGACTTACCCGATCCAGAAAAACCTGTAAACCAAACAACGCAGGGTTTTTGATTGTTAACCGCAGCACGAACCAACTTGTCGATTTTCATAGTGTGCCAACCAATATTACTCGCTCGGCGCAAGGCGAAATCGATCATGCCAGCACCCACGGTGGCATTGCTGTATTGGTCAACTAATAAAAAGGCACCTGTCTGTCGGTTATCATTATAAGCATCAAAAGCAACTGCTTTATCGAGTGCCAATTTGCAATAGCCCACTTCATTCAGATTGAGCTTTTTAGCTGCAAGTTTGTCTAACGTGTTGGTATCAACCTTGTGAACCAAATCAGTAATTCTGGCAGTAGTGTCTGTATTGTTAAAACGAATGACATAGGTTCGTTCGGGCAACATTGCGTCAGAATTCATCCAGATAATATGTGCTGCAAATTGATCAGCCACGTCGGGTTTGCTGTCCTCCAGCGCAATGATGTCACCAGGACCTATGTCAATATCGTCTTCCATAAATAAGGTCACGGCCTGACCACTCTTGGCCGATGGCACTTCACCCGATGATCCAACAATTTGTTTTACCTTGGTTGACCGTCCAGACAAGCTGGCGACGACAGCCATGCCTTGGCTAATGCTGCCAGATACAATACTGCCACTAAAGGTAAAAAACTCAGGACTAGATTTATTAACTGATTGCACAGGTAAACGAAAGCTAGGGTCTTTAGCGTTAGAATGCGCGGGTATTGTTTCGAACTGTTCGATCAGGGTCGAGCCAGGATACCAAGGCATATTGGTGTTTAAAGTATCATTACCTGAAGCCGCAGTTTGGGTGGTTAATACATTATCGCCGTTCAGTAAAGATATCGGTACAAAATGTATGGCATCAAAACTAAGCTGACCAGCGAACTCGCTGTACTCAGCCACAATGTTGTCGAAACGGTTTTGAGCATAGTCAACCAAATCCATATTATTAACTACCAAAACAATCTGTCTAATGCCAAATAACGATACCATGTAGCTGTGACGACGAGATGCAGTGAGGATGCCTTGGCTGGCATCAATAACAATTACCGCAGCATCCGTCAAAGAAGCAGTAGCCACAATATGGTCGGTATATTGAATATGGTCTGGAATGTATGCTGCTATGAATTGTCGTTTTTTGGTTGCGAAGTAGTGGAGGGCTTTGTGACTGTCGGTTTCAGACCTAATGACTGAATTTTGGTCTGTAAAGACTGCTTTAGAATCCTTTAATAAAAGGTCTAATAAGGTCGATTGTCCAGTACCCATCGAATCGCAGAACATAAAACGAAATGGATCTGTCATATTCTGAGGTGATTGAAATGTATCGATATCTTGTGGGATAGTGTTATTTTTATTTGAGTGGACCATTAAAAGTTATCTACCTGTATTTTCATCGATCGAATCGCTTTGTTGTTAATCAATTGATCATTACGTTTTAATGATCGTCCTTTGAATTGTCTAGGATAATACCTGAGACAGACCAAGTCGATGTTCCAAAGGCACTCTTTGAGTGATGGCAGTCACATAGTATGATCTGCGTGATAAATTTGTTGATAATTAATGGGGCGTTGTAAGTGGGAATTATTCTTACGTAATACCTTTGCCTTGGTTTATGATTCTCAGCAAGCATTAAAGACTCAACTGATTACGCCTTATTAGTAAGAGAGTACTATTGCTTGACTGAAATTTTGATTACAATGGTACCGTTGTTTTAATAGTCGCTAATTTGATCGTTATTAAACAGCACTATTCTCGGGGCGGGGTGTAATTCCCTACCGGCGGTAATTGGATGCACAATAGCTCCATTAGCCCGCGAGCGCTTTTGGTTTTGAGAGAGTCTCACAAAGCCAAAAGGTCAGCTGATTCGGTTGTTAGTTAATAACATATTCCGAAGCCGACGGTTAAAGTCCGGATGAAAGAGAATGGGGTGTTCATGTTGTTCGGGTCTTGGCCCGGGCCTAAGCACGCTTGTCGCCCTGATCCCGTATCACCCATTGCGAAGCGCGTAGATTTTTAGGTCATATCATGGATCAGTCAACACAGTTAAAAACGAATAGCAAAAAGCTCCAAAAACCTTTCCAGTTAATTCAAAGCGGTAAACGAATTGCGTTTATTCAGGCCGCCTGGCATAGCGATATTGTTGATCAGTCGAGGCTTTCATTTGTTAGCGAATGCAATAATTTAGGGATTGATGAGTCATCCATTGATTTTTTTGAGGTGCCCGGTAGTTTAGAGTTGCCTTTGCAAGCTAAGTTATTAGCCAAAACTAACCATTACGCTATTATTATCGCTGCAGGGCTCATTGTTGACGGTGGTATTTATCGGCATGATTTTGTTGCTGGCACGGTGCTTGATGCCCTGATGAACATTCAGATTGATTTGGAAGTTCCTATTCTCTCATTGGTATTAACTCCGCATCATTTCCAAGAAACGCCAGCGCACGAAAAATTTTTCTTTGAACATTTTAAATTAAAAGGATCAGAAACGGCACAAGCCTGCGCTATAACATTGAAAAACCTTGAGTTCACGCTCTAAGAATTTTTGGTTTATGCGTTAGTCAATCGCCTTTAATTTATAGGCATGAACAATGAGTATCTCGATAATCTTTAAATGTCCAACTTGGTTGAACAGAATGCCGTCTCTATTTATTTATCTTCAAATTAGTCATTTAAAGTCTTAACCACCGTTTAATTTTTGGGCGGAAGTTCGTGCCCGATCGACTTAATTCTCTTGCTTTGCGTTAATTTTTTCCCTGATATTGGTTGGGCCAATTTTCTTTGACGACCGGGCTGTCAGCAGCGAGAGAATGGCAGCTATTTAAAAATAGTGACGCTGATTCGATTGGTTTAGCAGCAACTTGTACCGAACGTTTCATCATTTCACTGCTAATGGTTTGGATTGCAGTGGTTGCTACAGGGCCTAACAATTCAGTTAGGTGGGTACAACCTCTGTTTTTACCCATCGCCGCTTTTGATTTTAAGGTCCATCCTGGGACAATTTTCAAACCAATTAGATTTTTTGCCATGGCCACAACGCATTTGCAATAGGTATAGGGTGAACTATCAATTACCGCCTCAGCATCGGTTACTGTCATCTCAATATCGATGGTAATTCGAATCGATATGTCGTGCAAAGCTTCATCTGCTTCGATCCATCCTCCGCGATCTTTATTGACAAATCGGTACGGTTTGGTATCGACTATTCGGCCTTCGATATCCCATAACCCATCCTCTCTTTTATATCCGTGACAAGTAACAACACGAGTGTGAGCAAGGTCACGAGCAATGGACTTGGATAGTGGCATAATAGATTTCTCGAGTGTTTGTTAACGCATTTAAAGTATTTTACTAATGAAACCTATCAATCTATGGCGACTAGTGTTTAAGTGGCTCAATAATCGCATAAATCATCATTTCATTCTTATTATGAATTCATTAATATGTAGATAAACTTACCGTAAGGTGTAAAAGTGGTAGATATTGTAACTGTAGTAATTGGGTCAGGCATATTAATTTCGTTATTTGTAATCCTATGGCTTAAAGAACGTCGAAACTCACGTAATGAAAATATTGCTTATGGTTTGAGAAGTAGTGAGGACCAAACTGAAAACACTAAAACCAATATCACCGGTTTAGAAACTGGGTTTCGTGAGGCTATGTCTAAATTAGAAGATATCGGTGAGGTTATAAAAGACGAGCAGGGGCAATGGCGATGGGTAAAATCAGGCCTGCCTGTTGGTGAGTTACTTCAGAAAAGTAGTCAAGGTAATCACAAATAGTTAGTTCAAATTTAGGTTGCTGCACAAACACCCCTTTTTAAATTATTATTAACGGTCTGATTTTTCTGATCAACCCAGCCTGTCCATAAGACTATTAACTAACATGTTTTTAAGATGATTAAATTTGACTAAAATAAGTGACTTTTAATGTC
>JBLHWR010000122.1:0-6116 GCA_047629275.1 Gammaproteobacteria bacterium
CTCAATTGGGCCTTGGTTGGGGCAGTGCGAAGTCACCAAACTGTGAAGGTTTGACCGCGAGTCAGTTAAACCAGGTAGATTGGAGCCAAGTCAATCTCGATGAATGGATAGGTATCTTATCGATCACGGGCAACCTACCAGAAATACCGTCACTGGATCTTGAGAGACTCACTGGCTCAGGAAGTACGCTAAACGTTGATGGAAACCGTCAAAGTGCCGCAGACAGAGCCATTGAAAGGCTAAACGGAATGGATGCCCAGAAACTGCGTCAGGAGGCGACGGAAGAAATTTCGGGGAATAATTAAGCGTCCTGTTAGAACGTTTGGGCATAGAATTCAGGGCCAATAATTCTCACCATAAGGTTCCATATTGGTTACTTTAATAAGCATTTACAGCATTAAAGTAACCAAATTGGCATCCTGTATTACCTGTGATTTAAGCTCCATAAGTTCTAGATGTGCTCCCTGATTACTGTAAAACAGAGGTATCTGTAAACCCATGCCTTGCTAAGGTAAATACTAATGGCGGTATCGAGGGACTATATTTGGCAATTTAGCGGAAATAAGAGCAGCTAAACTAATAAAAGCAAAGGAGATGGCTAGGCAAGCTGCTAATCCGTATAGCTGGAAAACCCAGCCAGATAATACTGTGCCAATCAAACGGCCCATCGCATTTGCCATATAGTAAAAGCCAACATCAAGGGAAACACCATCGGCATCTGCCATGCTTACAATTAAATAACTGTGTAGCGATGAGTTAATGGCGAACAGTACACCAAATATCATTAAGCCGGTAATGAGTACCGTTTTAACTTCCCAGCTAAAATATAATGATAAGGCGATACCTAATGTCACTAATGCCAACAAGCTTGCCCATTTTACGGTTTCGGTTGCCGGAGATAAGTTGTCTTTGAAGTTGATTAACTTAGGAGCCATTGATTGCACAATGCCGTAACCAATCACCCAAAGCGCCAGGAAGCCACCTACAGTCCAATGGTCCCAATCAAATGCTTGCGATAAAAATACAGGCAGTGCGACGACAAACCAGACGTCACGTGCACCAAATAAGAATAATCGTGCAGCCGACAAAATGTTAATTGAGCGACTCTTTGAAAAAATATCGGTAAACTTGGGCTTGTTCTTTGCTTTTCCTAAGTCACTTTTTAAGGCGTAAAGGCTGTAACACCATACAAGTGTTAATACACCTGCCATTAGCAACATTGCGCCCTTGAAGGATAGCAAGGTTAACAATAAGCCACCTAAGAAAAAGCCAACGCCTTTTAGGGCATTTTTGGAGCCTGTTAATACGGCAACCCATTTAAACAGCGTGCCTTCTTGTCCTGCGGCAACCAATGCCTTAATCGAGCTTTTAGCGCTCATTTTGTTTAAGTCTTTGGCAATGCCTGAAAGCGCTTGTGCAATCATCACATACACAACGGTTAACCATTCAGCCGGAACAGCTAGCATGAGTAAGGCAATAACCTGAATGGCTAAGCCAATGTTCATGGTTTTATTGAGCCCTAAACGAGCACCTAAGAAGCCGCCAACCAAGTTGGTGACAACGCCAAAGATTTCATAAAACAAGAACAACATCGCAATGCTAAGCGGACTATAGCCTAACGCATGGAAATGAAGCACGACTAACATGCGAAGTGCGCCATCTGTTAAGGTAAATGCCCAGTAGTTACCTGTTACAACGAGGTACTGCTTTATATCGTCTGATAATGATGCCAAGCGCTTCATATTATTACATTATCCTTTAATTGACAGGCCAACTTTACGAGCAAGCTCAGCCGTTCTGTTCGCGTATCCCCATTCGTTGTCATACCATGTATACAGCTTCACTTGAGTGCCGTTGACCACCATTGTTGATAACGCATCGACGATGCTAGAGCGTGGATCGGTTTTATAGTCGATTGACACAAGTGGCTTTTCTTCATAGCCCAAAATGCCTTTTAACTCGCCCTCAGCCGCTTCCTTCATCCAAGCGTTAATTTCAGCTTCCGTTGTAGGACGCTCAACTTCAAATACACAATCAGTAAGCGATGCATTCGCCAATGGTACGCGTACTGCATGACCGTTCAGCTTGCCTTTCAACTCAGGGAAAATATGGGTGATCGCTGTTGCAGAGCCAGTGGTGGTTGGAATAAGGCTCATGCCACAGGCTCGCGCTCTACGTAAATCTTTATGCGGTGCATCCAAAATGGTTTGAGTATTGGTAATATCGTGGATGGTTGTCATCGAGCCATGTTTGATGCCGATTTTATCCTGTAAAACCTTCACGACTGGAGCTAAGCAGTTGGTGGTGCAAGACGCTGCCGTAACGATGGCGTGTTGCTTAACATCGTAAAGGTGGTCGTTAACACCCATAACCACATTGAGCACGCCTTCTTCTTTGACTGGTGCAGTGACCACTACTTTTTTAACACCTTGATCTAAGTAGGCTTGCAGCAGTTCAGTTTTCTTCATCTTGCCTGATGCTTCAATGACCAAATCACATTCAGACCAATCGGTATCGCTAATCGCTTTGTTTTGCGTTACACGAATAGCTTGACCGTCGATTTTCACATTATTTTCATCATGAGTTACATCATGTGACCAGGTGCCATGTACAGAATCATACTTTAACAAATGAGCTAGTGTTTCTGCGTTGCCAGCAGGGTCGTTGATTTGGACAAATTCTACGTCTTGCCAGCCAAAAGCGGCTCTAAGTGTTAATCGTCCCATGCGGCCAAACCCGTTAATACCAATTTTAATTGCCATTTTTAAGCCCCTACTTTTTGAAACGCATTGAAAAAAGAAAGTTGAACTGGATGTGAAAGCGCCTTAGGGCGTACTTTCTGTACTTGGTTAATAATCTCTGTTTTGTCGTAGCCTAGTTCATACATGAGTAGTCCAATAACTAAGCCCGTGCGACCAGAGCCGCCTTTGCAATGGACTGCAACCGTGCCTTGATTGCGCAAAATAGATAGCAAGTCATCAAGGTGACATTTGAAAGCCGTTGCAAAATCCTCATTCGGTGCATCGTCATCTAAAATAGGTAACTGAAACCATTTTATGCCTTGTTCGTTACACGCATTGGGAAGTATTTCTGCTTCGTTTTTCTTCATTTCTGCGTCATACATCAGAGTAACAATCGCTTGTGCACCTGCATTTTTTAATTGCTTTACAGACGTTGTTAAATCAACGCCCTTTGTTCCGGGGCAAGGGGTAAATATAAAGCTTGCGCCATTATCAAGTGTTAGTTTGTCATATGGATGAGTTTGCATAAGAATCCTCTGAATTATTCGTTAAACCAATGTGTTGTTCTGTTCACAATCGCTACTAGAGACAACATAACTGGGACTTCAACCAAAACCCCAACCACAGTTGCCAATGCAGCGCCTGAATTGAGGCCAAAAAGAGAGATAGCTACAGCGACTGCCAACTCAAAGAAATTTGATGTGCCAATTAAGCACGATGGTCCTGCAATGTTGTGTTTAAGCTTGAGTTTTACCGCAATAAAATAGGCAATAATGAAAATGCCATAAGTTTGAATAACCAGCGGAATCGCGATTAACAAGATATTTAGTGGTTGATCTAAAATGGTGTTCGCTTGAAAGCCGAAAAGTAGTACTACTGTCGCTAACAAGCCAATGACTGAAAAAGGTTTTAGCTTTTCTAATAATGAGATAATTGCAGTTTCATCACGACCTGAGCGGTTTAAACTTCTTCTGGTGAGTACGCCTGCGATTAAGGGTAGCAATACGTATAAGACGACAGAAATAAACAAAGTTCCCCAAGGCACATGAATATCGGTCACTCCCAGCAATAACCCTGCAATTGGAGCGAACGCAAAAATCATGATGATGTCGTTAACCGAAACTTGAACTAACGTGTAGTTTGCATCGCCTTTAGTCAGTTGTGACCAGACAAATACCATTGCCGTACACGGTGCTACGCCAAGTAAAATCATTCCTGCGATATATTCTTGCGCGGTTTCCGGTGAAACAAAATCGGCAAATAGTCCTTCAAAAAACAACCAACCTAATGCCGCCATTGAAAACGGTTTGATAAGCCAGTTAATCACTAAGGTTAATACAAGCCCTTGCGGGTTTTTGCCAACTTCTTTAATTGTTGTGAAATCTATTTGAACCATCATGGGGTAGATCATTACCCAAATGAAGACGGCAACGACTATATTGACATGTGCGACTTCCAGCTTTGCTATCGCTTCAAAAATCGGAGGATAGATAACGCCCAATGTCACACCTGCGGCAATAGATATCGCTACCCAAACAGATAAGTAGCGTTCAAAAATGCCCATATTTAATCTCCTTATTCGCAGCAGCTAGCCACTCGGGTCGGTCGATCACCCATCGTATTTAATCGAGCTAACTCTTGTTCGATGAAAATCGGCTCATTAACGACTGTTGATGTGATAATTTGTTTCATCCAGGCAGGTAATGTTGGATTAATTGAATAAAATACCCATTGCTGGTGTTTTCTGTCAGATAGAATGCCTGACTTTCTGAGTTGTGCGAGGTGACGAGAAACCTTAGGTTGGCTTTCTTCATCCAGTGCAATCATTAATTCACAAACACACACTTCTTTTTCCACTGCAATAATTAATAGTGTTTTTAAGCGAATATCATCAGCCAGAGCTTTGTAAAAAGTAGTAGGTGTTATAGGCGAGGGTTTTTGCTTTTGTTGTATAAGCAAAAACATTTTTATGCGTTCATTGAGCTCTTGTAGCGTTTTTTCAAATGGATTGGCTCCTTTGCGTGACCGAGGCTCAGGAAAATCCCAAGCAAGGCAATTAGTGCCTTTTACTCGGTTGTCGCATTCTATTGCGGCCTTATCACATAGTGTAATGACGAAATCGAAATGGATACTGGAAACTTCATCGAGGTGCTTAGAGCGTAAGCCATCGGTACTTAATCCAAAGTGTTCAATAGCAGACAGAGTTCGATTATCAACACTATGTGGCTCAGTCCCTGCGCTATAGACTTCGTAGTCACCTTTACCATGATGTTTTAACAATGCTTCGGCCATAATGGATCTGGCCGAATTTTCAGTGCATAAGAAGAGTACCTTCATAACACGCTCCATAACAAATTTGTTATATAATAAATTTGTTATGTGTTTTGTTCAACAGCATTTAAAGGAAAAAGTGAATTTTATGGACGGTAAAGACTAAGCCCCTTCGAGAGGGGCTGGTTGATGGGAGCCTAGTTGGCTAGTTGGCGGGGGTATCTGTTTCCTCTTCAGTGATATCGTCATCGGTTAAAGGCACCGCTTGTTCAACCTCTGCTTCTTTACCCTTGGCTTGGGCTGATTTTCGTGCTCGCATTTCGATATCAATAATGCGCCTAGCCAGTTTGATAATGCGCTGTTGCCATGCGTAGTTACCATCAACACGTTGCTTGTTGCTAAGCACGCTAGATAACCAGAGTGTGTCCATTGAGATCATCAACGCATCGAGTTTGCGCACTAAGCCAACAAACTGGCCAACTTGGGGCGAGCTTATTTTGGCGTTGAAGGTAATTGGGTCGGTGTAGTCAGGTACTTCATCGATGCCGTTGGACTCCATCAGTTTGTCCAAACGAGCTTGTTCGTTGTCTACCGCTTTAGCGCAATCCTCGATCAACTGGCTAATGATCTGTTCCACTTCATCAATTTCGTTCTCATCGCCAATGATGCGCAGGATCACATCGATTCCGTAAAGCGCACTGACCGTCCGTCTAAAAACACGGTCAACGACACGTTGTGCCTGTAAGCTGTTAATTGTGAATGATTGTTCAAAGATGGGTTTTGAATAATTGGGTTTTGCTTGGGCCATAAGTTTGCTCCTGATATGACAATAATCAGTCCCTAGCCTAATCCTCTGTGAGGTAATGGCCTTTCAGCTAGGTGGAAGAATTGAGCATCTTTCTAACTATCCTGTCTGGATAAGACGGTTACACTGACTATCAAA
This sequence comes from Gammaproteobacteria bacterium, assembly GCA_047629275.1. GTDB lineage: Bacteria > Pseudomonadota > Gammaproteobacteria. Next base: position 5,956 of record JBLHWR010000122.1, read on the forward strand.
TATTGCTGATCTGTTTCAGTGATATCTGCGCCTGAGAGCATGAGCTCAAAGGAAGCCCGCCGCTGAGTTTTCTCAGTGGTACTAAGAGGTAGCTAGCCTCCTTAAACAAATAGCCTGCATGTTTTTACATGCTCAACCATGCGTTCCTTGCGGTTCGCCTT
>JBLHWR010000123.1:0-6101 GCA_047629275.1 Gammaproteobacteria bacterium
ATTATTGAGGCTGCAAAACAAGCCTTTGCCTGGGAATTTATTGAGGCACTTCCTGAAGTGCTCGACACAGAAGTTGGTGAGCGAGGCGTATTATTATCCGGTGGCCAACGTCAACGTATAGCGATTGCTCGCGCTTTATTAAAGGACGCGCCGATATTAATACTAGATGAAGCAACCTCGGCGCTAGATACCGAGTCAGAGCGCTATATTCAGAGCGCGATTGAAAACCTAATGACGAATCGCACGACACTGGTTATTGCCCATCGGCTATCAACCATAGAACATGCGGATAGAATTTTGGTGCTCGATCAAGGTAAGTTACTTGAACAAGGTGATCATAATAGCCTAATTGAATTGAACGGTACTTATGCCAAGTTGCATTCGATGCAATTTCGGGATACTGATGCCAGTGAGACAGACTCTACGTTCATTGCTGAGTATCCAACAGACCAGCCCATTAAGCTAGATAAGTCCGTTATGGGCCATTGGATGATGGCTTCAACTCAAAGTCGCCAAGGTTGGTGGTTATGGTCGATAAACCCGCTCTCAATTGCGCTCATGCCCTTGGCCTTGCTCTATTTCTTGTTATCCAGAATTAGACGATTTTGTTATCACATCGGGTTATTGACATCGACTCGACTGCCTGTCACCACCATTGTGGTTGGTAATGTGACACTTGGCGGTAATGGTAAAACACCTGTCGTTATCGCTCTATTTCGGTTGCTCAAAAGCAGAGGGTACCATCCTGCTATTTTGACTCGAGGCTACAAAAGTGGCAACGAAAATAGAGTGCAAATCTTAAGTGACGGTCAAATAAACATGGGTGCTGGTGACGAAGCCAATATGACTTCAGAAATTTGCCAGTGCCCTGTTGGTGTTGGTGCGAACCGAAAAGAATCGGCAAAACAAATTCTAGAGCAATTCCCTGATACCAATATTATTTTATTGGATGACGGACTGCAACATTACGGATTAAAACGTGATATCGAAATTGCAGTCTGTCGATTAGTCGCTTTTGGCAATGGACTAATGATTCCTGCCGGGCCACTCAGAGAATCGCGCAGCCGCTTAAATAAGGCAGACATCACCATCAATCGAGATGGCAATCAAATAGTTGAATCTCTCAATGAAGTTTGGAACTTAAACGAACCATCCAAGAAAGTTCATATTACCCATTTTAAGGGCAAACAAGTTCATGCTTTGGCTGGCATTGGTTTTCCTGAAATATTCTTTGCCAGCCTAGTGCAGATCGGTATTGATCCTATAACTCATGAGTTCCCTGACCATCATGACTTCACTCCACGTGAACTTGAACTTAAGCCAGAATTACCCATCTTGGTGACTCACAAAGATGCGGTGAAATTAAAAGGCGTGGCAAACGATAACATTTGGGTTGTGCCTTTGGGCATTGAATTTTCTACCGACCTTGAAAACGAAATATTACAGTTACTGGAGACTAAACATCATGGATAAGCATTTGTTAGACATCCTCGTCGACCCCATTTCCAAGGGGCCATTGGTTTACGATAAAAAAGCACAAGAGCTACTGTCACGCACTTCACGCTTAGCTTACCCGATCAGAGACGGCATTCCTGTCATGCTACCTGAAGAAGCACGTGAACTTAGTAGTGAAGAACTAGAACGTATTTAAGGGGCCTCTAAAAATGCAAATCCTTCATCTTTAAAGTCCTTATATTATGTTCTCGACTCTTGGCAGCTCTGAGCTAGTATTTTCATGTATTTAACGACCGTTGCAGTTCTTGGTAATTACTTTATGCGCCAGGTTATCTACGGCATCCCTACAGTCGCTTGATGATGATTTACACTCATTCCGATGAATGGCATCAATGTTCGTTTTTCTCACCTCAGGGTGCAACTTGGTGTAACAGCAGAAGAGCAGGCTACAAAGGAATAACTCTTCTTAGAAACATCCTTAGCTCAGTAACCTAGGTTAATTTAGCAATATGGCCCTGAAATTTAATGTCGTCATCCCCGCAAGATTTGCTTCCACTCGCTTAGATGGTAAGCCGCTTCGGACCATTTTAAATAAACCTATGATTCAATGGGTATATGAAGCGGCTATTCGCAGCACTGCAGAGAGTGTCATAGTGGCAACTGACGACCGAAGAATTGCTGACTGCGTTATTGACTTCGGTGGTGACGCTTGCATGACCAGTGACCAACATCAGACTGGATCAGACCGTTTAGTAGAAGTAGCCCAAACAAGAGGCTGGAGTGATGATTTAATTGTTGTCAATTTGCAAGGCGACGAACCACTGATGCCTGCGGTTAATATGACACAGGTTGCTGCAAATCTGGCACAGTCGAATTGTAATATGGCAACTCTGCATAAGGTCATAGATCGCTCTCAGGCACTTGACCCAAATCAGGTGAAACTGGTTCATGATAGTCGTGGTGTAACTAATTATTTTAGCCGATCTTTAATTCCATTTGACCGAGATGATCAAGCACAACAATTCTTCGGCCACATTGGTATTTACGCCTACCGGGTGAGCTTCCTTAAGGCATTTACAAAACTACCGGTTTGCGAATTTGAAACAAGAGAAAAATTAGAGCAGTTAAGAGCGCTATGGAATGGCTACACTATTCACACAGAACTAGCTGCCGAATTGCCAGGTCCCGGTGTGGATACCGAACAAGATTTACAACAAGTTATTCAAATTTTACAAACCTCCCTTAACTCTTGACTGAGATTGTCCAACTATGAACTATCAATGGCGCCTCGAAAATCACGATTTATTATTTAAAAAATATTTTCGGCTGGAAGAGTATGCCGTCTCCCATGAATTATTTGATGGGGGTAATAGCGCTGTATTTACTAGAGAAATATTTGAACGTGGATCTGTTGTGGCCTTACTACCATACGACCCGAAGCGCAGAAAAGTCGTTCTAATAGAGCAATTTAGAGCGGGTGCGATACATGATGAAACGTCACCATGGCTCATTGAGTGTGTTGCTGGAGTGATTGATGAAGGCGAAACAGTAGAAGATGTTGCTATTCGAGAAAGCAAGGAGGAAGCTAACTGCGAAATACTTAAGTTAGAAAAGATATGTCGCTATTATGTAAGTCCTGGCGGCACGACTGAAGAGTGCACTTTATTTTGTGGCATAGTCGATAGCAACGGTATTGGTGGTATACATGGACTGGCCGAAGAGAATGAAGATATTAGAGTCGAGGTAGTCGATGTTGACACCGCTTATCAGTGGTTAGCCGATGGCATCATTAAGTCGTCTGCGACTATTATTGCCCTGCAATGGCTTCAATTGAATGAGAATCGGTTAATAGACGATGAAACAGTCGACTTTCTTAGACAATAAACTTGCTTACCTACCGGCAAAACGATACCTAATATAAATGAACTTTGTTATGGTTTGGTGTTGTTGGATTTGATTTATATATACGCAATAAAAGAAAAATTTTTCAATTAAGTGCTGATATTCAACTCAAATAGTAGAGTACACTTCATTTTTCTGTGAGTTTTTAAACTAATTGAGGTTAATCAATATGTTAGATAATGAATCTATCATTACTGTAGTGAAAAAATGGCTAGAAAAAACAGTCATTGGACTGCAGCTTTGTCCATTTGCAAAAAGTGTATTCGATGCTGATAAAATTCGTTATACCGTTTCAGATAGCAAAGATGCTGAAGCCCTCATGCTGAAGCTACACGAGGAATTCAAACTGTTAGATGTGACCCCTGAGATAGAAACCACATTAATTATTATTAATCAGCAGCTATCCGACTTTGAGGTGTTTAATCAAACATTAGATTTTATCGATGATATGCTCGAACAATATGGTTGGTCTGGTACTTTTCAAGTCGCTAGCTTTCACCCTCAATATCAGTTTGCTGATACCAAAATAGATGATCGCGAAAACTGGACCAACCGTTCTCCTTATCCTATTTTCCATATCCTTCGTGAGTCGAGCCTTGAGCTAGCCATTGAAAGCTTTCCCTCGATTGATGATCTCCCTCAAGAAAACATTAAAAGGATGAACGCATTAAGCAGTGATGTTTTTGCCAAGGTAATACAGGTTAGCCAGATTTGATCAACTCAAAATATTCGATTTTAAACTTTATATTTCACTTTACAAATAAATTATAACCTCATGAAAATTATCAGTTAAATTGAATATAAATTCTCCAAATTACTCAGAGTTGTTAAAAATGGTGCGATGGCTTTGTCTTTTTTGCGGTTTATTCCTTGCTGGCACTCTTCATGCCAATATCGATCTTCAGCGAAAACTGTTTAAAGAAGCTTCAATTGCACTTAGCCATAATAAAATGGATCAATTTGCTAATTTATTAACACAATTAAACGGTTATCCAATCAAACCTTATCTGCAATATGACCATTTTGTGAAAAGGATCGAACGAGCAAATGTAGCGGAAGTCAAAGCTTTTCTGGACCAGCATAAAGATTACCCATTTGCATTTGCATTAAGAGGTAAGTGGTTATCAGTATTAGCTGATCGTCAGGATTGGCATCACTATTTAGAGTTTTTTGACAATAGAATCTATACCCGCTTGAAATGCCTGGCATTTCAAGCTCGACTAAAACTTGGAAAGTTAGATAACATCGAACAAGATATCCAAAAGGTTTGGTTGCGTGGAAGTTCGCAACCTAATGAATGCAACCAGCCTTTTGACTACTTCCTTAGCCATCATGCTGAACCTAATCAAGTGATCTGGCAGCGTATTGAAAAAGCATTCAAGGAAAGAAGTCCATCGCTTGCTAAATACTTAGGCCAGAAATTAGATGAGCCTAGTCAACTATCGTTAAATCTTTGGTATGAGGCACATCAGAGGCCAGAAAAAGCACTCCGTAATTTAATCAAGGCTGATGATTTAGATATTAATCGAAAAATAATAACGCATACTATTATCCGTTTGGCTCGTAAAAATGCTTCAAGTGCCAGACAATTTTGGCTTGAGATGGCCTCAAAATTTAATTTTTCACAACAACAAAGCAATTCAATTTCTCAGCAAATAGCAATATCATCAGCTCATCAAAAGTTAGCTATCGCGGCTAAATTATTAAATGATTTACCTGATAAATTGAAAACTGATAAAGTTTTCTTGCTGCTAACTAATATTTATCTTAAGCATCAGAATTGGACTGAGTTGGTAAAAACCATTAAGCAAATGCCGAGCGATTTGCATATGGAAAATGAGTGGCAATATTGGTTGGCGCGGGCAACCGAGGCGCTGGGTGACCAAGCTAGTTCTGGCTCTCTCTATTTAGCGTTGTCAAAAAAACCAACATATTACGGTTTTTTAGCCGCAGATAAACTGATGCTCCCTTATAAAATTGAACAACAAGATGCAAATGAACTTGCTACCTTGGAAGAGTCAGTTTTACTTCAAGAAAATAAACATCTGTTTCGTGCGAGAGAACTATTTTTCATTAATCGAATGACTGATGCTAATCGAGAATGGTTTCGCGCAATAAAGCACCTAGACCCCCCTAAGATTAAACAGGCCGCAGCCTTAGCTTCTAGTTGGAAGTGGCATGATAGTGCTATAAGAACTGTCGCTAAAACAGCCCATCGTAGTGATTATAACCTTCGTTTCCCGATGCCCTATCGTGAAAAGGTAATGAGGTATTCCAAAGCCAACCAGCTTGATCCGTCTATTGTTTATGGTGTAATGCGGCGAGAAAGTCTTTTTAACGCGAATGCAAAATCTCATGCTGGCGCACTTGGATTAATGCAATTAATGCCTGCCACTGCTCGTTATGTTGCGAAAGGCTTAGGGTTAAAAAAACCCAATCATGCTGACATTCTAATTATTGAAAACAATATTAATTATGGCACACGATATTTTCGAACCGTTCTTAATCGTTTTGACGATAACGTGTCGTTGGCTGCAGCAGCATATAATGCGGGGCCATCCAGAGTGAAGCGATGGTTACCGTTGACTAAAACCATGCCTGCAGACTTATGGATTGCAATAGTGCCCTATAAAGAAACCCGTAACTATATACAAGCGGTGCTGGCTTATGCCACTGTTTTTGATACCTTCTTTGAAAAGGATGTTCGCATTTCAAGTCGAATGATGGATATTAAAACAGACTAT
>JBLHWR010000124.1:0-5999 GCA_047629275.1 Gammaproteobacteria bacterium
ATTTGGTGCTTGATGGCGCTGGATACCATCGAAATGCCTTAGTGGTTAAAGAGGCTGAAAATCTGAATATAACATTGCATTACCTGCCGCCTTATAGTCCAAATTTAAACCCAATAGAACGATTGTGGAAGGTGATGAATAAACATGCGAGGAATGGGCGATACTTCGCAACGACAAAAGAATTCCGCCGAAAAATCACTGACTTTTTTAGCATCACCCTCCCCGATATTGCTGACACGCTCGGTGATACAATTAATGATAACTTTCAGAAATTAAAACCTGCAGTTTGAATTCACTTGAGTATATAGGAAGGGGTTATGTTGTTACTTCAACAAATGAGTGTCTACGTATTTATGGTGTCGATATTGGACACTGATTGATAGAGCGAATATTGGCTATTACAGATAATGTGCCACTGGGGTAGCGACTTGCTTTTTGTTTCCCACCTACTTAGGGGGCGTTTATATCTTAGAGTGTTTTTTATGCACTACTGAGAATAAGTAGGGGTATAAAGCGGGATATCTTGATTTTACAGTTTAATTATAACATTAAGTATCAATGCCTTGTCGTTAATATGGGCGGAATGATGTCACCATCATCTGATTATTTCATAGAAACTCATAATGTTTCATTAAGCCCGTAAGGTTACACTTTACGAGAATTTTTTATTAAAAAAACAGCACATATTACTTATTTGTTGCAGCTGCTTTTTTGTCCAATATAAATATACCGATGAATATAGACCAATAAGTTATAAAGAAGGGTTGGACATATATCCACGGTAAGAGAATAATCCGCGCTTCATTTCATACAACTCAAAAAATCCGCAGTGTATGAATGCCTACTTTTCATTTCTTCTGGATTATCACCATGGATAAAAAACAAGCTTCATTTGGTATTGTCATCGCCATCGCTTCTCTTCTTTTAGGAGCCGTCTTCCTTGACAGTTCATCACTATTTTTGCGTTTATTGTTCGGTTTGAGCCTTGGTTTTGTCTTAACAAAGGGGTCTATAGGTTTTGCTGGTAGTGTTAACCGTGCGTATCGCCGTGGTTCGACGCAATTGCTGCAGACATTAATGTTTATGTTCGTTATTACCGCCATTATTAATGCGGGTTTACTGCTGAATGCCAATCCCGGCAGCTATAATTTATGGGTTAATCCTATCAACCTGGGCTTAGTGTTGGGGGGAGTCATGTTTGGTGCTGGAATGAGCCTTTCAAGCTGCTGTGCGACGGGCGTGATGGTTGAATTGGTGAGCGATATTCCGCGTGCTTTGACGACCTTATTCTTTTTTGGTGCCGGGGTGTTTTTGGGTTTTCCATTGCAGGCGACACAAACATGGATCACAACCACATCATTCTCTTCCAGTAGTTTTGCTGGCAAAGGGGTATACCTGCCGGATCTGTTTACCTGGGGGCCTTTGAACGGCTATTTTATTTCAATTCTAGTGAGCATCGCTTTTGCTTTGATCGTGGTTTTTTTCGCTAAAAAATATCAAAATTACCGTCATGCGAAAGGGTCATTCTTAGGTGTTGACGCTGAAACTGTACGTCAAGAAATGCACACAAAACACACTCCGCAGCACTTTACTTTATTCAGTGTTGAAACCTACCATAGATGGATTGGTAATCTATGGGAAATGAAAACGGCGGCGCTAGTGATATCCTTGATCTTCGGTATTATGATGGTTTCAACGGGTGCAGGATGGGGGGCATCAACACCCTTCGGTATTTGGTTTGGTAAAGTGTTAATGGTGTTTGGCATGAGCGCAAATGATATTGCTGACTTTACTTCTCGACCAGCCGGTTTGTTTACTACCCCGTTTTTCGAGCATAGTATTTCAGTGCAGAATTTTGCTCTTATAGTAGGGACATTAATTGCGGTGCTGCTGATGGGTAAATTTTCATTCTCATTTAAAATCAATCATTCTGCGAAACAATTTGCTCTTTTTGCTTTAGGGGGGTTACTGATGGGCTTCGGTACTCGTTTTGCTAACGGTTGTAATGTCGGCGCCTTATTCACACCCATTGCCAATCTTTCACTATCCGGCTGGATTTACCTGGTATTTTTACTTTCAGGGGGGGTTCTAGGTAATAAACTTCATCATTCCCTAATCAAATAACATCGATTGCTGTACAGCGCGGATTTCCAATTTTAAGCCGATAGGGGTTGTTTGATAGTTAATAAACGATCTTTTTTAATGCCTTTGTATAAAACGAGAATATTAGCAAGTAGCACAGAACGGTTGCTCTGTGCTTTTAGGCTTGATTGATATCAAGCTTTTCTGCTGTGTTAAATCGACCATATTACTGATGGATTGGCCAATTGAGTGCTCATTGGCTAAATCAGCCTGTTGAATTTGCTCGTTGAGAAAATGATAAAAGGTGATCGCAACTCCAATAGAAAGGGGTTATGTTGCTACTTCAAAAAATGGCTGGCGATGTATTCTGGGACTTTAAACCCAAGAGTTCCTCTTTATAAAAGCAAGCTATCCTTCCTCAAGATTAATATCCAATAAAAATTAACCATGAGTGTCATCGTTAGCGTTATCACTTGTGGGAAAAAATGGGGTGGCATTTTTATTACCATAAGTACTTGGGTTATGTTGACTTGTGTTTTAACCTAAACCAAAGGTTAATAGTAACAGGCTAAATCGACTGTTTTTACAGACAGCTAAATTAACGATCAAAGGACCCGCAATGAACTTCAGTGATAAACCAGACCGCACATCGTCAAAAGCCCATAAATGGGAAAAATACAAAGGTACCGATATACTGCCTATGTGGATTGCTGATACTGAATTTCGCTGTGCTGAGCCTATTTTATCCGCCTTACATCAGCGCATTGATGACGGCTTATTTGGTTATACCTTACCGGCTCACGATACCGATGCCAGTGAGGCTGTTGTGGCATGGTGTCAACGTCAGTATAACTGGAAGATTGATCCTAGTTGGCTAGTGTGGACTCCGGGTGTGGTGCCCGCATTTAATGTGGCTATTCAAGCATATTGCCAAGCAGGGGATACGATTATCGTACAAACACCCAATTATCCTCCGATAATGGCAGCACCTGCAATTAATCATCTCAACCGAACTTGTATCGGCTCGATAGAAGTGGAAGGTCGCTGGACACTCGATTTTAATGCCTTAGAAGCGGCTGCCGCGGATCCTAAAGCCAGCTTATTTATTATGTGTAATCCGATGAATCCGCTCGGCTCAGTTTTAAACCAAGACGAGTTAGACACAATTGCAGCAATATGCAGAAAACATGGCGTTATGCTGTGCTCTGATGAAATACACTGCGATTTAATTTTAGATGACGTGCCACATCTACCGGCCAGTGCGCACCCAGAGTTGGCTGAGTATTCAGTGACATTAATGGCCGCCAGTAAAACCTTCAATATTGCTGGATTAGGTACGTCCTTCGCTATTATTCCAAACGAAAAATTAAGAGCAGACTTCAACCATGCTGCCCGCGGCAGATTACCATCGGTAACCGTTACAGGCCTTACCGCTACTAATGCAGCTTTCAGGCATTGCGATGAGTGGCATCAACAACAAGTGGCGTATTTAACTGAAAATCGCGATTATTTGGTGACTGAAATCAACAAAATTGAAGGTTTAAAAGCAATCTCACCCGCGGCTACTTTTTTGCTGTGGGTTGATGCCAGCGGTTTGCAAGTCACCGATACGCAAGCCTGGTGTGAAGCCAAAGGTGTTGGTCCATCAGCGGGCAGAGATTTTGGTGATAAAGACTGTTTTCGCTTGAACTTCGGTTGCTCACGAGATTATTTAGTCGAAGCCATTAAAAAACTGCAGGGCTGAGACGTTTAACCACTGGGAAAAGATTTGTTTCTTGGCAAGTAATATTAATATAAAGTAAAAAAGTTGAGCCTTTATCCAGTAGTAAATCGTATGACTATAGAATAAAAATCAAAGGAACGTGTTTCAGGATGACCTTACCTATACAAAACGCACAAGAAATGGCTAAACGATCCGCAACGTTTGTTGACTCTAGAGCATTGCGCCGAACCCCTACACTGAACAGTGGCACCGTGGATGATAAGCGCAAAGAAATAGCGCTTTACTTCACTAATACCTTCGATACCTATACGCAACTGTTCGATTGTTTGCGCGATGATGCTGTTTTCTATCAAAAACCTATACCCTTGCGCCACCCGCTTATTTTCTATCTTGGGCATACGGCCACTTTTTTCATCAACAAGCTACTATTGGCAAAACTGATACCCGATCGGATTAATCCTCATATGGAATCAATTTTTGCGGTGGGTGTTGATGAAATGAGCTGGGATGATCTGTCTGAAGACAGTTATGACTGGCCCAGTGTTTCTGCGGTAAAAGACTACCGCGCTAAAGTGCGTGCCACAGTATTAACATTAATTGATACCTTGCACCTTGTCCTACCCATTGATTGGGAAAATACCTGGTGGCCCATCGTCATGGGTATTGAGCACGAGCGTATTCACCTTGAGACGTCGTCTGTTCTCATTCGCCAACATGAACTTGCCAAAGTCCAGCCATTACCTCAATGGCCAGCTTGCAAAGATACTGGCCAAGCGCCAAAAAACAAACTGATAAGCGTTACTGCCGGCTCAGTTAATCTTGGAAAATCCTTTGATAGTGCCTTCTATGGATGGGACAACGAATATGGCCAACATCAGGCAGAGGTAGCCGAATTTAAAGCCAGCCAATATTTAGTCAGCAATCAAGAGTTCCTCGAGTTTGTTGAGGACGGTGGTTATGAGCAAAATCGTTTTTGGAGCGATGAAGGCCTGGCTTGGCGGCAGTTTACTGAGGCGAAACACCCGGTATTTTGGCGTTGGCACAATGGTTGGCGTTTGCGCCTGATGACACAAGAAATTGATATGGCTTGGGACTGGCCTGCTGAAGTAAACTACCATGAAGCGAAAGCGTTTTGTGAATGGAAAACCGTAGAAACTAGGCAACAGATCCGCATGCCAACGGAAGACGAATGGCATCGTCTATGCTCACAAGCGGGCGTTGAAGAGCTGGGTAATAGCGCGGCCGATGCAAACTTGCATCTTGACCATTTTGCATCATGCTGCCCGGTAACGCGCTATCAACATGGCAGTTGGTTTGATGTGGTGGGCAATGTGTGGCAATGGACTGAAACGCCTATTTATCCCTTCGATAACTTTAAAGTACACCCACTGTATGACGATTTCACCACGCCAACTTTTGATGGTAAACACAATATAATCAAAGGTGGTTCATGGATCTCAAGTGGTAACGAAGCGCGCCTTAGTGCACGTTATGCGTTTAGACGTCACTTTTCGCAGCACGCCGGATTTCGCTATATTGCCTCCGAAGTTGAGGCAATGTCTCCTAAGGCTTACTATGAAAGTGATCAGCTTCTGTCAGAATATGCAGAGTTTCACTTTGGTGACACCTGGTATGGCGTAGAGAATTTTCCTAAAGCCTTAGCTGATATTGCACTTGAGGCAATGAAGGGCAAAACCACCGGTAAAGCACTTGACTTAGGCTGTGCGTGTGGTCGAGCAAGTTTTGAGTTGGCCCGTCAGTTCGATGAAGTAGACGGTATTGACTTTTCTGCCAACTTTACCCGCCTAGCGGCTAAAATGGCGCAGCAAGGCGCAGTGCGTTACGCCCGTGCCGAAGAAGGCGAATTAGTTAGCTACCATACTCGTACCCTGCAAGAACTAGGGTTGGAAGCTTATGCAAACCGTGTTGCATTTCATCAAGGCGACGCCTGTAACCTCAAACCCCAATTCACTGCTTATGATTTAGTACTAGCAGCTAATTTGATTGATAGGCTCTACCAGCCGAGCCGTTTTCTGGCGGATATGGCACAGCGCATCAATGATGGCGGCTTGCTTATTATTGCATCGCCTTACACGTGGCTGGAAGAACATACACCCAAGGAAGAATGGATAGGGGGTTTCAAAAAAGATGGCGAAAACTACAGCACATTAGATGGCTTGAAAGAGCAACTATC
>JBLHWR010000125.1:0-5891 GCA_047629275.1 Gammaproteobacteria bacterium
TGATCCGCATAACCACCCCAAAGACTTTCTGGCTTCCAGTTACCGGCTTGAACTTCTTTGACCGTCTTGGTATAAAATTCACCCCAATGGTGCGTTGTGGCGGTCAAATGTGCAGTAGGTCCATATTGAGACATATCTGAGTGATAACCAACGGCATATTTACCTTCTTCTTCTGCAGCCTGAACCACAGCAGTCGAATCTGTGTGATGTGTTAAAACATCGGCACCCTGAGACATTAAAGTCATAGAAGCCTGACGCTCTTTTCCTGGGTCAAACCATGAGTTAACCCAGATAACGCGAAGTTCTGCATCTGGATTGACACTACGAGCACCTTGAATAAACGCATTGATACCCTGAAGTACTTCTGGGATCGGGAAGGCAGCAACATAGCCCAGCACATTCGACTCAGTCATTTCACCCGCAATAACGCCAGTGAGATACCGGCCTTCATAAAATCGTGCGTTGTAGATACCCATGTTTTTTCCCATCTTGTAACCAGTGGCATGGACAAAAGCGGTATCAGGAAATTTTTCAGACACTTTCAACATATAGTTCATATAACCAAAGCTAGTGGCAAAGATAACTTTATCGCCCCGTTTGGCCATTTCACGGATAACACGTTCAGCATCAGCTCCTTCTGCAACATTCTCGACGTAACTAGTAGTAACATTGGTTTCTTTTTCCATTTGTAACCGGCCAAGGTCATGTTGATAAGTCCAGCCAGCATCACCAATAGGACTAACATAAACAAAGCCTACATTGTCTACCGCTAAGGCCGTTCCTGATAAGAGGCTAATGGCTAACGCTATACTAGCGAAACCTATTTTTTTGATGTGTGTCTTTCTTGGGGTCATTATGTTTTATCCTCTCTTGGGATTGATCTAGTTTTAAATTAATTTTTTTACCCGATTTAGATTATCACTATATCGGCTTAATATCGCTGACGCTATTGATACGACACTTGCTATCCGCGCTCTATGGTGTGTCCATTTTGCTTAGATACTTATTAATAGCGTGTGAAACAGCCGTAAAGCCAAAGCTAGCGGTAACACCAACAAACGATCCAATACCCGTAGAGCAGTCCAGAGACGTTCTCTCTGGCCGTTGTGGCTTTCTTAAGCTAATACCGCCATTATCTGTGGGATAACTTGGCTGCTCGGTAGAGAACACGCAATCGATCATATGACGGCGCTTAGGATTTCGGCTATAACCCAGTTGCTGGCGCAGATTAGCGCGCATTTTAGCCAATAACGGGTCATTGTACGAACGAATCAAATCATCCACTTCAATTCGGGTCGGGTCCGTTAAACCACCTGCACCACCCGTTGACACCAAACCAATTTTATTACGCCGACAGTGGTGAACTAACGACACCTTATGCTGCACGTGATCAATTGCATCAATTACATAATCGTATTGAGCAAAATTAAATTTTTGGATATTACCCCGAGTGACTAAATCGTCTATCGCAGTGCAGTCGCATTCTGGGTTAATTTGCAGCATACGGGCTTTTAGTACTTCGACCTTGCTTTGCCCCACGGTGTCTAACAGGGTGTGAATTTGACGGTTAGTATTGCTTAAATCGATATCATCATGGTCGATCAGACTTATGTTTCCAATGCCAGAACGAGCCGCCGCCTCCGCAGCCCAAGAACCAACGCCACCCACACCGACGATACAAAAATGCGCTTGTTGGAGGTGTTCGAGTGATGCCATTCCAAATACTCTGGCGATGCCTTCGAAGCGGTTTAAATAATCGGGACTGAGCATGTCAAATAAGTGATATCAATCAGTTAGGTTGAATAGAAATATTAAGCAGTTACATTGAGTCACATAAGTGTATTGGGCTACACTCAAACTGTCATTACAATAAAACCAAAATTAAACGATAATTCTGTCGATCAATCGATTGTTCCAAGAGACCCGGTATGAACACAGCTTGCTTATTTACAATTTCTGCACCTTCAGGTGCAGGTAAAACCAGCTTGGTTAAAGCATTGCTGGCGAAAAAACCAATGGAATTAGCAGTCAGCGTGTCCCATACCACCCGAGCAATCAGGCCCGGTGAAGCGAACACAGTCGATTATCACTTCGTTCGTATCAACCAATTCGAGTCGATGATCAAAAACGATGAGTTTATCGAGCATGCCCAGGTATTCGATAATTCATACGGTACGGCACAGCGTTCGGTTGAAGGTATTCTTGAGAGTGGCAAACACGTTATATTAGAAATTGATTGGCAGGGTGCTCGACAAGTGAAACAAAAAATGCCCGACACAGTGTGTATTTTTATATTGCCGCCCTCGAGAGAAACTTTAGAACAACGTTTAATCGATAGAGGCACTGACGACGAAACAACCATCAAACGTCGAATGGAATCGTCCGATAGAGAAATGTCACGCTGGAATGATGCTGAATATTTGGTAGTGAATGAAGACTTCAACCAAGCTTTATACGACCTCGAATGTATCATTCACGCCCAAGGAATGACCAAAGAGCGACAAATACTTAAAAATAAGCGATTAATTGCGTCAATACCAAAAGAAATGGTTTAGATTTTCATTCAAATTGGCTATCATTACACCCCTTTTTTATATCTAGCATTCCTTGGAGCTAAAGCATGGCGCGTATCACTGTTGAAGATTGTCTCGAACACGTCGATAACCGGTTTGATCTAGTATTGCTTGCCTCACGTCGTGCACGCCAGATCTCACAAGGTGCAGATCCTTTAGTACCAGCTGAAAATGATAAGCCAACGGTTATCGCCCTGCGCGAAATAGCCGAAGGTTTGGTTACGGCTGATGGTATGGATGAAATGGAAGCAAAACGCGCACTAGAAAGGCTTTCGACAGATGACGAGCTCGTCCGTCAAATCGCACAAGCTAGTCTAAATACAGTCCAAACAAGCATCGAAGAGTAATCAAAATAGTGCGGTGCCATTCTAAAACAGAATGGCACCTACTTGCTTCAAGTCCTAGTCCTTCCCAAAATATTAGAACAACACCTCTCCAGCGATATAAGTTCAGTATAAAGTCGAAAGTAACATAAAAGTCTCAGAGCCAGTTATATCTCAGTCCTAATTTAGTAGAACACTAAAGACCACTCATTATTTGATATTCATTTCCCTACGACGCTGGCTTTCAAAAGCTATTTTGCGTTGGTGTCAATGGTTGCTGTTACAGATAAAAAGATTAGGGGCAGGCAATTCTTAATGAATCGTAAATTACATAAACTTAACGTCTATAACGCTGTTAATATCCACTATTAATACCCAGACACCAGTGGGCTTTTATAACATTTCTATTCAAGTTTACTTACCTTCCAAAAACACTCCCAACAAAATATTGTAGTCATAGACCTACATAAAAATAATCCCTCCCTGACATTCTTTTTTTAAAAGATAGTTGTAATATATTATTTTATGTTTGCATTTATGTTAATCGCTTTAAGAGAACTTAGCTTTTATTAAAGTTAAAAATAAAAGCTGATTAATCTAGTGACTCAACAAACACTGAGCTTCTGCTTGATAACGCTCAAACCAATTTTAATAGTGTTGGCTAATTAGCAATTAAAGCTTTAATGACGTTACCCATGGTTAAAGAATGACCATTCAAATGTAAAGACCTCAAGGTTAGGTTATGGATTTATTAGTCTGCGGAGGCGCTGGTTACATCGGTGGCTTTCTATCAAAAATGCTAGTTGAGCAAGGTCATAAAGTCGTCGTATTCGATAATCTGCGTGTAGGCCTGCGTGAAAATACTTTACACCCAAGGATAGAGTTTGTTGAAGGCAACCTTTTGAACGAAAGAGAGCTCTGCCGACTTTTCCATAATCATCATTTTATGGGCGTATTCCATATGGCCACTATTTCGCCCTACACCATCGACAGTCAAAATATTCATCATTCTCATGAAAATAATATCACTGGCACGCTCAACCTACTTAGCCAAATGCACATAGCCAACGTTAATAATATTGTCTTCGCCTCATCGGGTTTAGTCTACGGCACACCAACCAGAGGAAAGCTCGGCGTCACCGTACCAACCGCCCCCGAGACACCTTTTGCAACAACCAACGTCACCATTGAAGGCATGCTGACAGATTTCTATGAAGCCAATGGTCTGAGCTCAGTCAGTCTACGCTTTAACAATGCGTCGGGTATAGCCGAGCACTACCACCATTATCAATGGCACGATGCCAACCCACCCGAGCTGGTAAAACTCTTAAAAGCATTTCTACCCAACGACGCACCTGCCTTCGAAGTTCCTGATCACAACGACTCCGAAGACGACAGCAGTCCGGTCAGGGACTATGTCCATGTGCTCGACGTATGTGATGCCTTTATTAAGGCCATGTTATATCTACAGCAGGGCGAACAGGGCGCACAAAAATTCAATCTTGGTAGCAATGGTGGAATCAGTTACAAAAGCCTGCTGGAGATAGCCAAACGCGTCAGTGGTACCCAAAGCGGCAATACCCATATCGTAGCAGCGTCAGAAGAGCATTCGCCCAAAGTACAGACGCTATCCAGCTTAAGGGCCAAAAGACTACTCGGCTGGGAGCCAAAATATTCCCCTGAAGACATACTGCAATCCCTTTGGCAATACATGATCCAACCGAGGATTGATCCAGTAATAGACGATTTCAATAAGGCTTTGGGGCAAACAACTAAAGATAGTTATACAGTTGCTTCTAATGAAAGGCTGATCGATAAGATTGAAATTTTGGGCGACACGATGGTGAGTGAAGAAATTGCAAAATCACAGTAGCATCGAGTAAAAGTTCATATTCACTTATCCGCATTACTAATTTACACTCCTCACATAAAGTAGTAGCCGTTAATACTCACCTCGCCTGATGAAAATTTTAACAGAAAAGATGTTGTTGGTAGTTGACTACTTTTACTTCATCGAATTATTAGTTAAATTTTAGAAAATTCTGCTCTAAACCAGTGATGCCAGTTTTAAATTTGTAACAGGTGTATCCACTAAAAAATATTGACATTAGGTACACGAGAAAGTTGATCAAAAGTAACTTGAAATAAAAACAATAAGACCCAACTAATTGGCACTTATTAGAAAAAATTAATATTGTCTAGTCGGTTACTTATAAATAATTTGGGGTAAATAAATATGAATTATGCCGTTGCGAATAGGATCTATGTTAAACCAGAATATACAGAAGAATTTGAAGAAAGATTTAGGAATCGTGTCGGTCAGTTAGAACAACAACCCGGTTTTGTATCAATGGAAGTATTAAAGCCTCAGTCTGATACGACTCCTTATGTCATTATGACCTATTGGGCCGATAAACTGGCATTTACTGAATGGGTTAAAAGCGAAGATTTCAAGTTGGCTCATCAAAACCCAATGTCAAGAGACGCCTTTTTAGAGGGTGGTGGACTTGAACAGTACTCCGTTATTATATCCTCAGAAACTAGTACTAGAGTATAAAAGTGCTGAGCTAGTTACTTTTTACTTAAAGTGCCTTTATCAAAAGATTTAGTGAACTTAAAAATTGATAGCTTATAAGAACACCAGTAAAATAGGATGTAAAATTATCTATCTAACTGCAGTTTTAAATAGAATTCGTTAATCGGTCCTCAAAGCAATTATAGAGGCGGGTCTACCTTCGCGAATATTGAACTATTTACACGATACCAGCCAGCAACCGAGTAGCGATCGCGGCTAGCAGGTAATACTTCATGAGGAAATCTTCACTAAGAAAAACGGCAAGAGTACCTAACAATGGTGTAACTTTGACCCCATCGAAATCTTGATCATTCTGGTTTATTACGAGCTCTCCACCATCTTCCATTGTCCATCTAGGGTTGAGATACAGTACGAGTGATAAAACTCTATTTGCTTCGCCTTTAAAGGCATCTGAATGCC
>JBLHWR010000126.1:0-5891 GCA_047629275.1 Gammaproteobacteria bacterium
AAAGCCTTCTTGGCTATCTGTCGCAAAGCCATTGCTGAAGGACTCCGTGGATATGTCTCAATCACACACTTTTGTTTTTGAACCGCTTTTTTCAGATATTCGTCGTAAGGCACCGAGCCTAAAAAGTCGAGTGTAGCGTCAAGGTACTTTTCTGAAACCTTAGACAGTTTCATGTAAAGATCTCGCCCTTGTTGAATGCTCTGGGTTTGATTAGCTAAAACATGGAATCGTTGGACACCAAAGTCACGATTCAAAACTTTTATCATCGCATAGGCATCTGTTATCGAAGCGGGTTCATCACAGACCACAACAATCACTTCACGTGCGGCTCTCAAATAACTGATAACGCTATCTGATAAGCCAGCAGCTGTATCTATTAATAATGTATCTAACGGTTGAGTTAATTCCGAAAAGGACCGAATCACGCCAGCATTTTCTGCTGGTGTTAAATCCGACATGGATGCGCTACCAGAAGATGCAGGGATAATTTTGATTCCAGCAGGGCCATCAATAATGATTTCTTCTAGGCTACACTCTCCTTGTATCACGTGAGACAAGTTGAGCTTTGGACTGAGCCCTAGTAATACATCAATATTGGCCAATCCCAAATCAGCATCCATTACAATAACGTTTTCACCACATTGAGCCATAGCAACCGCAAGATTAACGGTTATATTACTTTTACCAACGCCACCTTTGCCACTAGTAACAGCCATAACTCGAACAGGTTTTGAAGCATTCATTTGTCTAATTCCTTGAGCTTGATCCATTATAGTCCTGCCTCTGCCAGTTTCTTATCCATGTCCTTGTTCGCACTTTGGTTAACTATTTTATTAAATCTAACAGCCAATGTCTCTTGATCTTCCGTCTCACTATAGGTTTGCATCAGCGCCACAGCTTTACTAATCATTCGATGCGATTTTGCAGCTTCAAGGTCTTCAGGAACTCTCTGGCCTGTGCCACAATAGCTGAGAGGTAGTTGATGACGGATGGAGGCAGTCATTACACCGCCAAGACTTGCCGCCTCATCTATTTTAGTCACAATGGCACCTGCCAGCTGAACTTTACTAAAACATTTAATCGTTTGATTGATTACCGCCAGTTGAGTGTTGGCCGACAACACTAAATAGGGCTTAACTTGTGGTGCGCTATTTTGTAAACGATGAAAACGTTCACTCAGCCGTAAATCATGTTGACTCATGCCTGCAGTATCAATTAAAACAAGCTTTTTGTCAGCGAGCATGTCAATTCTATCACTTAATTCTTCACTCGTATTAGCTGTAAGCAAGGGTAGTTTAAGCAGCCTAGCAAAATGCTGCAACTGTTCCTGAGCCCCTATTCTGAAATGGTCAGTACTGATCATGGCAACGGATCGCTTCCCATGAATGTGTGAAAAACGAGAAGCTAGTTTGGCTATTGTTGTGGTTTTACCCACTCCGGTCGAACCCACTAATGCGATGCGACCACCGTCAGCTAAAATATCTGTTCTGTTCACGGGTAAACACTTAGCTAATATGCCTAACGCCTGCTGCCAGACTTTATGTGGGTCCTGGTTTAATTCGTCGAGGTGAGAAATGATAATTTCACAAACGTCTGAACCCAATCCCAGATCAGACATCAGACTGAGTAATACGGTACGGACCGGGTGCCGCTTAGCAAATTGATCCCACTGCAACACAGACAATTGACTTTGCATCAAATCACGCAAACCTTTCAACTCTGTTCGAACTTCTTCAATCATTGGTTCACCAGCATTCACACTCAACTGTTTAGCTTTTTTTTGTACTGCGGAGACATTGTTATTGAGTTGTGTTTTCTGATTATTATTCTGTTTCGACTTAATCAGTTGTAAAGGTTTTGGATGAGCACCGATAGACTGTGTTTGAGCTTCATTAGTACCGAAAGATTTTTTAACCTGTGCCGCGGCCACTCGCTGAATGACAGACGTTGCATCAGCACTAACCGTTGGAGTCGGTTTGACGCCAATAAGTGCCTCCTCCAGTCGAGATAAAGAGTTCTCTTTAGAATTTGGATTAGTTTGTTTTGACCCAGGCATTTTTTCAGCCCGTTCAAAAGCCTGTTCTAACCAAGCAGGCGCTTTAGCGGGGGATACGACTTTTTTCTTTGGAACCCCCGCTACTGGACCTAATATCGGTTCATAACGACCATCTTGTTGATCAGTAACTAAAGATCCAACCCAAGTGTCTGAGGCCAAGTCATTAATGTTCTGTCTATTGTCTAATGGTTTATTAATATGTGCGGTTGAATTCAACTCTCTGCCTTTAGAGTTTAAATTAGCTATATCAGAAAGTGATGTATTCGATTGCATATGATTTATAGCTGATTCGTCATAATCGATAGCTGATATAATCTCAACCCCACCAGGGACTTTTTTATTACCTAATATAACCGCGTCAGCACCCTGCTCTAGCTTGACCAGTGACAAGGCTTCTCTCATGGTTGGGGCAAATGTTCGTTTAATTCTCATCACTCATCCTCGGCTGCAGCCGACTATTTAAACTAGCCAGTTAAACCTGATTGTGGGGCACCAATACTGGCAATCACTTTTAATTGTTTATCGTCTGGAACTTCGTCATAGCTCAGAACATGTAACTCTGGAATCCCATGTCTTACCATGCGAGCCAAAAAGGACCTTAGGCTTTGTGACAGTAGCAATACAGCAGGCTCGCCTTTTGCCATCTGGTTTTCGGTCGCTTCACGTAATGAATTGTGTATCATTTGAGTCATTCCTGGTTCAAATGCCATGACAGATCCATCCTGTCCTTGTACCGATTGCTGCAATATTTGTTCCATATTTGGATGAAGTGTCATAATCGGTAGCTCTGATACCATTCCATAGATATTCTGAACGATTAAACGCCCCAGACTAATACGAACATGAGCCGTCAAAATTCCGGCATCTTGACTCCGAGTGCCGTGCTCTGCCAATGTTTCGGCGATCGTACGTAAGTCTCGAATTGGAATACGTTCCTGCAATAAGTTTTGTAACACCTTAACAATCACCCCAAGCTCTAAAGTTTTAGGTATGAGGCTATCCACTAACTTTGGCGCACTGCGTTTAAGGACATCAATTAATTCTTGAACTTCTTCGTGGCCAATTAATTCGTGTGCGTTGTCCTGCAACATTTGACTCAAATGAGTTGCGATAACGGTGGAGGTATCTACCACGGTATACCCCAGAGTTTGTGCATGATCACGAAGACCTGGATCAATCCATACGGCCTCTAACCCAAAGGCTGGATCTTTAGTCGGTGTCCCAACTAGCTCACCGTAGACAGTACCGGGATTGATTGCCATGTCTTGACCAGGCTGAACGTCAGCCTCACCCATAGGTACGCCCAATAGACTGAGTCGGTAGGTATTGGGTGCAAGGTCCAAGTTATCTCGTATATGCACTGGCTGAATCAGGAACCCCAAATCCTGAGACAGCTTTTTGCGTACCCCCTTGATTCGAGTCATAAGCTCACCATTTTGCCGTTCATCCACTAAAGGAATTAGACCATAACCGACTTCTAGACCAATGATATCGACGGTATGTACATCATCCCAACTCAAGTCTTTTTGTTTGGACCTAGGTTCAATCTCAATGGGTGCGGAGTCAACTATTTCAACTTGTTGTTGTTTTTTGTGCAGTACATAGGCCATTCCACCTGAAATGGCGGCAATGGTTAAAAATGCAACGTTAGGCATACCGGGAATTATGCCGATCAAGCCCATGATGACAGCAGAAACAATCAACGCCCTGGGATCATTGAACATTTGGCTGAATACCTGACTCGACATCGATTCAGAAGTCGATACACGGGTAACAATAATCGCAGTTGCTGTCGATAACACTAGGGATGGAATTTGAGCCACCAAACCGTCTCCAATCGTCAGCAGCGTATAGTTTTTCATTGCGACGCCGGCTGCAAGATCATGCTGGAAAATACCAATCAGCAAGCCACCAATCATATTAATAAACAGAATCAAGATGCCAGCAATGGCATCACCACGAACAAATTTACTCGCACCATCCATCGAACCATAAAAATCAGCTTCCTGAGACACTTCGCTTCGACGAAGACGCGCTTCATCCTGACTGCATAAGCCAGCATTTAAGTCGGCATCAATCGCCATCTGTTTACCAGGCATCGCGTCTAGAGTGAAACGTGCACTCACTTCAGACACACGACCCGCACCCTTTGTGACTACAACAAAGTTAATAATTACCAAAATTGCAAAAACGACCAAACCCACGGCATAATTACCACCAATGACGAAATCGCCAAAGGCTTCGATCACCTTACCTGCAGCAGCACTGCCAGTATGGCCTTCGAGTAAAACAACTCGGGTTGAGGCAATATTCAAGGCCAAACGTAATAATGTAGCGATTAACAATATGGTTGGAAAAACAGTGAAGTCGAGTGGGCGCATGGCATATACCGATACCAACAGCACCACAAGAGCAAAAACAATATTGAAGGTAAACAACATATCAAGCACTAACGGTGGCAATGGAATAACAACCATTGCGAGCATCATGATAACGATGATTGGCGCTGCTAGGCCTTGTCCATTGAAGGACTTTAAGTGCCGAAGTACTGATTCAACGGCCATAGCTAAACGTCCTCTTCAGTTGACATGTAAGGATCGGGACGTTTTGGCATAACCAGACCCTGTTGTCGGGCAGTTCGCAATTGAAAAACAAACGCAAGTACCTGAGCAACAGCAAAGAACAGTTCCCCTGGAATCTCTTTTTTTAATTCACTTTGTGCATATAGTGCTCGTGCCAATGGGGGTGCTTCAAAAATTTCAACTTCATGTTCTTGGGCGATTTCTCTTATGCGAAAAGCGATTAAATCTTTACCCATTGCAACCACGACTGGGGCGGCCATGCTTTCATGATGGTATTTCAAGGCAATTGCGTAATGGGTTGGGTTGGTAATAATGACATCAGCATCAGGTACCGAATCCATCATTCTCCGCTGTGCCATTTCCTGCTGCATCTGCCGTACTTTTGATTTTATCTCAGGCTTGCCTTCAGTGTCTTTCATTTCGTCACGAACTTCTTGTAGTGTCATCTTAAGATTTTTAGAGTGGTCCCAGAGCTGGAATGGCACATCAATCGCAACAATCAGAATAAGACTTGAAGAAGCCACCAGAAAGCACATCCCAATAAGCCACGTACCGTGTTGCAATGCGGCCGTTAATGGCAAAGCACTTAATCCCAGAAACTCATATCTGTTAGTCCACAGAAAGATAATCGCAATCATTGACACGCATACAAGTTTCAGCAGTGACTTTACTAATTCTATTAATCCTTTAATGCCAAACATCCGTTTAAAACCACTCAGTGGGTTGATTCTATTAGCCTTAAACCCCATTGCAGCTGCACTGAATGACCATCCGCCTAGTGCCATAGGTGTCAATAAAGCAACCAACGTCATTAAAAATAGAAAGGGACTGATACCCATTAGCGCATCAAACACGGTTACTTCCATTCTGGACAGCAAACTTTTAGTGTCAAAAATCTCAGTACGAGATATACGAAGTGCCTTTTCCATCATCATCGATATGCTGCCAATCATGTAGGAACCGAGCGCCAAAAAGCTGCCCGACCCAATCACCATAATTGCCATGCTGTTTAGATCCTTCGACCGAGGAACCTGACCTTTTTTCTTCGCATCATCTAACTTTTTCTGGGTTGGGTCTTCTGTTTTTTCTTGTCCGCTTTCGCTTTCTTCTGCCATATCACAAGCCCGCGATACTTTGTGATAGTTGCATGGCTTCTAGCATCATCTGATTAAATCGAGGTAAAAATCCCGGCATTATCAACATTAAAATAACGAACCCAAGAAACATAGTAATTGGAAAGCCCACTGAAAATA
>JBLHWR010000127.1:0-5887 GCA_047629275.1 Gammaproteobacteria bacterium
ATAATCAAATGATTAAAAATTAAACGTAATGTAAACTATTACATTAACTTCTTAACTAACTGTCTTTAAAGAATAAATTAAATATGAAAAATTTTGACGTTTACGCAATTGGTAATGCATTGGTTGATATTGAGTATCATACCAGTCCTGAAAAACTATCAGAGTTAGCTATCGAAAAAGGTGTTATGACCTTAATTGACGAGCCTAAGCAAAACGATTTAATTAAACATTTAGGTGATTCACACGAAAGAATGGCTTGTGGTGGCTCTGCTGCCAACACCATTATCGGTCTAGCTCAGTTCGGAGCTAATGTTCATTATGACTGTCATGTTGCTAATGACACTAGTGGTCAGTTTTTTGCTCGTGATTTACATGCGAGCAATGTTGATTCTAATCTTAACCTCGATGATAGCTATACCGGTGTTACGGGTAAGTGTTTAGTTTTTGTTACACCAGATGCTGATCGCACCATGAATACATTTTTAGGCGCGAGTATCGAGTTAAACAGTACGAATGTTGATGAAAGTGCCATAAAGAATGCTCAATACGTTTATTTAGAGGGTTATTTAGTCACATCCGAAGGCACTATGCAGGCGGCAATAACAGCTAGTCAATTGGGCAAGCGTCACAATAAAAAAATAGCAATCACTTTGTCTGATCCAAATATGGTTGCTTTTTTTAGAGACGGCATGTTGAAAATGATTGGCGATGGGGTCGACTTGCTCTTTGCCAACGAAGAGGAAGCTTGTGGTCTGGCTCAAACACAGGATTTACAAGAAGCAATAACATTTATTAAGGGGCATGCCCGTACTTTTGCAATTACTCGTGGCAAGCAGGGTGCCATAGTATTTGATGGTGAGAGCCTTATTGAAATTGCAGGACATGCTGTTGATGCTATTGACACTCTGGGTGCTGGTGATCTGTTCGCAGGTGCATTCCTGTATGGATTGTCTGAAGGTATGAGTTTTCAACAATGCGGTGATTTGGCGTCATTAGCTTCATCTAGAATTGTTACTCAATACGGTCCTCGACTAGACGCGCGTGAAACAAAAGCGATACTGGATGAATTTAAGGCTGGTATTTAATTAGCCAATAGTTAAAAATGCTCATTTTATGATGCGGTAGGCCTGATTTATTGGTCTTTTCATAAATTTATTTTCTGACAGGATTCCAAGTACTGATGACGATGCGCAACACCAAAGATCTACGAATTAAAGATGTGAAAGAAATTCTCTCCCCAGAAGAGCTCATGGCTGATTTGCCACTGACTGAAGAGGCATCAAATACGGTGTATAACGCTCGTCAAGGGATCTATGACGTCATAGATGGCAAGGACGACCGCCTAGTTGTGATTATTGGCCCTTGTTCAATTCACGACACCAAAGCGGCTTTAGAATATGCAAAGCGCTTAAAGCAGGTTAAAGACGAACTGAAAGATGATTTGTTAATCGTTATGCGCGTTTATTTTGAAAAGCCTCGCACAACGGTTGGATGGAAGGGGTTAATTAATGACCCCGATCTGGATGAAAGCTTTCACATTAACAAAGGTTTACGCATGGCTCGTGAGCTGCTGCTCCAGCTGTCTGAGATGGGCATCCCTGCAGGACATGAATACTTGGATTTGATAAGCCCTCAATATATCTCGGATCTGGTTTCTTGGGGTGCAATAGGTGCTCGTACTACAGAAAGTCAGGGCCACCGAGAGTTAGCCTCTGGACTATCTTGCCCTGTTGGTTTCAAAAATGGAACTGATGGTCGGCTTCAAATCGCTATTGATGCGATTGGTGCCGCTCAGAATCCTCATAACTTTCTGTCCCTAACACTTAAGGGAAAGTCAGCTATTTTTGGTACCACTGGTAACAAATATTCTCATGTTATTTTGCGCGGTGGCAGTCGCCCCAACTATGATCGTGAAAGTATTAATGAGGCGGCAGAACAGTTGGCTGGAAAGGATCTTAATACACGGATGATGGTTGATTGTAGTCACGCCAATAGTCAAAAGAAATTTGAAAAGCAAGTTGAAGTCTGTCGCGATATCATTCATCAGTTAAAGACGGGACAAGATAATATATTCGGATTAATGATTGAAAGTCATCTTGTTGAAGGGCGACAGAATCAAGTCGCTGGTCAATCATTAACCTATGGGCAAAGCATTACCGATGGCTGTATTGGTTGGGATGCATCCGCTAGCTTACTGGATGAATTAGCACAAGCGGTTAGAGAAAAAAGAGCACGATCAAAATAAGCGGATTTAACCCAGTTCAAGTTAATCTCCCTTATTTGACTTTCCCCTACCACTTTAATTGGAGTCGATCACCCAGATATATTAACGGTATCTAGGTGATCGAATTTTTAATGGCGACTAAACCCATTTCTAAACCGAATCCGTCGCCTAAATCCAAGGTAACAATCAAACCTAAGCGCACGCAGTCCAACTCTAAGTTGGGTCGCTCTAAATCAAAAAAAACACCTTCAATCAAGCAAAATAAAAATTTCAGAACCTATCTAATTAGATTTATAGCTGTTTTGATAATGGCTTTTGGTGCCTATCTATTTTCCCTTAATTATTTAATCAATCAGCGTTTCGATGGTGATACTTGGGCGTTACCATCGCGTATTTATGCCCGACCGCTCGAACTTTATAAAGGGATGTCTCTTAATCGGGAGTCATTAAAATACGAGTTGGAACTGTCTACTTATCAACGTGTTCCTCATAGACCTAAACCTGGTCAATATAGGCTACTTAACGAATCAGTAGAGCTATACACGCAAGACTTCGAATATAGTAATTCTGTCGAACCAGGCCGTTTAGTTAATATAAAGTTTGCAGGAGATAAAGTAACGCAGCTTTATGACGTAGTCTCTAAAAAGCCGCTTAAATTATATCGGTTACCGCCGGCTATCATTGGTAATTATCACCCTCAAAATGGCGAAGATCGGCTACTTGTCGCCATAGAGCAAATTCCTCAAAAGTTACAGAAAATTTTAATCACGATTGAAGATAAGCAATTCTTTAATCACTTAGGTATTAACCCAATATCAATAGTACGCGCTTTGATTGCTAATGTGCGTGCGGGGGAAACAGTGCAGGGCGGCAGTACATTGACACAGCAACTGGCCAAAAATCTATTTTTGACCTCTGAGAGGTCATTACTGCGCAAAATCAATGAAGCCTTCATAGCCTTGTTATTAGAATTTAGATTTAGCAAGCAAACTATTCTCGCGGCTTACATCAACGAAGTATTTTTGCTGCAACAAAAAAAAATAGCAATCCATGGATTTGGGTTAGCAAGCCAACGATTGTTCAAACAGCCACTCGACCAACTTAGTACCGACAAATTGGCTTTACTGGTCGGTATGGTAAAAGGCCCCTCGAACTATAATCCGATTACGCATCCTGAGGCAGCTTTAACTCGTCGCAATCTGGTATTGCGAGTGATGTACAAAGAGCAGTTAATAGATCAGACTGAATATAACCATTTAGTCCGGCAACCATTAGGGACGGTTAAACATTTGCCTGGGATCAATCCCTTTCCAGCCTATGTTGACTTGGTCAAACGGCAGCTTAAAAGTAACTACTCGTCTAGTGAACTATCGGCTAAGGGCCTTCGCATATTTACCCCCTTCGACCCGATCATTCAACGTTCATTGCATACGGGTTTAAAGAATGGGCTATTGCGGTTTGGTCAGCCCGATTTACAGTCAGCTGTTGTCATAGCCGATTATTTAAATGGCGATATTCAGGCCTTAACAGGGGATTCTCAGGTTGATTATCCGGGTTTTAATCGGGCTGTAATGGCGCAACGTCCCATTGGCTCATTGATAAAACCACTGCTACTTTATAGCCTATTGGAGGGTGATCGATCATTAGCTACTCTATCAAATGATAAGGCAATCAATATTAAACAGTCGGACGGCAATATCTGGACGCCAAGGAATTATGACCGAAAATATCACGGTACGATGAGCCTTTATGAAGCTTTTGTAAAATCCTACAACCTGCCTTTTGTTAATTTTGGGGTCCAAGGTGGATTAGAGGCGCTGGTTAAGAATCTAGAGCGAATTGATTTGCTTAAACATGAGATCGTTTATCCGTCTATTTTATTAGGCACGTCTGCTATGTCAGCTTTAGAAGTGGCTCAAATGTATCAGGTTATTGCTAATAATGGCTATTTTGCGCCATTGACGACTATTCGACAAGTCAGTGATAAAGATAACCGGGTGCTTAATCGAGTTCCTATAAAGTCACAAAAATTATTTAACCAAGCTCAAATGATTCAAGTCCAACGTGCAATGGTGGGTGTCGTCGAGGAGGGTACAGCAAAATATCTTAATACTCGGTTTAAAGGCCAAACGTTAGCGGGTAAGACGGGTACCACTAACGATACAAGAGATTCGTGGTTTTCTGGATTTGGCAACCAACTATTAGGTGTCGTCTGGCTAGGGAATGATGACAACAAGCCTACTCATTTAACAGGCTCATCAGGTGCTTTGCGAGTATGGGCTGATATTATGGCGCAACAAAGAATAAAATCTTTTAAAATTAGTGGTAATACAGCATTTGAGTGGCATTATATTAATCGTGAAAATGGTCTATTAACACAGCAACATTGTGTTAATAGTGTATTGTTGCCCTTTCTTAAAACTCAGGTACCTACAAGGCGTTCAGCTTGTGAATAATGGGTATTTAAAAGTCTTATTTTTAGTATGCATATTCAAATAAACGCCTTAAGAATAGCGATTATAACCATGAAAATCATAGTAAATGCATTCAGCCAGAATTAATTCCGTGTGCACCAAATTTATCAAATCAAGGTTAATTTTATTGAGCTTATTGGCTTCGGCCTGTTCAGTGCCTACTGTGAATACTGATCACTATCAGGGTGAAATAACCACTGAGCAAGCCAGTAATGGTCCTGTGTTTGAGTTACAGCGTCTGGCCACCAATGCTTTAGACCAGCAACAATATGACCTATCTATTAATTTTTTGCAGCGAGCGATAAATCTCGAACCACGAAATCCACATAGTTGGCACTACTTGGGGCAAAATTACTTTTACAAACAAAGCTATCTTCAATGTCTTGATATGGTTCAACGATCTTATAGCTACAGCACAGCGGCAGATGATTTAGATAGCGCGAACGATGCGCTTAAAACTCAGTGTCTGGGGGACTAATTATGGGCACATTATCTACAGAACTTGATGTTGATGCTGTATTAGGTGCTGATGGCATTATTAAACAGGAAATTATTGATTTCAGGCCGCGCCAAAGCCAACTCGAAATGTCTCGTTTGATCCATAACGGCATTGAAAATGGTGAAAGCCATCTAATTGAAGCAAGTACGGGTATTGGTAAGTCTTTTGCTTATCTAGTTCCCGTATTTCTGAGTAAGAAGAAAGTGGTTATTTCTACAGGGACCAAAAATCTACAAGATCAATTGTTTTATAAAGATATTCCGTTGATCAAACGTATCGTAGTCAATTCTAAAAAGACAGCACTGCTCAAAGGCCGCAGTAACTATTGTTGTCCACATCGCGTTGAATTATTTCTTCATCAAAAACAATCTCAATCGCGAGCAATGGCCTCATTATTCACGGCCCTCCAAGAATGGTCAGAAACCAGTAAATCAGGCGATATTAGCGAATTTTCCGCTATTCCTGAAAATGATCCACTCTGGTTTTTTGCCACATCGACGGCGGATAATTGTCTAGGTAATGAATGCCCAAGTTTAGATGATTGCTTTGTTGTTAAAGCCAGAAAAAAGGCAATGGATGCTGATGTAGTTGTTATCAACCATCACCTTTATTTTTCTGATCAAGCGTTAAAAAAAGATGGTTTTGGTGAAATCTTACCTGAGGCTCAGGTCGTTATTTTTGACGAGGCTC
>JBLHWR010000128.1:0-5862 GCA_047629275.1 Gammaproteobacteria bacterium
ATAAAAAAGGCGCGCTACAAGTAGCGCGCCAAAAAAAAGATATTACTAAAGACCTAGATGGAGGTAAGTTAGCCTAAGCAAACTTAAAGACTTTTGGAAAGAGTCACGACTTTTACGCACTAGCGTAATTTTTGGTTCAACTCAGGTGTTGCTTTGAGTAGATGAGAATAATTTAGCGAATAAATCTAGAATAATCCTACTAAAAATAGAAATTTGATGAGCTTTTGTGCATGGACCCATAGTTTGGCCATATTAGCGAAGTTTGACGAGGTTTAACTATCAGTGACTATTTGTTTTACTGTCAGCTTTTATCGTCCCAAACTACGCTTATAAGAGAGTGCTTTTCGAATTGACGATATTCAGGGAGTAACTATCTTTGGGTAATATTTAGGTTTTCTGAAGGAGAAATTAAATATAACCAAAAGTTGTATGCGGACCATGGAATATCTCTATTCTTCCCTAAAAACTGACTAGTTAGACGGTTTTTAAGGCGGTTAAACGATGACCGCTCATCAGGGCTATGCTCTGCGACAGCGGCTGACCAAACCGATTATGAAGAAATTCAAAGTATGGCTGGATGCGAATTCCCCCACAGTGCTACCCAAATCCCCCTGGGCAGAGCCTTTAACTATACCCTGAAATGGGATGGCTTATGCCGATTCCTGGATGATGGCCGCCTGGAAGCGGATAACAAACTGACTGAACCGGAAATCAAACCCTTTGTCATTGCCCGAAAAACTTTATGTTCTGTAGCTCAGTGAGTGGGGCCAATGCACTGTATCTTCACTTTAGTTTGATTAGAACGGCTAAGCGCCACGGGCTCGATCCCTACCGGTACTATGTAAAAATCCTTAAAGACATCCCTTGTTGTGAATCCGTGGAAGACTATGAAGCTCTGTTGCCCTGGAATATCGAACTGGAGAAAGTGGGTACCTTGAAGGTAGCGGCTTGAGCCTTAAACAGAACCGCAATTCGTAGGCGGTAGTTCTTTAACAATAGGGGGTACCGACAATTAATGGGTGCCCTTCGGAGTTTGTTGGATTGTCAGTAGATACTTCTGGCTGATACACTCACCGCCAAGACATAACGCAAGAACGCGTTGTATGACCCAGCCAAGGTCGGAGAGGATGCCTGGCGGTGACGTGTTTGGCTATGCCCGGCATCCGCCAGAGCAATCACTGCTTTATCAACTCATCGAGCCCTATTGGCCCGAGTTTCAGTTGCATATCAGTGAGAGGGAGTATTTTTTACCTCGCCAACCAGTGCTTAGGGTTAACAACGAGGATCTCTCGAAACACCAGGCTAACTTTAAAAAATGATATCTCGACCACTAGCTTATCAGCATGATGAAGGTGGCCGGACCTGATCAATGCGGACAAGTTCGTTAGCATTTCTATTCCTTCGGAATAACCACATGATTAACCAAGCAGTAGATCCTAGAGTGACAGTAGCCAAATCGTCAGCAGCATCCATTGACATGCACATCAAGAGCATAAAAACGGTATGGCGTTGCATAAACTTGCACAAATTCAGCATATTTATTACATCTTTCGCAGTTACAGTATCAATTGAATCTATTGCTTAAACAACATTGGGTAGATTATGTGAATTAGCAGCGCACTACCAAACGGATCAGCGCTAATTGTCGCAGATGATATTGACAGCTTAGAGGATATAGTCAAAGCCTTAGAAGGCCTTAACCTAATCTTAATAACTGTTCTTTCTATTAATAATTTTTCAAAAATTAGAACTTATTATTAAAAAATAAATGGTTGAAGTGTAATAGTTAATTTACTTAAAATAGATTTAAAAGACTATTTTCTTAGTGCTTTTAGCCTGCTATTGTTAGTCACTTTACAAACAATGAGAAGGCTAATTTAATTATGAGCCTACAAATAATATTAGTAATTGAAGACAAGGATCTTAGTAATTGATGGTCATGAACTTTTTGTACTGGGTCTATACTCATCAAGCTTGACTAGTATTTAAAGGTATCATCTAAATGGTTAAAAAATAAATTTCAACAACCTGTAAACCTACATTCAGCGGTCCGAGAAAATATTTGGAATCAAAAGTGAAAGTCTGATGGGTCGCTTCCGGCTAGTATTTTTGACCCTGAGATGACTGCTTCGACTCATGATCAACCTGTTCTAGATTCTGGGAAAGCCGAACTGCGCCGAATCCCAGAAGCGTGTCTGCAAGCCAAGCCCCCGTCGGCCGCCTTAGCCAGCGTTTAGATAGGGGGCATTTTTTAAAAAGGTAATAATGAAGCTTAACGTATTTCAATCAATAGCAATCTGGATAATTTTTGTTGTCGCTTGCTACTTTATATTTGGGCTAACAGGCTGCTCGGCTAAGCCGGTACTGGTCGAGGATGGATACATCGTGCCCGCCCCGCAATCTTACAAAGAAATGATCAAGCGCGAAATGAAAGAAGCTAAAAAGGTTAATGATCAAGTCAATGGCGCTATGCACTTTAGACACGACACAGATAAGAATGGTAAAGCTAACGACCACTGGCAAAGCCATGCTGAGACTGTGCTAGCTGGCAAGACTTTTAAAGATGATTGCGATGGGGCCGCCTGGACAAAGCTAAGAATACTTGAAGCTAGCGGGATTGTACCTGCAGATAAAATTCGATTTGCCTTAGTTGGCAGTCTATATGGCACGAATATAGACCACGCTGTTTTAATTGTGACCATTGGGAACATAGATTACATATTAGACAACCGCTTTACAGGATGGCTAGATCGAGTTGACCAAACGGCTTACAAATTCTATCAAACCATGCGACTAAGCGAAGAAGGTACATGGCGAACCACTAGGATTATAGGGCAAAACTAACCAACTATTGGTATCACGATCTGTACCCGTTGTGATGGCGCGTTGAGCATTATTACTTGTATCGAGGACCCGGCGATCATCAATAAGATTTTAGCCCACCTGGACGCAAAGCCCGCAGCGGCCGCAGCAGTGAATCAATTACCAGAGCCCCGCGCATCGCCGCAGGAAAAGCTATTTAATTAGATATCAACAGGGAGAGGATGATTGGAGCTGCTCATGGATAAGACTGGCGGGGCAGGTTATGGGCCTAAAATCGGAAAACGCTAAAAGGGCCTGCGCACCATTGATTTATGCCTGCTAATCCCACAGCTGAGCATTAATAATAGCCTGTCGATTGCCAGTAACTAGGATCTTTTAGTAGATTGAGAGATATTAGGGGGGGAGTATTAACCCTTTCTATACTCCCTCCTTTTTTTCTTAATTTTTATAATTTATCACACCACTTTCCGTTAACGTAATAAATGATTATGGGAGATTAGACTAAATCGTTTACCGCATGCGACCGCCATGGATGGCGAGAGATAGAGTAATGCAGGAGCATTTACTGAGATGCGGCAGGCGAGACTACACGAACGTTTTCACGGTGTGTGTAAGCTAAATTTCCATATTCATGTCATTGACGAACCAAACCTACAAACTTAAATCTATCCACTCACTTACCCATTGAGCCGACTGAGTAATAGAATGCTGCTGCGTTAAGCCACTACTTTTTAATGGTTCAAAATCGTGATCGGCTGCGGTTAACCAATGTATTTTTATATGTGATGGCAAGTTGTAACCTTGTACCTCATCTGCGTTACCTAATGCATCACGCGTACCTTGCACAATAATAAGCGGTTTGGTTATTTCAGGAAGATGCTCTATACGGGTATTATCTAATTCTTTTGGTGGATGAAAGGGATAGCCCAAACAGGCAACACCATGAATAGCCGCAGGCATTCTAGATGAAGCGGCCAACAGTGAAGCGACACGCCCCCCCATAGATTTACCGGCAATAAATACCGGTAACTTCTCACACGTAAGTATGTGCTGGCACACCTGCTCAAATTGCTTAACTAAGATAGGCATTTTTGGTGGTGGTCGTTTACTACCACCGGTGCGGCGTTGCGCCATGTAATCAAATTCGAAGCGTATGACATCTATGCTGTGTGCCATTAGTTCGCGGGTTATGGTATTCATAAAATGCGAATGCATGGGGGCACCCGAACCGTGAGCTAATATGATGATGGCTTTGGGGTTTTGAGAACGATCAATCATCATGATCAAGATAACCTTGTGACTTCGCCTCGCTAGCATCCATTAAGCTTATGGATTCTGAATCCTTATCGAACAAAATAACGAATTGTTTTCGTTTAATTAATAATAATATTTGTTCTACTTTATCGTCGAGGGAATATTCAGTTTCACCATAATCTGTACCTTCACGTGGAATAAAATTTTCGATAACGGCACGTAATTTTTCTGCAGGAAGTTGATTTTCTGGAATGATCATATAAATTCATAATACATGATGACTAGGGATTAATTTAACGTAGGATTATTATATTTACAAGTAAGCATGAGAGACGCATGAGCCTAAAAAAACACCCGCGCCTTTCGGCTAGTATCAGTGCCGATCAGTATTTTGAAGAGCGCCATGTAGTGATGGGCTTTGGCAATGAACGGCGTGAGCGCTTACAGCAGTTTATGTCTGCTCAAGGGGGAACGCGCAAAATTTTGGCTGAGGTGAATCAGTATATAGCGGTGCCTACAGTCGTTATGCAGTCAGACGGTATCGCGACGGTGCCACGAGAGATGGCAGAGTTTTATCTCTATAAAAATCAGTTGAAAATATACTCCTTTCCATTCGATATGCCGCTGCTACCGATTTACTTGATTTGGCATAAGGCCATGAATCGCGATAGGGGACACCAGTGGTTAAAGCAGCAGATATTGTCCTGTTAATAGGTGTCGCAATTGTTTTGCTTATTTTGCATTAGCGTCATATTTTGTGACACTTAATTTGTAAGCTACTTTAAGTGTTAAGTGACGGCGTTATCAGAGCTTGAGGCTTGTGTGAGACTATTATTTGAGATTACTCTGTGATCAATACGCGAGCAGTGTGTGGAGTTTAAAGTTATGATCGACATGTACCAACTTTACGGAATGCCGGCTTCGCTTTATATGGCCAAGGCTCGCAGTTATTTGCGCAAGCAACATATTCCTTTTGTCGAGCGTGCGGGTGGCGACAGTTACTACAGCAAAAATATTGTGCCTGTAGTCGGTCGAATGATTATGCCTGTGCTAGAAACCCCCGATGGCGATTTGGTGCAAGATGGCGCCGATATCATCGATTATTTTGAATAAAAGGCTGAGCATCAATAACAGCCTGGCGATGGTCAGCAGCTAGCACCTTGTAGTAGATTAAGTAATATTAGGGGTATTAATCCTTCCTATACTCGTGGTTTTTTTGCCTTATTCTCCCCCCCCGTCCTTTGTGGTCTCGGTGTTCCCCGCCTCAAGATGGGAATTTTTCGCAGTCAGGTAGACGCACTACGAAATTGACTCTGGCACTTGGCTCTGACCCCGGAAATTGCTTAACAGTCTTTGTGAACAGCCTTTGTATATAGCTTAGTCAGACATGGTCTCAAAAAACGACCATACCACGCGGCTCGTATCTACATCTTGGTTGGCGTTGCGAAAGTACCACCACGACAGTGGGTTTCTCCACCAATCGAGTCGTACACCGGGCCAATGGTGCCCCCCCTCGATAACCTTGTAAAACCAGACTTCGTTATTATGTGACGCAGACCAATATCGATCAAAAATAATGTGGCTACCGTCATTGGCTGCATTATTTGGCAACTTGCTCGACTGCGTGAGTGTTAGCTCGTTAAGCCCTACCCACAAGGCAATCGTCGCCGGCAAATCCAGATAAGGACCCCATCCGCCGGAATTTTCCATGTCACCAGTGAATAGCGATACCTCGTCTTTAGTGCCGTGGACTTCGAATATTGGTAGCGGTCTGCTGGGCGAACA
>JBLHWR010000129.1:0-5744 GCA_047629275.1 Gammaproteobacteria bacterium
CCTGGGATATGTTAATCACATTACAATTAATCTCTTCCGATGTGGCAATTTGTTGCTCCGCCGCACTGGCTATTTGAATGCTCATATCGCTGATTCGGTCGACCGATGCAGAAATGTCTGATAAAGACGCACCCGCTTTAGTAGCCTGAGTAACCGCTGCCTGTGCTCGTAGCGTCCATCCCCACCATATCCGCAAAATATCGCTGTAAGTGCCGTTTGGTATGGGCTATAGGGTACCACCTTAAACGCCAGATTGAATTTTGTACTCTCCCACCCTGTATTTTGGTTGTTTATTAGTCAACCTTACAAATACATCAATACTTCCGATATCATCGGTATGTTTTTAGGTGCTATTAGATGCCAGATTTACCCAACAAGCGTATCTCAATACTGGCAGCAAACGAAATCGAAGAGATTTATTCCACTCCAGCATTTACCCAAATTGAACGAGAAGAATATTTCTCCTTAGATGATGAGATGCTCAAAACTGCTAGAAGGACAAATAAGGTTAGAAACACGCTCTATTTAATTTTGTTAATAAGTTATTTCAGGGTAAAACCTGTGATGCCGAAGTTCAGGTTCAGGTTCATGTTCATGTTCAGAAATGTACAGGATGATTTAATCTATCTCTGCAAGACCTATTTTCCCGGCAAAAAGCCACCGAAAATGGGCCTTACCACAGATGCACAATATACACTTTCAGAGAAAATGTTATCCGTCTTAGGGTACTCGCGTTTTGATAGAAAGCGACACCATAGTGCATTGAGAAAACGTCTCGATGATGCTGCAACTATCCGAGCGGAAGCCAAATATGTTTTTGACGAATTTATTTCCTTTTTTGGGCAGGAAGAAATTAGTTTAACAGGTTATTCCACGCTGCAAAAAGGGGCTTTTGATGTGAAAATGCTTGTCCCTCCTTTTTCCACATTACTGACATTAGTAACGCCAAAATAAAATACTATTTGAAATATCACATAAACAGTCATATCTAACCTGTCGTAATTATTTAAGGCAGCTTTTTTAATTTCTTGGTGCATATTCAAAAACATCTGAATAGCAGTTTTTTTCTTTTAAGCCAGTAGTTTTGAGTTTATTGATTGTGCCATATACCATTTGTGGTGAACCGCATAGATAAACTTGGGTATCGCTGAGGTCTTCAAAATCTTTTTCAACTAATTCATATATATAACCCGAGCGGCCCTGCCAGTTTTCATCGGCTGATTCTAAGATTGGCGTGAAGTTAAGATTAGCACTTTGATTTACCCAATCTTGAAACTGGTCGAGCAGATAAAATTCATCGGCGTTTTTATTCGACCAGTAAATATTTACATCGGCATCAGGCTGTTGCCTTAAAATTTCTTCGATTAAACACTTAATGTTAGAAATCCCTGAACCTGCTGCAATGAACAAATGGGTTAAGCCAAGGTCAGTTTGCAAATATGCCTGCCCCATTGAAAGTGTCACTATTGCTTCCGTGTTATTTTTACTGAGTTGATAGAGATGTTTTAAGATAGCT
This sequence comes from Gammaproteobacteria bacterium, assembly GCA_047629275.1. Taxonomy (GTDB): domain Bacteria; phylum Pseudomonadota; class Gammaproteobacteria. The sequence continues at coordinate 1,517 of JBLHWR010000129.1, forward strand.
TCTGCCCGCTCACTACTGTTTTGAATAAAAAGTTGTAGTCGACGAGGTTGCTCCGGATCAAAACCGTTAGCAATGGAATAAAACAGTGAATGTAATTTACCATCATTGTTTACATCTAGGTCAAGCTGCAGGTATTGGCCTGCATGATAGTCCAAGATTGTACCATCAGGTGATTGTAGCTCAACCTGAAAGGTGTTAGCGCTCAAAGCTGTTACGTCCATTACCCGGCAAGCATGGATGTCAAGAGGACGCGCTGTGTCAATAACCGTGGCAGCTGTATTCATGTATAAACCCATTATAGTGTTTTTATAGTTAATCCTCATAAGCCTAAAACACTTTAAAGATGAAAAAAAGTGGTATATATTCACATATCTATTAATTTTTCTCATGAATATTATGATTGAACGCATTCATCTTAGGGTTGTACAAGCCGTTGAGCAACACGGGTCGCTCACCTCAGCCGCCAAAGAACTCTGTGTGACTCAGTCGGCTCTGAGTCACACCATACGAAAACTGGAAGATAGTCTTGGCACTAAAGTCTGGTTGCGTGAGGGCCGCAGATTGCGGCTTACGCAGGCTGGGCGATATATACTCAATATTGCTAACCGCGTGCTTCCTGTGCTTAGTCATGCCGAGGACAAGCTCAAACAGATCGCTCAAGGCGAGCGTGGTACTTTGCGAATTGGTATGGAGTGTCACCCTTGTTATCAATGGTTATTAAAGTTGGTGGCCCCATTTCTAGACACTTGGCCAGATGTTGATGTGGATGTAAAACAAAAATTCCAGTTTGGCGGCGTTGGCGCTTTGCTGGATTACGAAATTGATCTGCTGGTGACGCCAGACCCATTTAATAAAGATGGCCTGTGTTTTAATCCTGTATTTGATTACGAGCAAGTATTGGTTGTGCCTCAGCATCACGCCTTAGCCACTCGGCGATACGTTCAGGCAGAAGATCTGCACAATCAAGTATTGTTAACGTACCCTGTAGCCACGGATCGCCTGGATATTTACACCCAGTTTCTCAATCCGGCGAAAATAGTACCTAAACATCACAAAACCACTGAAGCCACCGAAATAATGCTGCAAATGGTGGCTAGCGATCGTGGCGTGGCTGCGCTGCCACGTTGGCTGGCCGAAGAATACTGTACAAGATTACCCTTGGCGGTTGTACGCTTGGGCAAAAGTGGTATTGCCAAACAGATCTATCTGGGCACGCGTGAAAGTGATGAGGGTATTGAATACCTTAAAGCGTTTATTGACTTGGCTCGCAGTTACAAACATACGACGGAAGCAGATAATAATACCTAAGCCTCTAAATTCTTCAGCACGGAAGCCACTATCAGCTTGCTAAAGCGATTGCTGGAATGACCCGAGTGCTATTCTAGAAGTTGTAGCAATACGTTCGCGAAGTTCAGTTATTTTCTCCGCATCACGCGATGATGCTCTTCCGATATAGTATTCAACTATTCATAATTCGTTACACTGAAAACCCGAGTTGATCTACATATGAGTTGTCTCGGCGGCGAACAGTGCAATACGATTTTTCTGACCCAAAGCCTCGCATGAAACAATCTCATGAGTACATGAGAAAAAATCAATTTTATTCATGTTTAAATCCAAGTATAAAGTGCGCTCTGCTATTAATCCTGAGCAATTATGACTGATGCTCAAATAGGCTCATCTCAGTAACGTCAATGTGAAAGTCCAGAAATAGCGATGATGAATACATTAAGATTTTATCTCAAGAAACAGGATACCCAATCACAATGAATAAAGGCTTTACGTATACTATTAAGCGCATTTGTTTCGATAAAAATTATCATCCCTCAGACAGTACACGGATCACGACTAACTTTGCTAATTTGGCGAGAGGGGATTGCCGCCAAGATAATTTGAGCAATACCTTAAGAATGGTTGACAGCCGCTTCAATGCATTAGCTCATTGGGATAACCCCAAAAGAGATCGTTACTCAGTCGACCTGGAAATAATTTCTGTCAATATCGATATTGAAGGAAATGGTCAACACTTTCCATCAATTGAAATGCTAAAGACTACTATTATTGATCACAAGGCGAATAAGCGTATTGAAGGCATTGTAGGAAATAATTTTTCTTCTTATGTCAGAGATTATGATTTTAGCGTACTGCTGTTAGATCATAATAAAGGTCAGTCTCGGTTTAGTATTCCAGATAATTTTGGCGATCTGCATGGAAAACTCTTTAAAGATTTCGTGGATTCCAGTGATTACCAAGAAAACTTTCATAAGCCTCCTTTGATATGCCTCAGTGTCTCGGATAATAAGACTTATCACCGCACTGAAAACCAGCACCCTGTATTGGGCGTTGAATATCTAGCCAATGAATCTTCTTTGACTGAGCAGTATTTCAAAAAGATGGGATTCAATGTCCGTTATTTTATGCCGGCCAATAGTGTTGCACCTTTAGCATTTTATTTTTTTGGGGATTTACTCAGTGATTATATCAATCTTGAGCTTATTGGCACCATTAGCACGATGGAAACATTCCAAAAAATATACCGGCCTGAGATTTATAATGCTAATGCTGTTGCAGGTAATCACTACCAACCCAATTTGAATGACTCAGATCATTCGTTAACACAAATTGTTTATGATCGAGAAGAGCGTAGCCAGTTGGCGGTTCAGCAAGGAAAATTTGCTGAAGAATACTTTCTAAAACCCTATCAATCTATTCTTGAGCAGTGGTCTGAAAATTGCGCTTCATAGCTAATCAAAATGTAGAAGCTTATTATGAAAAAATTATTACCGATTTCAACAGCTGGCAGTTTACCTAAGCCTTCTTGGCTTGCTGAACCTGAGAAAATTTGGTCACCTTGGAAATTACAAAATGAAGAATTAATTGACGGCAAGCATGATGCGTTGCGCGTCTCTTTGCAAGAACAAAAAAACGCAGGGATTGATATTGTTAGTGATGGCGAGCAAACGCGCCAACATTTTGTTACAACGTTTATTGAGCACCTTAACGGCGTTGATTTTGAAAATCGTAAGGTCGTTAAGATTCGTGATCGTTATGACGCCAGCGTGCCCACGGTTGTTGGTCCGGTCAGTCGATCCCATCCCGTATTTGTTGACGATGCTAAATTTTTGCGCAAGCAAACAGGTCAGCCCATTAAGTGGGCTCTGCCAGGCCCTATGACAATGGTGGATACACTTTATGATGAGCATTATAACAGTCGCGAAAAACTTGCTTGGGAATTTGCTAAAATTCTCAATCAAGAAGCTAAAGAATTAGAAGCTGCAGGTGTTGATATTATCCAGTTTGATGAACCTGCATTTAATGTATTTTTTGATGAAGTGAATGAATGGGGTATTGCCTGTTTGGAAAAGGCAATAGAAGGTCTTAAATGTGAAACAGTGGCGCATATTTGTTACGGCTATGGTATCAAAGCGAATACAGATTGGAAGCGCACGCTAGGTTCTGAGTGGCGACACTACGAAGAAGTGTTTCCAAAATTACAACAATCGAACATCGATATCATCTCCCTCGAGTGTCATAACTCGCATGTGCCGATCGAACTACTCGAACTCATTCGGGGTAAAAAAGTCATGGTTGGCGCCATTGATGTGGCAACCGATATCATTGAAACACCCGAAGAAGTCGCAGCAACTCTGCGAGAAGCGCTTAAGTATGTGGATGCCGATAAACTCTATCCTTGTACCAACTGTGGTATGGCGCCGCTGTCACGTGAAGTTGCAAGAGGTAAGCTCAATGCGTTACGAGCGGGTGCAGAGATTATACGAAAAGAGCTCTCGGCTTAGCGTGTACTAGAGTACCCGGCACAAAAACGGCTATCATCGTCCCACGAAGTGACGGCAAGTCTTTTTCGGTAACTAAAATTAAAGTCGTAATTAATGAGTATCATTGAATTTATAACAAATAATCACATTATCTTTTTGTCATTGGTTGCGACAGGAGTATTCGCCGGCCTTTTAGCAGGCTTGTTGAACGAAGCCGCTATGCGGCAAAATTAAAAACCCCGTTATTCAGTAATACTTCCTCTACGTACTCAACACCGAGTACGACAACTAGAGGAATGACCTAATGAACAAAGCACAACAAGCCAGGTTCGACTTACTGTACCAAAAACATGTTAACGCATTACGCCGTCAAGGCAAGGCCGAAAACACCATCGATGGATACTCACGCGCGCTACGGCGTATCACTGAGTTTTTCGATCTCTGCCCCGATA
>JBLHWR010000130.1:0-5740 GCA_047629275.1 Gammaproteobacteria bacterium
GAACGATGTGATGTGGCATATTTTGGGCTACCACTCTGCCAATCCTTGGCATAGCAAACTCCTTTTGCTTTCGTTTTGAGATTACAAATTATAGGGCATGTAGATCGTATATTAAAAATTTAATAAATCTGCCCCGGTTTGTTCCAAAAGTTGGTTGTCCCACAGTTCGTAGGGCTAGATTTGCGATTTCAAATTTATGGGTGTCTATGCTATTTGTGGATCGACGATTATTTTGTTGGACATGATTTTTCTCCTTTATTCAGTTACTTCCAGATATTAAAAGTACCATGCCAAGTTCTTACAATCGGCTAAATCATTATTTTATTTATTAAATTCACACTTACATTTAAATCACGTTGGCGCATTGTTAGTAAGAAATATTACGTTTCAAAAATATTTATTATCCGTCTAAAAAACACGAAAATGAATCTGACCAAAATGATTTTAAAACCTTCGAGGTGTTTTGGTCGAACTAGCCTCCAACCTAAGTACTGAACCTATCGCCACCTAATCATTCCTATAGCCTCCAACCTCGGCGCAAGCTCCTTTACATTTACTTTCGGGACGCCAAGGACAAAAAGATCTTTAGCTCGAGTAACTGCGACATAACCTATCCGCCCCACTTCTGAACCAACCCCATCTAGCATTGCCTCAATGTGCGGTTTTTGCGCCATATACAGCACTGCATCCAAACTCTCACCCTTAGCTTGATGCACGGTATCAACCCTGATAGTTAAACGTTCGTTAATATCCAATTCCTGATCAAGTAGTAATGGCTCATCGATCAACCCCTTTTTAGATAGTCTTTGCCCAATATTATCTACTTGTGAATATCCATAATCCCGCTCGATTTTATTGAGCAGGATTATTAATCTCTTTTTCAGCAGAGCATGCCATTCACCGCTAGCTTTTAAGTTGGCAGCAGGTAAGCCTTTATCATCAGAGCGCACAAACAACCATATATCTTTGCGCAAGCGTCTTATTGAAGGGTGAGTGTCGGAATTTTTCAACATAACCGAAAGATTATCAGGGGCACCTTTAACAAGGCCTACAATAGAACTTAAAACCAAATTAAATGACTCCTGATAGTTACTATTAGCATCACGCTCTATAGCCGCTTCGGCCAACAGTTTGACCTTACCCTGACCCAAATTCTTGGTAGTCATTAGTAATTTGTCTATCCCACCGTTACCCCGATACAGTACTGCGGACTTATCAACTGACAACCCTGAACTCTTTATCTTATTGAGAAAGGCACCAACCAATTTCCGATGATCTTTAGGTTCATACACTGAGTAATATGCACCGTGATGGTTTGCAGGTTGAGCACGATCCGCGTTATCTTTCCTACCTGACAAAATATTCGCCAAATTTAATATTGATGGAATAGAACGATAATTAGTATCCAAATCAAAACTTAGGTTATCGGGATCAGCATTATGATCAGTAATAAACTCGCCAGATGCGTCAGCAAATTCATATATAGCCTGATTCGGATCTCCAATAAGACTAACTTTTACACCCTGCGACATTAGTAACTCAAGAATACACTGATGTAATTGCCCGATATCCTGAGCCTCATCGACAATGATATGAGGGTAACGATTGGCCAATACCCTTAAAATTTCCGGCTGGTCAATCAAGGTGTATAAGGCCCAAAATTTCCCCAAATCATGCGTGTAAGCTCCTATAGCTCCTAGCGCTTTAGTGACCTTTAAACCATTATTCGTTAAATGCCGTGCATTATTTAATCGATAATTGAACTCAAAGTCATTCCCAACAATTTCCACTGAAATCTTATTGATGACAGGGCCTGCTACAGGTCTGTTGTCTCCAGGAGCTGGTGAATACCAGTACTGATATTTATCGTTAAAAAGAAAAGGCTCTGTGCCAGATATTAAGAAAGGAACTCTATTACAGCCCATAGTCCGATAAGCATGTGGTCTTAGTATATAACTGGTAATAAATCCATCAAAGGTATCAATAGTCACACGAGCAGAAGCAAGACCACCAAAATCAAGCAGTGCATTTTCGGAATATGATTGTTTGAAAGTATCTACAGCTACGTTTGAAAATGATAACAAGGCAACATGTGACCTGGATTGATCCTGCACGCTACGTATTTTAGCTAGTCGGCAAACGGCCGTTTTTGTCTTCCCACTTCCAGCGCAAGCTACAACTGCCATAGCCTCTAGTGGCGCATCTACTACTAATTGCTGTTTATTAGAAAGAACGACCACTATAAGATCCTTTTATAGTCACATACATGCTTTACCGCATTCGTTATATAATCCGGGACTACAAAATTACCGTCATGCTCCACTATAGATTGCGCAAGCACCTGTCCATAACGGCCTTTTTGAACATTTGTTCTTCCCTTCTCTCTTTCAAACATACCGCAAAATAGTGTTTTAGCTTTATCTTGATTTGAAGCGGCACTATCCACTTCAATTTTAAGATCCGCGGCTATTTGAGGATGAAGTTCAGACAGCGCTAAAAGCATAACTATTCTATTATCTTCGTGCAGCGCCAAATCATATTCAAGCGTTTTTACCCCATAGAACACCTTAACCAGCCTATCTTCACGCTCGGTCATACTCTGTGTATTAGCTGAAATATTTGTCTTATCGCCTAAATCGGGATATACGGGAATACTCTTTTTCTTTTCTGCCTCTATAACCTCCTCAAAAGGATCAGCGTCAGTAATTGCAGATACTGGTATAGGCAGAGAGTTCTCCCCAAACAAAGGTAAGAAGGAATCAAAATTTAATCCTTCTACACTAATCAAACTTACAGCATGCCTGCGAAGGTTATATTGAGCCCCCATTCTATTTGACAGAACACTGATAAGCATCAGCTCAGCCGCACCTTCGACAAAAATAACTCGGCGGGCAAAGAATATCTCCGCACGAGTAACATCCAAGTAACGCTCAAGTTTTTGTCGAATTTTTAGATGTTTTTTCGCGTCGGAATTAAACTGAATATCACGTGGAAAGAAGGCATCAACTTTACTTCCAGCGTCTACAAGACAAATAGTAGAATCGAGGTCCGCGATACTTGCAAAATTGGGTGAGTGACTTGTAACAAATACCTGCACATCGCCTTTTTCAGCACGTATTCCCTGTAAGTAATCAAGCAAGACAGACTGTAATTGCGGATGCAAATGAGCCTCAGGCTCCTCGACGATCAAACCTCTATAAGCAGCCGTCGGGTCTTTTGCCATCTCGCTAAGTACAACAGCCATATAAATTAAATTATTGAAACCCAATCCATTCTGATCAATATCAAAAGCATCAGCCTGCAATGTCAGCCTGGCAGACAGGCGATTAAAATCTGTGCCACTAATACCAACTGTCAATAGCTGAGCTAATTGCTCACCCAGCATAGTTTCATGGCGATTGATAATAGCTTTTTGTGTAGCCTCTATGGGAGATGTGGCTTTTAATTTATTATCAAAATCAACAAGTACTTTTTCAATGTCTTTTCGTCCATCGTCATCACCCTGACCCAATAGCCTTAGTAGGCGAGCCAACTGACTATTTCGACCGGGTTTTAATCCCTGGGAAGCATCCCTCAAGGGCTGTAAATAAACGCCCCTAAGATTTTCAAGCATATCGCTATTCAAGCTAATTTCGTCGTGAGCGCCACACCATCGCCTTGGTTTCATTCTTCCACTACCAGCATCAACGGGGCTATAGCTAACAGATAGATGAGCTTCAAAAGCATCACCAACCGGTATTAAAGCAGGCAAGAAATCCGCCTCGTCTTCTATTGAAAGGCCAGAGAATTCAAATTGAAATAGAATGTCGCCCTTAGGTTCCGCCCCATCCGCAGGGCGGTGTATATCATCTGAAGTAAAACGTGGGTACGGATCTTCGTGACCCGCTAAAAGTGATCTAAGACCATCGACAAGTGCTGTCTTGCCAATATTGTTGGCACCAACAACGATGTTTAGCCCTTGTGTAAATTCGAATTCTGTAGACTTCAACTTGCGGAAATTTGAAACCGTCAACTTTTTTAAATACAAAACTATTATCCCTTACAATTTACCGGCGAAGGCTTCTTGGCTTAGTGAAGAGAAAAAATCATTTCCCAATTCCCTTGATTCTTTAAGCACAAGTAGCTTGTTTCTAATTTTTTCTGCTAACAAATTAAACGTTACTTGCTGATCAACAGGCGGAAGCCCAAACTCTAAATCTCGAAACATTTTAAGATTTAGATGAGATACCGTACCGCCAACCTTCTTCCCAAGAAGTTGCTTTTTAAAGCTAGCATTTTGCATAAGATTGATCAGGAAGTTCACATTCAGCTGATCCGGCTTGACCCTTACTGTAAAAATACTTTCATAGGTACTGAACTCTCGATCAGTTTTTACTATTGCACAAGTCCCTAGAGTTCCCGATTTGCTAACCAATAAATCACCTTTTCTTGTCAAATGATTCTTTGTTAGTTTTCGATGCTGCTTCTCTGAGATATAACGAATTTTTTCAAACTGTAATTCACCAGTATTTATATCTTTCGCCCTTACCAGCGGATACCCTCCTTCATCATCAATATAATCTACTTTAGATGTTAATCCCAAAAATAGATCCTCACACAGACTGCCCAACGGAACCATCGGATAGCCCTTAGGATTAGTAACCGGATCACCAAACATATCCAGGAAAACGGAGCGGAGGAATTCGTCGGCGAGCTGGATGGTTTGCTGCCGTTTGCGGCGCAGGTTGTCGGCTTTGTCGAGGATGGCGGCGATGCGTTTTTGTTCTTTTAGGGGTGGGAGTGGGATTTCAACTTTCTTCAGGTCCGTGAGATTAGTCCGTATTCGAGTTGTTCCCCGACTCAACTTAAGAACACGTCGCTGTCCTTCCACAGAGTTAAGAAAATAACAAAGATACTTATAATCAATAAGTGACTTATCGCCCCGAAAACGAACGACATCAGCAACTACAATGCCTTTTTCGTTTTCTTCTGGAATGATACAAGCTGTACCAACAGCTCCGAGTTTAGAAATTGCAACATCGCCAGGTTTATAGTTATGGCGATCTAGTTCAGCGGCCTTTGCATCGGTAATATACTTTACGTTCTTGGGCAAATATTTATTTGGTCGGATATTCTTCAATTGAATTATAGGCACACCAGCTTCAACATATTCTGCGGATTTAAGATTTGAACCAAAGGGCCCATCAACAAAATCTCCTTTCCCTGATGCCAATTCTCCGATCGGCACTTCCTTCCAACTCATAGCATTTCCTCTAACTCAAATAACTCCGCTACAATTTCTTCTTCCAATTTCTGCAACTTCTTCAGAATCACCTTGGGCGGTTCATACACCTCTTCCTCATAAACCACTTCCTTATATCGATTAATCGACAGGTCATATTTATTGGCAGCAATATCGGTTTTATCCACCAAAAACGCCTTTTGCCTTTTATCGCGCCACTCCGAGTAATCCGGTTGATGACTCTCACGCTGTTTTCGATATTCACCATACTGCGCCATCACATCGGGCAAATCATTCAGCTCCATCGGCGCGCGTTTATCATCCAGCGAATAACCATCGGCTTGCACATCGTAGAACCAGACTTGATCGGTCTCGCCGCCTTTGGTGAATAACAAGATCGCGGTGGAGACACCGGCATAGGGTTTAAACACGCCAGATGGCAGGCTGATGATGCCTTCGAGCTGGTTGTTCTCGATTAGCTCTTCGCGCAGTTGCTGGTGCGCTTTGGATGAGCCAAAC
>JBLHWR010000131.1:0-5709 GCA_047629275.1 Gammaproteobacteria bacterium
AGCCTGTCGAAATCAGGACCAAAGGTCGTCATGACCCTTGCGTCGGTATACGAGCAACACCCATAGCAGAAGCGATGCTGGCGATAGTTTTGATGGATCATTTCTTGCGCCACAGAGGTCAGAATGCCGACGTAAAGTGTAACACCCCCGTTATTCCTGCCAGTGTGGTTTGACTCTATCTTCGGGGGCTATAACTAAGAATGATAAACTCTAACTGTTATCAATTCCCAGTAGCACTTCTTTGTAGATAAGCCTGGCTATCTGAGTTTGACGTTCAGACTTCGTTGCACTGGCATAATTACGTGATAGCTGACGCAGTTTTTGCCTGTCGGCACCCGCTTGCTGGTCGACCAAGGACTCTATCGCTAGGTTACCTTTAGCAATAATCTCGTCTCGCCACATCTCCGCCTGGTGGAACCGTTGAATGTGGCCGTGTTTGGCCTCTTCAATAACTCTTATCGCTTCAATTATTGTGTCAGTTTCCCGCGCTCGCAATAGCTTGCCCAAAAACTGGTAGTGCCTTTTTAACGCACTACGTTTGTTCTGAATTTTTTTGGCTAGTGCTATGGCTTCTAACACATGCTCGTCGAGCGGTATCTTTGCTAATTGATCGTTTGACATTCCCACCAGGCGTATGCCGAGCTTTTGAATGTCAATGCTCTCACGTTTCAGTTGGGTCTTACTTACGATCTCGATCCCATCAGGGTCGTCAAACTTTGTTTCGTTTTCCATAAGGGGATAGGCTAGAATGCCGTAATGAATAAAATACACTCAGATATATTAGCATTTCCCGATGCAGAATCATTTAAAAATATTGTCGAAGACACGCTTAAAATGGCATTGGCTAAAGGCGCCACTCAGGCTGAAGCGGGTTTGTCTGTTTCTCAAGGCTTATCGATCTCGGCTCGCATGCGTGAAGTCGAAACAATTGAGCATCAGCAGGATAATGGACTGGGAATTAGTGTCTATTTTGGTCAACATAAAGGGACTGCCAGCACTTCAAACTTAAATCCAGAAGCGATTCGAAAAACAGTCGAAGCTGCTTGTAATATTGCTAAATATACTTCGGAAGATCCCTGTGCTGGCTTAGCTGATAAAGATCTAATCGCGACAGAATTTAAAGAGCTTGATCTCTATCATCCTTGGGATATTACGCCTGAGGCCGCTATTGAGCTGGCACTCGAGTGTGAATCCTCTGCTTTAGATTTTGACCCGAGAGTTGTTAATTCAGAGGGTGCTTCGGTTGATATGAGTGCTGGAGTGTCTGTTTATGGAAATACTCATGGTTTCTTGCAGGCGCAACACAAGACTCGGCATAGTTTAAGTTGTTCTGTCATTGGGGAGGCAGATGGCAGCATGCAGCGTGATTATTGGTACGACATTAGCCGCAATGCTAGTCATTTAACGACGGCGAAGGCGATAGGAGAAAAAGCCGCTGACCGCACTGTGAAGAGGCTGGGTGCTCGGAAATTGAAGACACGATCAGCTCCAGTGTTGTTCGTGCCCGAAGTGGCGAGAAGTATTATTGGACATTTTACGTCGGCCATCAGTGGGTCAGCGCAGTATCGTAAAGCCAGTTTTTTGCTTGATGCGGTCGGCAGTCAGATTTTCCCCGAGTTTATACAGCTGATTGAATCACCGTTTGAGAAGCAATCGTTAGGTTCTGCCAATTTTGATTCGGAAGGGGTCGCTATAAAAGCTGCCAGTTTAGTGATTGATGGTGTGATCCAAAACTACCTACTCGATTCTTATGCTGCAAGAAAGCTAAGCTTAAAATCGACGGGTCATGGCAGTGGCATACATAATTTGACGCTCAATAATACGGGAAAATCATTTAATGAATGCTTGAAAACTATGCATACTGGTTTTCTCGTCACCGAATTAATGGGTCAAGGCGCAAATACGGTTACCGGTGATTATTCCCGTGGTGCTGCGGGCTTTTGGGTCGAGAATGGAGAGATTCTTTATCCGGTTGAAGAAGTTACGATTGCAGCCAATCTAAAAGATATGTTTATGGGTATCTCTGAGGTGGGGAATGATATCGATAAACTCAGCAACATTCGCACAGGATCAATATTGATAGAAAATATGAAGATTGCAGGTTCTGATTAGCAGGTGATTCATCATGGCTCGTTTAGGCGTAGTTTTTATATTGCTGGCTGGATTTTGTTTTTTTGCTTTAGCTGCCGAGCAGAAAGTTGTCTCACTAAAGGTTGAGCCTTTTCAAGATCCTACAATGCCCGAGTTAACTGAACCAAAAATATTAGTTGGGGGTTACGTATTCGATGTAACCGTCAGCACGGCTCAAGAACTCGATGTGGTTCTAAGTAGAGCGGATAGTTTAAGAGAGTTGTTTGACCCTCAGCAGCATGGCCGTATTGCGATTGTTCTACATGGTGATGAGTTACAGCTTTTTCAGAAGGGCAACTATTCAGCTAATCAGTCCTTAGTTGACAAGGCTAGGCTGCTTGACCAAGACAATATAATCGATATTAAAGCCTGTCAGACAATGATGCGTACGCTTAATATAGATCAAAGTGAATTACCGAGTTTTATTGAGCAGGTGCCCTATGCTCCAGTAGAAATATTTCGAATGAAGAATAAAAACTTCAAAGAAATTACGCCCGGTGTAACCCAATTTTAAGAGGTTGTTGATAGTAATTAATTTTTTTTGACTGTTGTTTATTTAAATCAGAATTTTGATTCTAATAATAAAGTAGCAGTTTGTTTGCCAGGTTTTAACTTTTCAATTTTTAGCGGGATAAGTGGTCTTACTGGATTTAAGTAGTATCGCCACTTGGTTTTGCTATTAACTGTGGTTTGCTCGTATACCCACGCAGAAACCTTTTTACCTGGCACATCTAAAGTCTCATTATCGATGCGTTTTATTTTTGACTTGACTATCGTCCCCTTGACATAAAAGTCTACTTCAATTTCTGATTTCTTTGTCTTCATCATGTTCGCGACGAGCCATTTAATGCTGTTATAGTCGTAGACATCGTCAGAAATTGAGGCTGAATGGGTTAAATTCTTTCGAAGAATTATTGCCTGTTTTTTCTGCCAATTAAAGTGAACTGTTTCATAAAGACGCTCATCACTTTCATCAGATATAAGTAAGTTTTGGATGAGATAGCTGTCATTATTCAATGAAAAATGAGTTTCAGAATGTGGTTTCTTATTGCTTAACCAGCTGTAAATGCCAATCGTTTTAGCGCTGGTTTGCCAGCTCCATAAACCCCCAGATTGTTTTAACGACAACGTTGATTGACCGACGTACTTTTGGCCAAGATGAAGTGAGTAATTGGCAGCAAAGGGCTGTAGTTTCAATTCATCGGCAACGGTAGATGTGATATTCGAGATAAATAACAACAGCCCGATGAGCCATTGCGATAAAATTAAATTATGCCGTTTATCTGGTTTCATACTCGATCGGCCTTTCTAATAATTTCCCCTTGAATAATATTGTATCTGAATTAATTTGCAAATCACCTTGGCCCAACCACCTCAATACCTGTGGATACATTCGGTGTTCCAATCGATGTCCTTTTCCTTGCAGGTCTGACACCGTGTCGTCAGTTAAAATTGGGTAACGTCCCCTCACGATAACGGGGCCATTATCGAGCTCTGGTGTGACGATATGGATACTAACGCCATGCTCCATTTCTTGGTTATCGATAGCTCGTTGGAATGTGTTTAACCCTTTGTAGCTCGGTAATAATGATGGATGGATGTTGAGAATTTTACGATCAAAAGCCTGAATCAAAGCTGAACCAAGTACTCGCATGAAGCCAGCGAGTACAATAATGTCCGGATTCAATAAAGTTAGGGTTTCTGATAAAGCCAAATCAAAGTTTTTGCGAGAGTTGAAGTCTTTGTGACTAATTACTTGTTGATCAATATTGTGTTTTTTCGCACGTACTAAGCCATAGGCATCCGCCTTATTTGATATTACGGCTGTTATATGGCCATTGATTTGCCCCGCTTCGACGCTATCAATGATCGACTGTAAATTACTTCCATTGCCTGAAATCAGAACAATGATAGATAGTTTTTTCATGCAAATTCATTCATGAAAAGATAACCGATTCTGATTGCTCTTTGTCAATTATTTCTCCGATAACCCAAGCATTTTCACCTAATTCGGTGAGTTTTTTGAGGCAGGCTTGCTGGTGCTTGTTGTCAACTACCAGGACCATACCGACACCGCAGTTGAAGGTGCGGTGCATTTCGCTGGTTTCAATGTTACCTGCTTGTTGTAGCCATTCAAATACGGGCGGTATTGTCCAGCTTGAACAATTAATCTTGGCACTTAAATGGTCAGGTAATACGCGTGGGATATTTTCAGTTAGCCCACCACCAGTGATATGTGCCATGGCTAGTACAGAGTGTTGCTGGGTGAGTTCGAGTAGATTTTTGACATAAATACGGGTTGGTCTTATGAGTGCGTCTGCTAGCGACTCATCGCCACAATTTTGCGACAGGTCAACGCCAGACACTTCAATCACCTTGCGAATGAGGGAATATCCATTGGAGTGGGGCCCAGAGGAACCCAGTGCAATTAAACTATTGCCTGCCTTGATATTCTCACCATTAATGACTCGGTCTTTTTCTACGATGCCGACACAAAAGCCAGCAAGGTCAAAATCACCCTCAGAATAAATCCCAGGCATCTCAGCAGTTTCCCCACCAATCAAGGCGCAACCCGCTAGGCGGCAACCATCAGCGATACCGGTGATAACTTGTTCAGCAACGTCTAGCGACAACTTTCCAGTGGCGTAGTAATCGAGGAAAAATAAGGCTTCTGCGCCAAGTACAGCGATGTCGTTTGCGCACATAGCGACCAGATCGATACCAATGGTCTGATACTTTTCAAGCTCGATGGCTAGTTTGAGCTTGGTGCCGACACCATCAGTGCCTGATACCAGTAGTGGATGAGAGTAACGATCAAGCGGGAGTTCGAATAAGCCGCCAAAGCCGCCAATGCTGCCAATGCAGCCTTTTCGGTAGGTTGATTTAATCGCTGGTTTGATACGTTCTACCAGTTCGTTACCGGCGTCAATATCGACTCCCGAGTCACGATAGCTGAGGGATACTTCAGAATTCATGGTTTCTAGTTCAGGAAAGATTTGGGTTGTGTTATTTTACACGCCTTGAAAATAAATGTCCGAGTTATGCTCGAGAGAAAGCATGAAAGTTAAATTTTTTTCGCTATTAGTTGCGTTGTTGGGTTTTTTATCGATGCAAACTGTTAAAGCCGTTGTAATTGATGACTTATATACGGTCGCATTGCAAGTGTCAGATCAGACCGCAGATTTACGCCCGGCAGCATTTGAGGCCGCATTCGAATTGGTGCTAATCAAGGTGAGTGGCTCAGACGAGGCTCAAAAAACCCCAGGTATTTTGAGGCTGTCGAAAAAAAGTTCGCGTTACGTTAAACAATTCAGTTATGAGAGTCGACCAGGAGTTGATGCTGATGGAGTTGCAACTAAATTTTTATATTTAAAAGTTAATTTCGACCAACAGCTGATCGAGCAATTGCTTCGTAAATATAATTTCCCGATTTGGGGGCGAGAGCGGCCAATTAGCTTGTTCGTCATTAATAGTCAGTCTGGAGGAACGATTCAAATCGTGACGGCTGACAGTGCGCCTAAGGTGTTCGAACTGTTAGATGGCGCAGCGTTAAGAATGGGCGTGCCAACGTTGTTACCG
>JBLHWR010000132.1:0-5685 GCA_047629275.1 Gammaproteobacteria bacterium
AATATTGAGGGAAATGCTACCTGTAGCAGATCCATTTATAATTGCTTGTGCCAAGATTAGGAGCGGGGTAGTTGTTACTGAGGAGCGGGCGAAAGACAATAGCGCAAAAATTCCCAATGTTTGTGAGTACTTTGGAATTGAGTGCATAGATTTAGAACAATTCATGGCTCGCCAAGGATGGAGCTTTTAACTTTCTTTACCTACTTTTGAGGGTGTAAATCTAACTGTATATCTGCGATTAGTTGGTCTACGAGTAATCGCTTAAACGATCCTCAAATTCAATCATAAATCTATTGAGCTATTGGCAAAAGACAAGACACGGCCCCATGTGTTTTGCTGATCTTAGTTTTCAATCACGCGGCGTTGAATTCTAATGTGAGTCTTATACATAAGTTTGCATCACTAGGGCCTTGAATAATGGCATCATTTTCTAGGCCTTGGTGATGCAACTATCTTGACGTCTGAGGGCTTAATCATTAACAAGTAGCAGCATGATTATAGGCGGAAAAATTAGCCCCCCTTTTTCATTTACTTGAATTTCTTTAACCGCCCATTTTTCATCTTCAAAGAACCGCCACGTATTGTCGGGCTCACGTTGTTGTAGTTCAATAAAGTTAGTTCCTACGATTAAAAGAGCCTTATCAAGAATCAATTTATCTCGTTTGCTAAATTGATTTGACACGCCCTGTGTTACAAAGCCTATCGATTCACCGTTTAAGAATATCTGTGTTTCGTCAGGTGTGTCGATGTCCCAACCCTTAAGTGTGACATCATAGTCTTCGTTTAAGCTTGGTAACTCAAACTTAAAGCGCGCGCCTGTGAATCTTGTAGGGGCTTGTGAATAGCCATAGAGCGTGTTATCCCGAGAGCCCACCTGTAGTGCAATGGTTGGTAAAAGATTCACTTTAATATCTTTTACGCCCCACTGAATAATGCCTGCTAGTGGCTCGATGCTTATCGTATTTTCCCCTTCTGAAAAGTTCTTGCGATTAATAACGTAACGCTTAACCGCCTCTCCGCCATTCACGAACGATTCAGTTGTTAAAATTTCTTGACCATTCACCATTATCTTAAACTTTCGGGTACTTGCGAAGTCATGAATAACTAATCCGGTGAATTCGAGTATAATATCCTTTCGGCTATTGCCGACTGAGTTTTTATGACTGACACCTGCCAACTTGGTCGAAACTATTGATGAGAAAATGACAGATACTTCAGCGCTGTCTGTTGAAGAACCGCCATATGCGAGACCATAAAAAGTGGGGTCAAAATGTATGTTGTCAGGGTCTTCAGTCACGGCACCATCATTAATGATTATCTGTTCTAACAGCTCTATCGCATCGTCAACTTGACTGTTTCTTATTCGACGCCTCTTGAACCCTTCAAAACTAAACATACTCGAACTGGCCTGATCTAACGCCCGGTACTTCTGACTTACCGTTGAGTTTGGATGAGCCTCGTGTAGTAGTGCAAAAGCAGCTGCGACTTTAGGTCCAGCATAGCTGTTGCCTGTTGTTACAAAAGTGCCGTTTTGGACTGCGCTCTTAGTATAAAAATCTATGCCATTGTCGCCGATACCTATGCCAGTAAATGGTGGAGAGAAGCCGTCTGTTCGCCCGACGTTTATTACACCACGGATACAGTTGGGCCAAGATTTAGCATTTGCGGGAATATTATTGTTTCTCAAGCCAGCTACAACGGCTATGCCATTGCCTCGCAAGGTATCAACAGCATTTTGGCCTGCGGCAATGCCATCGCATAGTGGAGGAGTGCTTTTGTCCGGGCCTGATATCACGGAGGAAATCGAGACGGCTCCTACATTGACAGAGTCACTTGTGCCAGTATTGGCGCTGGTACTGGCTAAATAATTCAGCGCATCGATTATGTTTTGGCCACTGTTAGTTTTATAACTAGAGGTAAATCGAGAGTTGTCAGCAACAATATCAACTAAGGTTCTGATGTCTCCTGCATGATTGCCTGCCATACCATATACTTGAAAATGTTGGTGAAACACGTCGCGATTGAAGTCCCATATTGCATCGCTAATAATTCGAGCGTGATTTAAAGTGTTAGTGGTGGTAAGTGTTTCTCCAGTTGGTGGCACAAAAAAGGTTCGAGGATGAGCAGCGGCAAAGGGGCTCAAAAATTGAAACGGCTGCCCGCTGCCACAAAGCGAGGCTGTAAAAGGGCTTAACACGACACTAAATCCCTCCGGTGGTGGGCCTGGCAGTTCAACAAACCTATCAGGGTAAGAAATACAGTTTTGTAGCGTAAATTTGCTAGAACCTCGGTGAGATAAACTGGTATTAAAACCTTGGTCTAGTATCGCTACTGTCTGTGCATGAATGGCGTTGGTAAATAGTGTGTATACGAGTGCAGCAATGCAGGCTCGTGCGATTAATTGATTGAGCATCCTTCAAACTCCGTCTTGAGGTTAGGTTTTAGCGTGGCGCTTCTTCTAATTGGCTATTACCTAAATGACGCATCGACGTAACTCTTGAATCGTCAATAAATCTCATTAGCTCATTACTGGACGTTACAAAGATCGCGATCCCTGCGACTCGAATATCAATACCAAGTAGGTCAGGACTATAGGATGAATAATCAGCCCCTAAGTAGTGCTCATAAATGCGGTTCCTTTGCTCATCTGCCTGTGCTTTAGGATAAAATTTGAATTGTTGTTGCTCCGGATATTTGTCGGGGAAATTATTATCATTTTTGAAGTAAATGCTAACCTTTACCTTGCCATCAGCGATTAATACAGGTTCTTGCCGATTTTCCATTTCATGCATGAATGCTTGCAGTTCACAGCTGTTTTCACCTTCCCCATCGCAGACAAACGGAAGCACTTTGGTTTTTGCCGTTTGTTGAGGTATTGGGTACCTTGGCTTTGGTGCTGCCCCAGCTAAAGCCGCACCTGAGCTATCTTTAACGGTCGTACTATGTTCAACTTTAGGTTGAAGTGTGTATGCCTCATAAGCACGAAGAGAATCAATAGCAGCCATTTTTTGATCAGCGCTCATTGAGCTTTGGGCCGATGCAAATCCTAGGGTTGCTGAGCTGAGTGTTAAGAAGAAGGTTAGTTTAATAAATGAATTCATTCTACTGTCCTATGTAGTTTTTCGTATCTAGAATCAAATGATAGCCATAGCATCTCAATCTATTTAGCACAGTATATATAAGTACTCGGAAAAACGGACATTTATCTAGATTATTGTGATCAAAGGTTTCACGTGCGCGTATCAATTCTCAAAAAATTGAAGTTGGAAGAAAAAACAAAATAATAGGACAGGCGTGCTAAGAAAGAATTAAACCTTACTAATATCAGCATCGAAAAATCAATATTTCTTTCTCAGAATGGTTTGTTCAAAGACTAACGTGCGGAGCTATTGCCTTTATAGTCACATCACCCAGATACTAGACGTGCAAAGACCTCGCCAGCGGCGATCCTGTATGTTTTTAAGGGTTTGCTAGCCGATTAGCCGACGATGTTGATCGGTCGACGGAATACGTTGATAGTGTTTGTCTGAATAGACTTGTCTAACGATGGGTTCAGAGCCTACCCAGTTTCCGAAATACCGTTCAAATTGAGTGGTGAGTTGCTCCCAGGCTTCTTGATTTAAGGCAAGCCGCTTTAGAAAAGGTGGCAGTTTTTGCGTTATTGCACCAGCCTTGTCCCCTCGAATGATTCTCCCTGTCCAGTCAACCAACTCAAGGTAGTCGCGCAGTACAAAGGGCAGGCCCTTGTCATTTGGGTTTGAGCCGACGAAGTTTTCAATAGACCGCTTTGGCTGGGTGTTTGACTCAAGACTTTCAATTCGAGACTTAATACAGGTGTGGTCTGATGTTTCCGGTGAGTCGGCCATGTTGGCACGAATGGGGTTGAGGTCAACCATAGGTCATACAAGCAAGCAGCGCACGTTCATCAAGTAACGCTTGGCTCTTGAAGCGACTTTCTCACGACTGCAAGGATGCAGGAGGTAGAGTAACGCAGGAGCAGTTACCGAAAAGTGCCCCGTACATTTATCCTCAATATTTGCACGCCGCGCGATGGACTCATTCACAACTTTCATGAACCACGACAAGCTCGAGAGTCTCTCTCGCCATACTTCGATGTCTTTCTCAACGACTTTAAGCTGAGTGGCCAATAGCGGTGTGCCAGCCTCGTAACATTGTGAGAGATAGGTGCCTTTGAAAAGAGAATGCCAACGCCGAACGACATCGATTTTACTCAACTTGCTAGCCATGTCTGGCCGCAGATGTAGCACCACTTGGTAGTGATTACTCATCACGGCATAGGCGCAGAGCTTGATGGTGAAGGCCTCAGCCGTTTGGTGTAACTTATCTTCCAACCATTGTCTGCGGTGCTCAAAATTAGTTTTTGAGGTTCGATCGTAACCACACAAGTAAGCGCGTCTAACACAACGAGAAACGCAATGGTAATAGGGAGTGTCTGCCGTTGACACTATGGTACTTCTGGCTTGAGTCATCCTTAACTCCGCTGAAATTTCCTTGAGGTGATAGATTTGCACCTTATGGAGTTATTTGCAAGTCTTGGTGTGTCTGTCCCAGTATCCTGCCGATATCTAGTTTTATACTAAACAGTGATAAGCTTACTGCACCAACAAGAACCGATAGTACGGCCGCGAGGGGGCACTCAGAGAATGCAAGTTCCCTTTCATGGCATAAGCGGCTGCGAAGTACAGAGTAAGCGAAATGAATAGATTATTAGATGAATTGGGCGAACCTAAGGAATACTTTAGTAAGGTATACGTACAGAACTTATGGGGCGGTATTTTATCAAGAAGTGGGCCGGGTTCTGAGGGGGATTTTGCAAATCAAAAGATAAAAGTATTAACTGAAATAATTACCGATTACGAAATAAATAGTATTCTGGATATTGGGTGTGGTGACTTTTATTGGATGAAAGAAATCGCTCCATTGTTAGACCACTATCACGGCATTGATGTGGTTGACGATTTGGTGATCAATAATAAGAAACAATATGAGGGAGCAAAAGTTTCTTTTCAGAGCATCGACGTTAGCAAACCCGATGATCAAAAGCTATTGAACGTTAGGAAAGTCGATTTAGTTACATGTCTAGACGTAATTGGTCACTTACTTAATGATGAGATAGATTCTCTATTAAGCTTCATCTTATGCGATCTAGAAATTAAATTTCTCATTGTGACAAATAGGCGCGAAGCTGCGAGCGCCAATTATCTAAAAAGAGCAAAAACTCGGCATGAGGGGATCGATCTTGAGCAACATCCGCTGTTTTTGAAAAGGAAGCCAGTGCTGTTGAAGCAAGTACCCGGACTTTTCCCAAACGACTTTTTTCAACTCTATAGCCTGGTTTCGGAATAAAGAGAGAATCTTAGGGGTCAAAGCCCTTAAGTTTTCGGGACAGACCACGTTTTCCTGAACGGCAGTAATTAGTAGCGGCTGTGTGAAAACCAAAAAGTGAGTTTGTGAGTTGCGTTTCCAGCTCTAAAGTTTTTTGGGCAATGACTTTTGTTCGCTGCTGCCGATCCAATTAACCACGGCGCTTTTTGAATCTATCTGGACATGAATTCTCTACTAGCTTTTGGCGGATTTAAAATTTTAGTTATCGCATAGCTGAGTATTTTTTGGCCATCATCATTCATTGTAGAATCCCCGCAATCTTAACCATCAGATCAAGTT
>JBLHWR010000133.1:0-5615 GCA_047629275.1 Gammaproteobacteria bacterium
ACACCAGCGCAATATATTTGCCATCTGGTGATACCGATGCGGCCGCATTGTATTGGCCTTCAAACGTTATCCTTCGTGGCTTTCCTCCAGTTACAGGTACTTCGTAAATTTGCGGTGAGCCACCTCGATCGGAGGTAAAAATGATAGACTGCCCATTGTTGCTCCATACGGGCTCTGTATCAATGCCACGATGGTCCGTCAGCCGAGTTAAACGTTTGGTTTCAATCTGCATCAAATAAATATCGGGATCACCATCTTTGGACAAAACAACTGCCAAGTATTCACCATTAGGTGACCAGCTAGGTGCGCTATTGATACCCTTAAAACCCGCTATTTTAATCCGCTTGGCCGTACTGAGGTGTTGGATAAATATTTCAGGCCGGCGGTTTTCAAATGAGACATAGGCGAGTGATTGGCCATCAGGCGACCAACTCGGGGACATTAAGGGCTCATCTGACTCTAATACAGTTTGCGTGTTAAAACCGTCAGTATCAGCCACTTGCAGTACATATTTACGGCCTTGATTTTGTTGCGCGCGAATATAAGCGATACGCGTACTAAAAGCCCCTCTGACTCCAGTTATTTTTTCATAAATTAAATCACTTATTTTATGAGCAGAGGATCGCAATTTTCGTTTGCTTGACTGAAGGGTATAACCTATGAGTTGCTTTTGTTTTAGTACATCCAGCAATTGGAATTGAATTTCATATTGTCCTGTACTTTTTTCCAGAATCCGACCGACAACTAGGTAGTCCTGTTCTGCTGCCCGCCAGGCTGGGTATTCCACCTCTTGGCTGTAATGTGGTTTAGCGGGTAAAGATGTTTGCGACAGTACGGTTAAAACACCACTTCGGTTTAAGTCATTGCTGACGATTTGAGCTATGTCCTCCGACAGTTTAGTTGTCACTTTTGACGTATCGAATGGCACCACAGCAATCGGCAATGCACCTTCAGTACCCTCAGTGATTTCAATGGTAAGAGCCGCACTTAATGGGCTGAATGCAACTATTAAAAGCGGCAATGAAATAAGTATTTTAACTAATTTATTCATTATTTATATTTCACTTCTTGAGTCGTTTTTTAGCCATAGTCTTAACAGTCCAGAACCAATTACTTCGGGACAAATATGAGGTTTATTTCACGTTCAAACAATGTTTTATCGCCAGGTAAAGGCAATGGATCAGACCTCCATACTGCTCGTTCTATTGAGTTTCGATAAGTTTCGCTGCTTCCGTTGCAGGGGCCAAAGATAACCTCCAATATATAACCACCCGGCCCTTGCAGCACTCGTACTTCACAACTAGCTATCTTGGCACTTTCCTTAGGTTTTCGCCAGTTTCGTTCAATTAATTCTCTGATTTGATTGGTGTATTTACTCTTTTTTATATCCCTTAATCGACTTAACTCTTCGTTCTCGATTTTCGCTTGCAGCGCCATTTCCCTAATCTTTTGTTCTTGTTCCACTTTCCTTCTTTTTTCAGCCGCTTGTTTTTTCTTTTTTTCTGCAAGCTGTTTTTTCTGAACTTCTTTAGCTAATTTCAGATCCTCTTTTTGTTTTGCCAACACTTTAGCTTCAGCCTTTGCTTTTTTCTGAGCTTTTAGCTTTTCTTTTTCCTTCTCCGCGTTGTTCTTTTTTATCGCCGCTTTCTTTATAATTTCGGCTTCTTTTTGCTGTTGTATTATCTTTTTGTCATTTTCTTTTTTCTGTTTTAATTCATTCGCTTTTTTTTCAAGCGCAATTTTTTTAAGCTCATTTTTTCGTTGCTCGACTTTTTCCATATTTTTTTCATATTTGGTTTCTTCAAGCTGTTTAGAGTCGATTACTTTTGCTTGAATAGCCGTGACTTGATTACCTAGCTGGACCGGTTTAGGTTTATCGAAAAACTGAAAATTGATTATCAAGGCAATAATAATAACAAAATGAAATAAAACCGAGACAGCCAAGGCTTTAGGATATTTCAGTACTGCCTCCAACATTATTGGACAGCCTCTGGCTCCGTCACCAAACCAACCGAACCAACATTGGCCTGTTGCAACAAAACAAGCATTTTAACAACGTTATTATAGGGACCATTTGCGTCGCCACGCACCAGCACTGGTCTTAATGGATTATCCACTAATGCAGATCGAACTTGGTTAATTAAGTTATCGGACATGAGGTTGGTATCTGGGTCATCACCTAAGCTCAGATACATTAAGCCCTCTTTATCAACACTGACAATTATCGGATCGGGACTATTCACGTCTAACGCATTGGCAGGTGCGGTCGGTAACTCAACTTCGACGCCCTGTTTGAGCATCGGCGCAGTTACCATGAAGATAATCAGTAATACGAGCATAACGTCGATGTAGGGTACGACGTTAATTTCGGCAATAACTCGATTCCGCGATCTGGACCGGGCCACGTTATTTAACCGCCTGAATTAAATTTTGATGATTCATAAATGATCACTTCGTCCGTTTATTTTTGGACCTGAGCCTGTCGTTGCAAGATACCCGTAAACTCTTCCAAAAAATTCTCATAGCGCACGACCATTCCATCCACTTCACTAGTAAACTTGTTGTACCCAATGACCGCTGGAATAGCGGCCAACAAACCCATAGCAGTTGCGATGAGTGCCTCTGATATGCCCGGTGCAACCATTGCCAAAGTTGCCTGTTGAACACCAGCTAACGCTCGGAATGACTCCATAATGCCCCATACGGTTCCAAATAATCCAATATAGGGACTAACCGACCCAACCGTAGCGAGAAACGTTAAGTTGCTTTCCAATGATTCAATTTCTCGCGCCATGGAGACTTTCATCGCTCGGTGAGCCGAATTAACAATCGAGGTTGTATCTAACTCGGCTTTTTTGGCACGAGCAAACTCACGAAAACCATTTTCGAATATCGCTTCAAGCCCAAAGCGTTTCTCCTGTCGAACGCTAAGCTGTGCGAACAGGTCACTTAAGTTAATGCCTGACCAAAACCGGCCTTCAAAGGTACTGGCTTCGGCTTGATTTTTTTTGATATAGGTTCGCTTCACATACATCGTGGACCAAGAAAATACAGAGGCGGCTAATAGTATAATAAGTACCAGTTGAACGGGTAGGCTGGCATGGGCGATTAATGTTGTAATAGATTGGTCGTTCATTGGTATTTCGCCTTAAGTTATATCTTTTTATTAAATTTAAGTGGCTACCTTAAATCGTTATGTGGTTGTTCTGAATACAATATTACCATTTTTTAATAATGATACTCTAATAGTCATAGTTTAATGGTAAAGGTTCAATGGTCATAGTGCCATAGTCATTAGGTATCTTGGACTTTTTGTGTAAAGCCAAAATGGCTATGACCACGTTCTGTCACCACCCGTCCTCTGGGCGTTCGCATCATAAAGCCCTGCTGTATAAGATAAGGTTCGATGACGTCTTCAATTGTGCCTCGTTCTTCACCAATTGCGGCAGCTAGACTCTCTACACCAACAGGCCCACCGTCAAATTTTTCGATGAGGGCTAGTATCAGTCGTCGATCCATGTGATCGAGACCAGAGCGATCGACTTTTAACATATTAAGCGCTAGCTTTGCGATGGTTTCAGATATCACACCATCAGCCTTTACTTCGGCGTAATCTCTGGCGCGTCGTAACAATCGGTTGGCTATGCGGGGCGTACCGCGTGAACGTAAGGCAATTTCTGTTGCACCACCTAGATCAATTTGTATTTCAAGTAATGCAGCTGATCGTAAAATAATAGTGGTTAAGTCTTTACTTGAGTAAAATTCTAGTCGTTGCACGATGCCGAATCGGTCGCGTAATGGAGAGGTGAGTGATCCTGCTCTAGTAGTTGCACCCACTAAGGTAAAAGGCGGCAAATCAAGCTTTATCGATCTCGCTGCGGGGCCATCACCAATCATAATATCGAGTTGATAGTCTTCCATTGCAGGATAAAGTATTTCTTCTACAACTGGGCTAAGACGATGTATCTCGTCAATAAATAACACATCATGCGGTTCCAAGTTGGTTAATATTGCGGCAAGATCACCTGGCTTTTCCAAAACGGGGCCTGAAGTTTGGCGTAAAGCAACTTGCATTTCATTGGCAATAATATGCGATAAAGTCGTTTTCCCTAAACCTGGTGGGCCAAATATCAATACATGATCGAGGGCTTCGTTGCGCTTTTTAGCCGCTTGAATGAAGATATCCATTTGCTCACAAACTTCAGGCTGCCCGATATAATCTTCGAGCAATTTGGGACGCAATGCCCTGTCCTGGGATTGGTCTTCATTAAAAATTTCAGGGGTAATTAAACGGTCTTCATTCATAAGGATTTATTATCGTTGTACTGAAATTTGCAATGCTTTTCTGATCAGCCCCGAAGCCGTCATTTCAATATCAGTTGCTTGCTCTGCTTGTTTCACCATTTTTTCTGCATCAGCTGGTTTATATCCTAGAGCCTGTAACGCTTCTATCGCCTCATTTTTACTTGATGGCGTACTCTTCACGGTATAATTATCATCATTAAACGCTAAATCTTCTGAGATCAAGTCGTCCACCTTGTCACGCATTTCGATAATCAGTCGTTCGGCTGTTTTTTTACCTACACCCGGCAATCGAGTCAATGTAGCAATGTCATTTTGTGACACGCACTGTGCAAATTCTCTGCTGTCGGTGCCAGATAATATGGTTAGCGCCATTTTTGGACCCACACCATTGACACGGATTAACTGACGGAATAGTTTACGTTCCTGTTCGGTTTTAAAGCCAATCAGAGTGTGTGCATCATCCTTAATTTGCAAATGAGTCCAAACAGAGACCTGTTCGCCTACATCTGGCAGTTGATAGTAAGTCGTCATTGAAACATCGACTTCGTAACCGACTCCTTGGCAGTCAACTAATATCTGTGGCGCGCGCTTTACGGCCAGTACACCTGTCAGTCGACCAATCATCGGCGGCTAGTTCTCCGGTTTTTGAATAGTTTGGGGTCAATACCCATTTTTTGTTGAGTAGCATAATATTGAGCATGACAGATAGCAATTGCCAGTCCGTCACTTTCATCTGACTGTAAATCTTTATTCAGATTCAACAATCTTTGTACCATGTGCATTACCTGCTCCTTACTTGCAGCACCGGTTCCAACAATAGCTTGCTTTATTAATCTAGGGGCATATTCGCCAATCTCTAATCCTGAAATATGACCGGCGCAAATAGCAGCTCCCCGTGCCTGACCTAACTTAAGCGCTGAATCGGCATTACGATGCATAAACACTTGTTCAATGCCCATTTGCTTGGGTTGATACTCCAATATCAAATCAGTAATATCACTAAATATCTGTCCCAATTTTTCGGGTAATGTTTCACCTTTTATATTGAGATAGCCACTATGGATATAGGTCATTCGATTAGGTTGGTTTTCAATCAATCCAAAACCAGTTTTACGAGATCCAGGGTCTATGCCTAGGATAATCATAAGCTAGGGAGATTCAGAACTGTAACAACCATAGCAACTATTTCTCATTGTTCATAAGCCTCTTCAGGAATATCAGCGTTGTAATAGACTTCCTGAACATCGTCAGAACTCTCTAACAAATCGATCAGTCTCAGTACCTTTTCAGCATCCTCAACGTTTAATTCA
>JBLHWR010000134.1:0-5565 GCA_047629275.1 Gammaproteobacteria bacterium
CTCGTAACCCGCTTCTTTCATCAGATTACGCGCTTCTTGAAGGTCAAAACGGGGTGTCAATTTAGGATTATGACCAAGATAACCCTTAGGGCTCATTTGACCTGCAGTGGTCGCAAAACCTTTCATGATTTTTTTCACGATAGCATCGTTGTTGACTGCATGTACGATAGCCTGACGAACACGAATATCTTTCAGTTCCGCACGACGTTCCTGGTTCATTTGAAACATGATGATGCGTGTGCCGGCCTTAGTCACTAGGTCAGCTTTGCTACTGCTACGAATTTGTCCAAAATCATTAGGTGAAACGGGTGCAATCATATCAACGCCACCAGACAATAATGCAGCAACTCGAGTTTGCTCATCCTTAATCGGTGTGAATACGATTTTATCTACGTTACCTGGTGAACTTTTGTCCCAGTAATCAGCGAAACGTTCGAATTCAATTTTCACGCCTTGTTCGCGAGAGGTTACTGTAAAAGGACCCGTCCCTGACACGTTAGTCGAGGCAAATGATGCACCGTTCTTTACAATTTCGCCCTTGTCTTTTCCATTACTGTCAGTGCCAGTGTAAAACTTGCGATCCATTGGGAAAATATAAGTCGCAGTATGCAACACCAAAGGATAGGGTCCCGTAGTTACCAAATCGATGGTGTAATCATCAATTACGTTTAGTGCGCTAAAGTTAGTGAAAATACCTTTAAAATCTTGGCTGTTTTTGAGGCGGTCAAATGTCCAGCTAAAGTCAGCTGCAGTCATTGGATTGCCGCTATGAAACTTAACGCCTTTGCGTAAGTTGAATCGGACGGTTGTGTCATTTAATCGCTCATGACTGGTTGCTAAACGATTTTCAAAACCAAGATCTTTAGTCCAGCGAATCAATGGATCAAAGGTCATGTGCGCCAGTTGTAAAACACCACCCGATAATTGTTCATGAATATCGAGTGTGACAGGATCTGCGTCATAGGCTAAGCGTAGCGTTTTTGCATCGGCGACTGTAAACGCAAGCATCCCCGCGCAAAATAGACCACCCATTAGCTGTAGTTTATTCTTCATTCTAGTTACTCCTTTAGTGACTTATGATTGTTGATTAAAGTAAATCGACGGTTTTTACGAAAGCCGTCAAAAAAAATAGTTAGAATCTACTGCATTCATTTTAATTCGTAAATATTATCAAACCGAGGCATTAAGCTTAATAGTTCAGCGCTATAAGCATGCTTTGGGTGTTCGAAAAACTGCTCGCTCTGCGCAGTTTCAAGAATTTTTCCATGCCGCATGATTGAGACTCGATCGCACATTTGTCGAATAACCGGAAGATCATGGCTAATAAATAGCATGGTTAAGCCTAATTCATCCTGTAGGTCTTTTAACAAATTAAGAATCTGTGCCTGAACCGATACGTCGAGCGCCGAAGTAGGCTCATCACAAATTAATAACCGGGGGCGACTGGCTAAAGCGCGAGCGATTGAAATACGCTGGCGCTGGCCACCCGAAAATTCATGCGGATATTTTTTACCTGACTGACGGCCCAAACCGACATGATCAAGTAGGTCTCCCACAATTTGGGCGACTTCTGCTTGCGGTGCGATTTTGTGAAACAAGATTGGTTCTGCAATAATATCTTCTATTTTCATTCGTCCATTCAATGACGAATAAGGGTTCTGAAAAACCATCTGAATTTGTTTGCGTGCATTTCTGATAGCCACTTTGTCAGGATTACCGACCAGCTCTAGCCCGTCAAATTGAACCGACCCACTATCCGGTCTTTGAAGTCCAGCAACCATACGCGCAATCGTTGATTTACCCGAACCACTTTCACCAACAAGGCCATAAGTTTCACCTTGCTTTATGGTCAAATTAACATTCGATGTTGCCTGCAAATAACGTCGATTGCGTTCAAACATAGCATCACGAGTAATGAACCTTAAATTCAAGTCTTGGATGACAAGCAAGTCATCATTATGAGTATGCCTAACGCCCTGCCCTAACCAATGTGTTGAAACATCAATACTATTCAGGCCTTTCTCTGTTTTTTCAATATATTCAACCAATGGGAATCGGTCTGTCTTGACGTTTGAGCGCGGAACAGCACTGATTAGACTTTTAGTATATTCGTGTTTAGGTGAGCCGAGAATTTGGGCAGTGTCACCAATCTCCACCAGATTACCCCGATACATAACAGCGACTCGATCGGCAACATTAGCAATGACTCCCATGTCGTGCGTCACCAGTAAGCACCCAACATTATGTTCACTGCAGAGACCCTTAATAAGCGCTAGGATTTGATCCTGTACCGAGACATCGAGCGCAGTTGTTGGCTCATCAGCGATAATTAGTTCAGGTTTGCCGGCCAGGGCAATAGCAATGACGACGCGCTGACGCATACCACCAGAAAACTGGTGCGGAAATTGTTTAATTCGGATCTCTGGATCAGGAATGCCAACTTGAGTGAGTAGCTCGACTGCATATTGGCTGGCTTGCTGTTGATTCATATCGAGACAATTGACGATGGTTTCAACCATCTGATTTTCAATTGTAAAGAGCGGGTTTAACGAGGTCATCGGGTCCTGAAAAATAAAGCCAATGCGTGCCCCCCTCACTTTGAGAATTTGATTGGCATTAAAGTTGGAGATTAAATCATCATTCAGGTAAATGTCGCCAGACGTGACGCGCCCAGGGGCACTAAGTAGTTGGACAATACCATTGCCAATAGTCGATTTACCTGCGCCAGACTCGCCCACCAAGCCTAAAATTTCGCCCGCATTTAATTCAAAGCTAACGTTATTGGCGGCGCGCTCTGTTTTCCCACGCCCTGGGAATTCGATACATAAATTTTTAATCGTTAATAAAGGCATATATGCTAGTTAGGCTGAGTACTTTTCAGTACGGATTGCAGATT
The DNA here is from genome assembly GCA_047629275.1 of Gammaproteobacteria bacterium. Classification (GTDB taxonomy): domain Bacteria; phylum Pseudomonadota; class Gammaproteobacteria. The sequence continues at coordinate 2,897 of JBLHWR010000134.1, forward strand.
GTTCTAAACGACTACAACTGTTCTTCCACTGCTAATGATAAAGGTTACCATACCCTCAAAATACTACCATCTTGGCGAGTAAATCGGTACTCAAAGTTTTAAATTGAAACTAATATATTTCAACCGCTCCTAGCAGCCAATCAATCCCAGGCCTTCTAAAGAAAACGTAGTGGTTAACTCTTCAGACAGTTTTTCAACACGAACAAAAAAAACCTCTCACCTTTTGAAACGAGCGCATCATTTGAGTCACCATGTATGGCAGCCGCACCAGCACATACAATTAACAGAAAGAAAGAAAATGGAAGCTCTAGGTTATTAAAAAGGAACCCATTTCCCCCTTGATATCGGTTAAGACCCGCCTGTCAAAACGATTAATTTATTCGCGTAACAGCCCTTTCAACACGTCACGCGGCTAAACAAAAAAAATGACTTCCACTTCCGCTTCACCTTTGACGGCTCTACTGCCAGCGCGGGGGTCAAAAATTAGGTTACTGACATTCTGTTTAATTTACTTGATCCCTGCAGAAGAAGCTAAAAAGTTATAGTGTCACAGGACTAATTCCCTGCTGGCACTCATATTACCAGTGACCTACTGTTTAATATTCAGGATAGCAAAATTAAGATTAAACTAATTTAAAGATAATAGTTGGTGACTAAGAATTTATTCATCGCAAATGCCAAGACTAAATTCGGCCCCCATACTTTGCACAATTAGATGATTAATTCCGCCGCGATCAACTACTTGCGCCATACTAGCTAAATCAAAAAAAGCACTTCGGCTAATGAGTGCTTCGAGTCCATTCCGAAAATGAATGTAAGGTCTTGGTAGCTGAGTAACTGGATCTGTTTCGACGCGAATAGGGTGCTGTTCGTCAGCAACGATACTATCACCAAGTGTTGTTGTAAAAGTTAAAGCTTGATGATCACTGCCTTCCATTCGCTCCATAGCTGTTGCTACAAAGGGTGCATCATCAACTCGTATTGCAAGCTTTTCACCAGGAGTAACCAGATAATGAATGTCACCCTCTCGACGCAATACACTGGCAAAAAGTTTTACTAAGGCGATGCGCTGAAATGGACGACCTTCATGAAACCATTGGCCATCGGCTTTGATGTGAATATCTATCTCACCAACATGCGCAGGCTGCCAATTCTTTTTGGCATGACCCGAAGATTCGGCCTGTTTAATGCTAGTGAGCAACTGATCTAGTTTAGGCATAATTATATTGAAACTAAAAGACTAATACACGTTGATAATGTTTGTGACGACGATGGCTGTCAAGTCTTCTGCCTAGATTTTGATCTCATTCGTCTAATTTTAATGGAAAGGCATGAGTCGACTGTTTACCACCACAATTTAGTAAAGCTAGCCCCTAAGGCTAAAGTGTTAAATGATCCTCAAAATAAACAGACGTACTTAGTTAACATCTCCAGACAAAAAACGACTATATTGATTAGTTTTCGGCCACTACCAATACTCCCTGCCACCCTTGATTCCCCCCTTAAGTGCCCATCGACTATTAGTAGTTTAAATTCTAAGTCAATATTTGTCGGTTCTAAGGCGAGATGTGTCGATTTGAACCCTCACCTATGTCTACAAATTCTATATTATAATAATGCCATAGCAAATTGACCTGCTATGGATTGGTATTATAGGATCAACTAATAAAGTTAGTCAGTCTTTGCAATGCATAGGTCAACGAGTGATAATACTCGGTGTGTAATGAGTTTCTTAACTGTATTCCTACTTCACCGGCCGATTACTACTCAGATTCTGATGACCTAAACTCAGAATAAATGGCCTTTTTAGATACCAGCAAAGAAAGCCAAAAGCAAACTCAAATATAGTTTTAAAACTAAACTAAAAACCTAGTGTAAGAGAGTGTTCATGTCCATAGCAGAAAAAAACCCTCAAGCGGTTGATCGTAAAACCAAACGTAATCGAGGTAAGATCAAAGGTCGAGTAGTTGATATTAATGCTCTCCTACAAGTGCAGTCACTTTTGGGTAATGCGTCGCGAGCAAAAGACTTACTAATCGAGCACCTCCACAAAATTCAGGACAAATTTGGCCATTTGTCCGCTCCCCATCTAGTTGCTCTGGCCAATGAAATGAGACTGGCAACGACTGAAGTCTATGAAGTCGCTAGCTTTTATCATCACTTCGATATTGTTAAGGAAAATGAAACCGCGCCAGGCCGATTAACGGTTCGAGTGTGTGATTCGGTAAGCTGCGAAATGGTCGGCTCTGAAGCACTGATCGCCAAGCTCGAGTCCACGCTCGGTTCTGATATTCGAGTTCAGCGAGTGCCTTGTATTGGCCGTTGCGATAAAGCGCCAGTCGCGGTTGTTGGCCGCAACACCATCGATTACGCTGACGCTGAAAATGTTAAGGCAGCAGTTGATGCCAATGCCATTACCCAACCCATGCCCACGGATACGATCGACTTTGCTGCCTATAAAGCAGAGGGTGGTTACGCGTTATATGAAGACCTAATCTCGGGCAAAACCAATGGTGATGCGATTATTGAAACACTTAATGGCACCGCACTGCGCGGCTTAGGTGGTGCTGGCTTCCCGGTCGGTCGTAAGTGGGGTATTTTACGTGACCAGACCGCCCCACGTCTGATGGCGATCAACATCGATGAAGGTGAGCCAGGCACATTTAAGG
>JBLHWR010000135.1:0-5565 GCA_047629275.1 Gammaproteobacteria bacterium
TATCGATTCAAATGTGGGGCACCGTTAACCGTGCTGACGTGATGACTGTTGATAATCAGGGAAATATTTTTATTCCTGATGTGGGCCCTGTAAAAGTCAAAGATGTCCCTGCTAATCGCATTAACGCTGTAGTCACGCAAAGCATCAAATCCATTTACACCAATAACGTCAGTATCTATGTGAATTTGTTAACTTCCACGCCCGTGAGTGTGTTTGTAGCAGGTCCAGTACTTCGCCCTGGACAATATGCAGGTCTGGCTTCTGATTCAGTGCTTTTTTACCTTAAGCGTGCTGGGGGAATTGACCCCTACAGAGGCAGTTACCGTAATATTAAAGTACTCAGAAATCAGCAAGTGGTCCTTGATTACGATCTATATGACTTTTTAAAAGAAGGGAAGTTAGCTGGGTTTTCTTTTAAAGATGAAGATGTCATATTAGTGAAAGAGCAAGGAGCAATGGTCACTGTTGAAGGCGCTGCCCGCTACCCGTTTAGGTTTGAACTTTTACGAGACAAAGCCTCGGGTGATGATTTGATTTATTACTCACGGCCTTTAGAAAAAACTAGCCACGTGGCAATCACTGGTAACCGCAACACGGGTCCTATTTCTGTTTATTTACCCATAGATGAATTTGACGAATTTAAAATGGTAGACGGTGATGCGGTGCTGTTTAACGACGACCTAAGACCACAGGTTCTGAGTATTCAAATATCGGGCAGTTACTTTGGGCCGTCATTCTATACAGTTGATACCAACACGCGTTTATTGGACATACTCAGTCACATTGAAGTTGATCCCAATCAAGCTAACTATTCCGCAATTTATATAAAACGTGAAAGTGTGGTCCAACAACAAAAAGTGCTTATCGACGAGTCATTAAATCGGCTGGAGCGTAACATCTTTACCGCACCGGCCTCTTCTGACGGTGAAGCAAGAATACGTGCACAAGAAGCGCAACTGGTATCACAGTTTGTGGCCAGAGCCAGACGCATTGTACCTCTGGGTAAAGTGATATTGTCTGAAAATGGCAAGGTTGCAAATATTAGACTCGAACAGGGTGATGAAATTGTTATCCCCGCGCAAACTGATCTCATTCAAGTTGCGGGGGAAGTGTTAATGCCACAAGCCATCGTTTACAACCCCAATGCCACTATTAGAGATTACGTGGCCTGGGCAGGCGGGTTTAGCGAAAGAGCAAACGTTGAAAGAATAGCCATTGTCCGTGCCAACGGATTGACTATATTTATTGACTCTCAGAGTTCTTGGTTAACAGATGACAACAAACACAGCCTGCTAGCAGGGGACCAAATTTTGGTGTTGCCTAAAATTGACACGAAGTTACTACAAGCAGTGAAAGACATCACTCAAATCGTCTATCAAATAGCGATCGCTGCGAATGTTGTTAAGTGATAGTGCCTATTTTACGTAAAATTAGTATATGACAACGGTACTTAAACGTAATAGATGGGAAATTTGGCGAGATGTAATTTTTGCATTATTCGTCCGTGAAATTCGTACTGGATTTAATGATAAGTTAGGTTTGAGTTGGGCAGTTATAAGTCCTGTCATATTTATTTTTGTGTTGTCATTTGCCCGTGGTCAAGTAGGCGGGGCTGAAGTCCATACCCTAGCCACCTTTACTTTTATGGCTATTGGCATCTTATTTATTCAGAGCTTTTTGCAAACATTGAGTGCTTCTGCTAGCGCGATTAGGAAAAACAAAGCTCTGTTTGCCTTTAGACAGGTGCAGCCAATCAGTGCCGTTTTGGCTAGTGCACTATTTGAGCTGCTAAGTAAAGTTTTTGTGACAATGGGTATTATTATCCTTATGTATTTTATGGGGATTAAGCTTCACATAGCTAACCCTCTGCTGCTTTTTACTTGCTTTTTTCTATTGTGGATTTACGCCGTAGCCTTGGGACTGCTGTTTGGTATAGTCGAGCTTTTTGTCAAAGAGCTCGCTAAATTGAGAGAGTTCCTTACGCGGCCACTATTTTTCATATCAGGTACATTTTTTTCTTTGCAAGACATCCCCCGGGAGTATTGGCATTTTCTAGACTGGAATCCTATTTTGCATGCCATCGAGCTGACCCGCTTCGCTGTGCATACCACCTATGGAAGCGAAGGCGTGAGTTTGGGTTTTCTTAGTAGCATGGTGCTCGTTTCTAGCTTTTTTTCTTTGGCCGTTTACCATATTGCTTGGAAGCAGGGCATAAGTAGATGATCAGGCTTGAAAATATAACTAAGTATTACCCTTCACGATTAGGCAAGCAATATGTTTTTAAGGAATTGTCATTTGACATTCCATCGGGTCATAATATTGGTATATTGGGCTCAAATGGTGCCGGTAAGTCCACGTTTTTCCGGCTATTAGCCGGCAGCGAGTACCCCAATGCAGGTCGTATTGTTACGGATTTAAGTTTATCATGGCCAGTTGCCTTAGCCACGGGTATTCATCCACAAATGACGGGCAGAGAAAACACCCGTTTTATTGCTAAAGTAAACGGTATTGCGGATATTAATGAGTATGAACGACGGGTAATAAAATTTGCCGAATTAGGTAAGCAGTTTGACCTACCGGTGAAAAGTTATTCCAGTGGGATGAGGCCCCGCCTTGCGTTCGCTTGCTCAATAGGCATCGATTTTGATGTGTACTTGATAGATGAGATCACGTCGGTTGGTGATACTAAATTTCGCATAAAGGCCAAAGCAGCTTTACTTGAGCGCAGCGAAAAAGCCAATGTGATCATGGTGAGCCATGATATGGATGAAATCAGACAATTTTGTGACAGTGCCATTGTATTACACAAAGGTGAATTAACGTTTTACAACGATCTCGAACAAGGGATCGCACAATATCAGGCATTATAAGAATGACACAACAAGCCCAATTAAAATTGGAACAGCGATTCAGCGCATTTAAAGCTTCAGTATCAGGTGAGCGATGGTCTGATGATTTTTTTCTATTTGAAAAAGTAGAGGAACTTGAACTTGAAGACGTTGCGCTAGCTTTTAGGCTAATGCAAAGGGTAAAAAATCTTAACCCTAGCGATGCAAATCAGAAGAAATTAACAGACTTAAGAACGCTCGCGTTGCAAGACCGTCCAGAGTTAGCGACGTCATCCTCGACAGAGTCTAAAATTAGGATGAGTTTGATAGGTAATGCCCAGAGCTTAAGAGAGCAAATCGCCGCAGTGCTGGCTCATCCTCAAATGGGGAAGTTTAGACGGCCCATTGCAATTTTTGTGCTACTCCCCTTCTTAATCTTTAGTTTTTATCAATTGATATTAGCCAGTCCACGATATGAAAGTCAGGCAAAGCTGATTGTAAAAGAGCCCAACGGTATGGCGACTCTAGACCCTGCTATGGCGATTATGTCTGGGTTTGGTGTGTCTTCCGGGAATTCGGATATTGAACTTGTCAAAGCCTTTATCTACTCTACCGATATGCTGTCTTATATTGACCAAGAATTATCTATTTCAGAACATTTTAGTAGCAATGAGTATGATTTTTTTAGCCGCTTATCTGCCCAATCGAGCAATGAAGATAAATTGAGTTTTTTTCAGGATAGGGTATTGGTTGAGATAGACGATCAGTCACAAATTATTAGCGTTTTCGTGCAAGCTTTTACGCCAGAATTTTCTCATCTGATCAGCAAAACAATCGTTGCACGTGCAGAATGGTTTATCAATGAAATTGGTCATACTTTAGCGAAGGAACAGTTGAAGTTTGTGCAGCAAGAGCACGCAATAGTAGAGAAAAGACTGCAAACAGTTAAAACCGGACTACTGTCTTTTCAAAGACGTCATGATTTACTTGATCCACAAGCCGAAGGTATGGCGTTGCAACAAATTGCTTATCAACTCGAAGGGCAAATTGCAGCCAAACGAACTGAACTCCGCACTCTTCGCAGTAGTATGAGTGAAAATGCACCACAGGTGCTCAACACTGCAGCACAGCTGAAAAGCATGATTCAACAACTTGAAAATGAACGTGGCCGTCTTACCGATCAATCATCTAATAAAAATGAACTTCCAGAAGACGAAAAAAACTTAAGTGTTAGCGAGGTTGTGGCAAGGTTTAGTGATTTTAAAATTAATCTTGAACTGGCTTTACAGGCATACACATCGTCGCAAGTCTCGTTGGAAAAGTCTCGAATAGAAGCCTATCGTCAACTTAAGTATCTGGTTATTGTTGAATCACCTACTCAACCCCAGGAGGCAAAATATCCGGAGGTTTTTTATAACGTCAGTTTATTTTTAGCCATAACCCTGATGATATTTGGTATAGGTTGTATCGTCATAGCAACGGTCAAAGAGTTACGCTAATTAATCTTAGCTAATGGCACCAATGGTTTATCGTCTTTGTTACCATCATTTAATACGTTTAGAATGTCTTGCGGTTAATTTCATAAATACTGACAAAAAATTGATATAAGGTTAAGAAAATATGAGAAAAGGAATTGTGCTGGCAGGGGGATCGGGTACTCGTCTGCACCCTCTAACACGGGTTGTCAGTAAACAGCTGATGCCGGTGTATGATAAACCGATGATTTATTATCCCATATCAACACTTATGTTGGCAGGTATCAAAGACATCCTGATCATATCGACTCCAGAAGAATTGCCACGCTTTGAATCCCTTTTAGGGAGCGGTGAAGCATGGGGCGTCAATTTTAGTTATGTTGAACAACCCTCGCCAGATGGACTAGCCCAAGCATTTCTGTTGGGAGAGGAGTTCATTGGCAATGATCCCTGCGCCCTAATACTAGGTGATAATCTCTATTACGGTCATGATCTGCAGGTGTCTCTCAATCATGCCAGTGATAATGAATCCGGGGCTACTGTATTTGGCTATCATGTTACCGTTCCGGAACGTTATGGCGTGGTAGAGTTCGATGATGACTGGAATGCCTTGTCCATCGAAGAAAAACCTACCATAGCTAAATCTCAATATGCGGTGACTGGATTGTACTTTTACGATAACCAGGTGGTTGAACTTGCCAAACAAGTCAAGCCGTCAATTCGCGGCGAATTAGAAATTACTGATCTTAATAATTTATATCTTAAACAGGGTAACCTTAGAGTCGAACTCATGGGACGGGGTTCAGCATGGTTAGATACGGGAACAATCGATAGTTTGTTAGATGCATCAAATTTTATTGCGGCGATAGAGAAACGTCAGGGCTTAAAAATTTGTTGCCCGGAAGAAATCGCCTTTCGCAAGGGGTTTATTGATGCTGAACAACTTGAACGTTTAGCAAAACCACTTATCAAGAGTGGGTATGGTAAATACCTATTTAAATTACTTAGTGAAAAAGTGAAATAAAGTCCATGAATGTAGTGAAAACAAAAATTCCCGGTGTCAAAATTATCGAACCCAAAGTATTTGGGGATGAGCGAGGTTTTTTTCTGGAAACCTTTCGCGATGACTGGTTTCGCAAATACTGCGCCGATGTGACTTTTGTGCAAGACAACCATAGTAAATCATCACAAGGTATTCTTAGGGGCCTGCATTATCAGTTAGAGCATACCCAGGGTAAGTTGGTCAGAGTCAGTTCTGGAGA
>JBLHWR010000136.1:0-5551 GCA_047629275.1 Gammaproteobacteria bacterium
CATATTCTCAAACATGGTTAACACCCAAGCCGGAACAGTGTAGCTGTCTAGCAGCATTCCACCTTTTAGTGGTTTTTTATCCATTCACGAACTGCCGAATCAAATTTAAGGGAGAATACAATCCCAACATGGTGCTGTTAAGTGATTTAATTTGATGGGACAGGACACCCTTTATTTGCAAAAAAGCTGACATATAATTAGCTATAATCATGCCAAAACTCTTTATCGTCATTTATAATAATCCCTAAACCATTCAATAAATTTCTCAATACCTTTATTAATCCTTGTACTAGGTTTGTAGTCAAAATCACGAATGAGCGCATCAACATCAGCATAGGTATCGGGCACGTCACCTGGTTGTAATGGCAATAACTCTTTTTCAGCTGTTTTGCCTAAGGCTTTTTCTAGCTCAGCGACATAAGTATTAAGCTCAACTGGGTTGTTGCTGCCGATGTTGTAAACGCGCCAAGGTGCATTGCTAGAACCTGAATCAGGTTTGTCACTTTGCCAATCCTCGTTTGGCTGGGCGGGCTTGTCTAAGACTCGAATAATGCCTTCAACAATATCATCGATATAGGTAAAGTCACGTCGATGGTTGCCATAGTTGTAGAGCTGAATCGGCTTGCCAGCCATGATTGCCTTGGCAAATTTTTGCAATGCCATATCAGGCCTATCCCAGGGGCCGTATACGGTAAAGAATCGTAGGCCTGTTGTGGGTAGTCTGTAAAGATGGCTATAGGTATGTGCCATTAACTCATTGGCTTTTTTTGTCGCTGCGTAAAGGCTAACGGGATGATTAACATTATCTTCTACCGAGAATGGCATTTTGGTATTACTGCCGTATACCGAACTCGATGAAGCGTAGACCAGATGCTCTACATTGTTGTGGCGGCATCCTTCGAGTATATGACCGAAACCAACCAGATTGGAATCAATGTAGGCTAAGGGGTTTTCTAATGAATATCGTACACCTGCCTGCGCTCCTAAATTCACCACTCGCTCTGGCTTGTGTGTTTCGAATAGCTCTTTTATGCCTTCTCTGTCTTCGAGGGACATTCGGATATGAGTGTAATTAGGATGGTCAGCATGGCGAGCCAATCGGGCTTCTTTTAGTGCTGGGTCGTAGTAGTCGTTGTGATTATCTATACCAACAACTGTATCACCACGCGCTAGAAGCCGCAGCGTTAATGCAGAGCCTATAAAGCCGGCTGATCCTGTGACTAATACTTTCAACGTTGGTAACCAATATTAAGAGACATAAAAAGGCTATCGTCCAATTGAATGGTATTGAATACCACGTGCAGCAAGGCGTTTGGGATCATACATATTACGACCATCAAAAATCACGGGGCTGGATAATGATTGTTTTATGAAGTCGAAGTCTGGCGCCCGGAACTGCTGCCACTCGGTTATTGTGACTAAGGCATCGGTATTTTTAAGCGCTGCTTCGGCTGTTCCCATTAAGGTTAAATCATCGCGTTGGCCGTATATGCGCTGACATTCGCTCATTGCTTCCGGGTCGTAGGCTTGTACCGATGCGCCCGCTTTCCACAGAGCTTCCATTAGAACACGACTAGGTGCTTCACGCATGTCGTCTGTCTCTGGTTTAAAACTTAAGCCCCATAGTGCAATTGCTTTTCCTTTTAGATTGCCGTCAAAGTGGGTATAAATTCTGTCGAATAGCTTTTCCTTTTGATCGTAATTAACCGATTCCACTGATTTGAGGATTCTAGCGTCGTAGCCATAATCCTCAGCGGTATGAATGAGCGCTTGTACATCTTTAGGAAAACAAGAACCACCATATCCACAGCCAGGATAGATAAAGCTGTAACCAATGCGACTATCTGACCCTATACCGTGACGCACCGCCTCAATATCGGCACCCAGGTGCTCGGCTATATTAGACATTTCATTCATGAAACTGATTTTGGTGGCTAGCATGCAATTGGCGGCATATTTTGTCATTTCGGCACTGCGCGCATCCATGAAAATCATTCGATCACGATTTCTGTTGAATGGTGCATAGAGTTCTCGCATCGCTTCTTCAACAGTGTCACTGTCTGTACCAACGATTATTCGATCAGGCTTAGTACAATCGGATATAGCGGAACCTTCTTTTAAAAATTCGGGGTTTGACGCCACATAAAATTGAAATTCGACACCGCGTTCTATAAGAACTTTTGCAATCCGTTCTTTAACTTTATCGGCAGTGCCAACCGGTACTGTCGATTTATCTACGACAATTTTGGGACTTGCCATGTGTGTCCCGATTGTTTCAGCCACAGCCAATACATATTTTAAATCAGCAGAACCATCATCGTCAGGTGGAGTGCCTACTGCAATAAATTGCAACTCACCATGATTAACGGCTTTAACCGCATCTGTTGTAAATGCTATTCGCCCTTCTTTGAAATTAGTATCAACTAGAGACGTTAGTCCGGGTTCATAAATGGGCACAATGCCATTTTTAAGGTCATCAATTATTTGTTCATTTATGTCGACACAAAGAACATCGTGACCTGCATCGGCTAATACTGCACCTTGTACTAATCCAACGTAGCCTACGCCAAAAACTGTTACTTTCATTCATGCATCCAAGTGTGTTAAATGTTATTGCTTTTGGGTCGATTAAAGTTGATCAAATTGCTCTCTTATCAGTCGTTTAGACTTTTATTTAGTAGCTTTCTTCAACATATTATTTAACAGCTCTTTTGTCTGCTCAATCTGATTATTGACCGCTAAAGCATTGGCGTAGTTGAACTGCACTTGTTGGTTCTCGGGGAAAATGTCATTCAACATAGCGACCCGATTTTTGAATGCATCTATCTTGCCTTCAAATAAGTCAAATCTAGCCATAATTACGTTTGCGCCAAAATGATTAGGTTCGAGCTTAATTGTTTCATAAAGAGACGAACGCATTTTTTGTCCTTATTATCAACTGAATAGCTGCGCGCGAATAGAAAATGTGCTGCAGGAATATCTGGATTAGTAACAATTAACCCCTCTAGCAGACATTCAGCATGCTGTTATTCACCTAATGCCATTTTTCCTTACGATGTTGATAATATACGATCTGGTATTTTTTTGTTCAGATTTTGCGCCGTTAAGAACTTCAATTAACTTGCGGTTTTAGTTTTGGCGAAGGTATTGCGATGCTAGCGCTATTCTCGATGATATTTCGTCAGGGTTACGCTCTCAAGCTTGGGTTAACCGAAGCATCATTTGATCTTTATTTTTCTCTCGTGCGGCAATTAAAACTAGTTGATTTAGAGTTTGTAAATTGATGATTCTTGCTCTAATAATCCCTCCTATAATTTTGTGGCTTTATCGAGTTCATCATCTTATAGGTGTATACGCGCAAAGTTGTGAGAAGTCTGGAGGTTATTTGGAAACTGTGCCAATGTATCGTTGAGTTTGGTCAGGCCTTATCTTTTTTGCCTTCTGACAGGAAAGAAAAACGACCAGATTGCCACCTTGATAATCACCCGAATTCTTTTTCCCATATTAATTGCCAACGCCAGAGCCTCGACAAAGCGTTTTCCCCAAGGTAACTTCTAAACAAGAAAAGTTCAGCCTTGCGCAGGTTAGGGTCGTGTTCGATCGCCGTTATTAGTTCCTGTTGCCCCGGAGACATTGTGGAATCATTTAACTATAAATTAGCACCTAATTGGAAACGAGTGAAGACCTATTTAGGTTTAAGTTCATCTGCTTTTTTCAATAACTCAATGGCTTTTCCGGGCTGACGTGCCGAATATAACCATCACCTAGCAGCGTAAAAACTCGAGCGTTTACCGGATAGTTAGCGATCAATTGATTCATCACTTCCATCGCTTTATCAACTTGATTTAACTCCAACAACGAACCTAAATAAATTAGATTAGATCTAAGTTGGGTCGGATTTTTCAGATGCATAATTTTGCAGCAGTGTTACTGCACTTTGGTAGTTTTTGGTGTTGAAGTGAATTAAGTCCAACATTTATTGTGACGGGGCAAATTCAGACGCACGATCTAATACGCTCAGGAATTTTAACTTGGCAGAATCAATTTTATTTTCCTAGAACGCTATTACACCATCGATATGCCCCACTATGGGCCAGTTGCAACTGCTTTCTTTAAAACATCGACATCAGATTGCGCACCCACTAAGTCTTTATCCGCTACTCGGAAAAATACTCACCTCGCATAATCAATATTAACAATCTTTCGCAATTCAATTGCTTGTGAATAGCTTTTTTCTGCCACTTCTGAGTTATTTTGGCTACTCTTAATTTGCGCCATTTAGCTCCGGGCATTGGCTATCCCAACCTCTTGCTCCAGTAATGGTACTAACTATGTTTTTTGATCGGGCGCATTCCCTCTCTGACCTTAAAAATTGCTCAAGCCAATCTGTAATAGTTTAATAAACCTGCAGGACTTGATAGCCTATCTACCATCAGAATAGGATAAGAAATGACCAGTAAAGTCAGAAAGGTGCGACAGACTTTCACACCAGCTCAAAAGTTAAAATGCGCTAAATTAATGGCTGAAGAAAATTATACGAATCAGCAAATGATGGATTTATCTGGTGCTGGTTCTACAGCGGTATCTCGCTGGAAAAAGCAATTTCTTGCAGAACACCGAGGTGAAGTAGTCGAAGGGAAGATCGCACTTGATGCGGATAAACGACGCATTCAAAAGTTAGAATATCAGTTAGCTGCGTCAAGATCGGATGTTGCTTTGTTAAAAAAGGCCGCTGCCTTTTTCATTCGCGACAATCCAGCATTAAAGTGATTAAGGCAATAAAAAAGGCGGAGAGTCATCTAAACATATCGCTGGTATGCCAGCTCATGAATGTGCCAATAGCGAGCTATTACTATCACCCGACAGACAAGCCAGAAGACGGATGTTTGAATATGTTTTTTGACCTCTATCTGCCTCGCCGACCGTGAAATGGTACAATGCTAATATTCCCAATGGTCTATTTTTGACCTGTTTTGCTGCTTTCTTGAAATTAATTACTAGGGCGTTAAACATTTGTTTCGAAAGTATATACTGCTTTTGATTGTTCACACAGAATTGAATATTAGTCGTTTCGTCAATTTGGGTCACTGCTGACTGGTTGAGAAAAAACTTCTCGTCAAATTAGCACTGCCAGAGTAATCCTTTGAGCGTACAATAAGTCATTAACCTCCTTCTCAGTCATTTCTTTAAATCAGCAACCACGCAATAGATAGCTAATGAATTTATCCACTCCAGCATTACAGCCTAGCTCTGTCCACCCTGCCTTTGAATGGGTCCGCAGTCAGGACATTGAGTCACTTAATATAACCGTTGAGGAGTACCGTCACCTCAAAACTGGTGCCATGCACTATCATATGGCCGCCGACAATGATGAAAATGTTTTTCTAGTGGCGCTACGTACTGTGCCAATGGACTCCACCGGTGTTGCCCACATGTTGGAGCACACCGCGCTATGTGGTAGTGAACGCTACCCGGTACGCGATCCCTTTTTTATGATGATCCGACGTTCCCTGAACACCTTTATGAATGCCTTCACTAGTTCCGACTGGAC
>JBLHWR010000137.1:0-5502 GCA_047629275.1 Gammaproteobacteria bacterium
CGATGGTAGCCCCGTCGAATCGAGTATTGAAGCCAGCCTATTCAATCAACCCGTCTCATCGGGCAGTGGCATGGGGATCGGGTTGTATCAGTCAACTATCATGGCAAGGGCGTTTAACTTCGAGCTGGAACTCAGCCAGAACGAGGCAGGCAAGGTTTGCTTTAATTTGTTTCAGCATTTTTCAGATTAAAAGTATCTACTAGAGTTTTTATTGTTAGTTAGGGTAATTGCCCAGCGTCTATCATTTTAGAATATAACGTATTGGGTGCAATCCATTTAACAATGTCATCAAATTCTGCGCCCTCTACATCACTTATAGTCGATCTTATAAATACGGTATCAGTCGCGCTATTATTGGTATTCTCCAACTGTATGTTGGAGACAGCCGGTGTACTTCCATCCTTACCCAATGAGAGGACTACCGCTGGAATGCCTTCAGCAACCGTGACTGTGGCTGACCCACAATCTGTAGGGCTAGCTGTGGGAATTCCGGTACATATTTCTAAATCAGGGTCTAATGTCGCCATTGTCACGAGTTTCATATCACCTGTTATTACGAAATCGCCACCATTGGAATTCGTGTCATAATCGGTAACCTGATATCGGTAACGATTACCCCAGGGATCAAGCAGTGAATTATTGGCATCATATCGACCACTTATACCTAAGGTCTTTGCAGGTAAAAAACCATACCAGGCAGTGCACTCGGCACCGTTATTCGGATCTGCTATGCCGTCACCAGCTGCATCAGCGCATGGCAACCTGCCATTGACTTGAGCATAGGCATAGATAGCATCAATAATTCTATCCATTTCATCGTTTACTGCCCGATATTGTTTCAATTCCTGTTGGACGGGGAACATTGCGACCGTATAACCTAATAGAATCGTAGCAATTAGCAATACAATGGCTATCTCAATTAGTGTAAAGCCTTTGCTATTTTTAATTTGGCTATTCATTAAATGCATTTTCCATATTCTAAATCCTTAGATGCGTCATTGACCCAAATACAATAAACCAGATCGCCTATGTCATTGTAATATGCATTTATGTCCCCTATATAGAGAGCATCCAGTGGGTAATCATGAGAATTATTGTGGTAATTTGGCTCGTCGATATCTAGATCTAGGTAGTTAGATAGAAGGTGTTTTTCATCTGTATCGACTGGAGGAGAGTTTCTGGACTGTCCGTTTGAAATAGAGCCCGCAAAGAAAACTATCGCTGCTATTTTTCGTGTTACTTGCGTATTACTAGGTGGCAATGACCACATTTCCAGACAATCACCACTTGCAACACACCGATCAGACAATTCAACTTTTGACCCGTCAACCATTTCGAAATCATTAGAAACCGCGTAAAAGAAATGATCTTTCCAATTTCTCCATAGCGCTTTTCTTTCGGGAGTTAAACACCCATTAAAAATATCCGCTTTGTTAGCATGGGTTTTAATTTTTGACCCGCTAGGCAGGAGAGTCTCTGCCGCATCACTAAACACAATCGATTGAGGCAGTCGTCCAATGAGGGATTTAGGGTTATCTTGATCGATATATCCATGCGTGCCTGAGGTATCAGCATCATTTCTATATTCAGCAATGTCGATACCAGCCGGCCAAGGTAACCAAAAATTATCGTTGTCAACATCATTCGCGTAGTCGGTAAAACACTGAGTAAGGTCCGCGGTCAATTGTTCGATTTCCGACCCAGGCAAAGGTAAGTTGGTATCGAGGGCTTTTAGAGCCTTTATTTCATCCCAGTACTCATCTTTAGTTATCCAAACCATTTTGTCGTTGAAGTCCGAGTTCTCTAATCGGCTTAATGCGGTGCCATAAATATAGGTCCAGATCTTATCTGCCATATTGGTATCATGATCATCCGTATAGTTAAAACTCACACCGGTAGCATGGTGATGACTTCCGCCAGATTCCAAGTAGTTTTCTTCATTGCTATTACCTTGACAGTTAGGTAAGTGGGATTGTTCCTGCAAAATACCACCTGGCGCTAGAATCAAAGCAATCGGTCGATCTCCAGGGTCTGCACCATGGTATAACTTTCCATTTTCGTCTTGAACCTGTAGCAGGCCATTGATGTCTTCGTTAAGCATGTTCGCTTTAGGTCCTGTCTTGTAGTCCCCAGAAACAACATACCAAAGGCATTCACCGTTACTGTCTCTTAACTCGTCGATACCCAATGTTTTCCAAGGTAAGAACCCAACGCTATTAGTGTGTAAATTTCCACAAGGACTATCTTGTGCTCCAGATGAAGAAGTGGTTCTTAGATCTGGACAGGGCAAAATACCCATATTAGAAAAACCGCCCGTGTGTATTGGCAAAGAATAATCTACCGCATAACTTAGCAATGCTTGCTTCGCCTTTCGTAGCACCTTGTAGTCATGGTCAATTTTATTTTGAGTCACCTCGGCTGCCTTCTTACCCAGTAGGCTTGAAACAAAGATGCTGGCTATCGCAATCAACACCACCATAAATAGCAATAATACGGCGCCTCTTTGATTGGCTCGAGGCTTTTTCCCCATGATTAATTTTCTACAGTTGTCTGATAGGCAATCTCAATAGTTTCGCCGCTAGTGGCAAAATGGTGCTTACCGTCTGGCGCTGTTATTCTGACTCCTATTTCATTGCCTGCCATGATTTTGATACGCATTTTGTCATCTATTTTTTCACCGTCTTCATAAGTTTGACCATTGATCCAGACCATATTAGGCCCACTGTTGGATAGTGTAATGCCGGAGACAGTGATTGATTCGCGGACAATTTCCTTTATTGTTTGCTTAATTTCTACCGTGCTAGATTCCTCTTGATTTAGTTGGCGCTGTGGTTGGACCTCGCCTGATTCATAGCGATTATTATTAATCAGTTGGCGTTCTTGCGGGGTTGTGAATAACGTCTTTACATCGGACCCTAATGCCGTTGTTACTACGCTTGCACAAACAACAAGAGTTATTAATAAACTGTGTTTATTTAACATCGATTGTCACCCATCGCAATTGGCAGTTTGAGCTTAAGTTGGCTTTTTGGGTATCGAGTGAACTGGACATTGAGCTAATACGATTGATAGAACAGCTTTCGACTGTGAATATATTTTTTATTGATTTCCTGAGTCCTTCGAAGAGGGTGAACAAATCTTCTTCATGCAGCAGACTCATTTCTAAATCCATAATAGAGCCTTTGACGTCAACACCACGTTTTACCGTAAAGTTTGGCCTGTTGAAGGCTTCCTGTGGCGACAGATGATAATTGATCATGGGCAGCTGCAGGGCTTCATTGGTACTTTCTAGGCTTTCTACCCAACTTAGTCTTCGTTCGGCTCCAACAAGCCCGTTGGCTCTATATTCGGAAAATTGATTTCTATACTGTTCTAACAGGTCTATATCGTTAATGATTTTGCTGTATTTCTGGTGTGTTGTTCGTAAGGTAGATAACGATTGCTCGTATTGAACTTGGTTTAACTTTTCGTACTGTACGCCTCCAACAATCATCAGAGTACCAATCATTAATCCCGCAAAGAATAGAATGAGTGGTTTTTTGAGGTAAGACCAGTCCACTTTATTGATCATTTTTCACCTCTCGAACAACCCGAAAAGCAATTAATGCGATGGGTTTAGTATCAGCCTGATTCTTACCAACGTTACCCGTTAAACTATTGTTTGATTCTATATCTAAGGGCCTTTTGAGTATCTCGACATAAGCGTACTTACCTGACTCGGACATTGCTTTTTCTAAATCATCGACTGCGCTTAGGACGAAGCGGTAGTTGCCATCAAAGTTTAAAAATTCTGCTTCAACAACGGCTATTTCGAATAGGCCTTTGATATGCGGTATTGTTGAATTAACTTGCTTACTTTGCCTGCTGGTTTGTTTACCCCAATTGACGGCATCGGCATTTTTAGCATCGGCATAATTGGATACAAACCAGTCCATTTTTTTGACTCGCAGGCTTGAAAAAATTGATATGTCTTGGCTAACCATCGTCAACATTTGTTTTGGGTCGTTTAAATATTTTTTCTCTATTTCGTCAACAGTTTTGACGATGTTTTGCATGCTATCGGTCGACATACTTGAGTCGACTAGGTTGTCACTCAACTGGTTGTATTTGGCTTTGAACTTTTGTTCGATTAGGACTGTTTCAAAAGTGGTGCTGTTATACAGCCATCCTTTGATACCACTACTTACGGCAAGGCCAAAACTGCCGGCTAAAATTGCAACACTTAAAAACTTAAGCCCTAGACTTGTCAAATGGTGCAGATAATACTTTTTTTCTTTTGATCGAGCATAGTGATTGAGCACTGATTTTTTACTTGCCAAATTACAAAATAGGCCCGAACTGAAATCTTGCTCTTCACTCATTTGTATTTTCTGGCTTTCTAGTAACTCGTTAATTTCAACTATTTTGAAATTAAAGACGTTGTTTTCTGCGCAGCGAATAGTCAGTTTATCGAGGTGACGGTTGTTAGTGAGGATGTTAACTTCGATTATTTCTGACCTTTGAACAATGCGTTGACTGATCAAATATCTTTGCGTGCTTTCGATATCTCGAACCACATCATCTGCATAAGTACCCTGATAAAAACTCGCAATAGGGACCAGCCGGCTCAAGATTAATTGTTCATCAACAAAAACAGATTGGCGCAGATTACTGGGCACTTGTTGACTGACTAAAATGACGATCTTACTCTCTGACTTTAAGCTTTTTGTGTATTCTTCCGATAATAAAGGCAGGCTAATAATACCTGACAAGGGCGTGCGAGTTGCTTCAATTATTTTTAACCAGGGCTCTAGCAGAGATTCATTCGTTAAGCCGATGAGGAGAAGGTTTTCTTCTTTACGTTTGTTCTTTTGGATGGATTGTGAAATGGCAAATCGAAAGCTTGAGTTGCGAAAATATTTGCTGTAATTGCGCTTTATAACGGATTGTCTGTCGGAGCCTCTTAATAACGGAATTTTAATCAGGCGATACTCTTCTTCGATTAGATCTACGAGTAATCGAACAGGTTCATTCCGAAACGATTGTAGATAAGCGCTAAACAGGTCAAGACCTTGTTCGTCTGGTTCGAAGTAGATAGCGCTGTTCAGCTTATTGCCAGACCATTCCTGAGCCACCATTCGATATCCAGTGAAATAGAGCACTTTTTTCATATTCTCTCCATTCGAGTATCAGTCAGGATAAAAATACCCATTAGAAATCAATTGTGCCAATTGTGTCGTAGATGGGTCCCATGACTGACATGGCTAACCATAATACAATTATTCCAATGGTCGCCATGAGTGCGGTCTGAATAATCGGTTCCATTTTGTCTATGCTGTCATTGATATCTCGGTCAAAGAAGTAGCTGACGTTACTCAACGACTTATCCATTTCTCCACTTGATTCCCCTACTCGTAACATTCTGATGACCAACGGTGGGAAAATGCCAATATTTTTAAAACTCTCACTAATACTATTGCCTTCCGAAATTTGCTGCCATGCTCTGTCGATACCGTCTTCTAA
>JBLHWR010000138.1:0-5491 GCA_047629275.1 Gammaproteobacteria bacterium
GTAAGGCTTGGTATTTTAGTTTTTTAGGCGCTGGTGTTTGCTTCACTTTATTAATAAGCGCAATGACAAAGCAAAGTCCAGCAGTGCCAGTACCAATTAATTGGCAGTGGTGAATTTTATTCATAGCCGTCGATATTACTGTCTAAAGTTAAAGGGGGAGTACCTGTTAGTAGTTGGCTATTCTATTCGAGTGAAGGGCAGATCACTACTACCATTTTATCGTTATATTGATAATTTAATTACAAGTCCAGATTGGATATAATGTTTTATTTAATAGGCCCTAATTATGAAATCAGTCCGGTCAAAATCGAGTCGCTATGAACTGTGTGGGTGGCTTTTATTTGTTTTTTCGGCCATTTTCTTTATATCATCCAGTATTCGTGCAGGAGATTTACTGAGTTTGTTGGGGGGCATTCTATTTTTAATCGCTTGTTTTGTTTTTATCATTCCACTCTTGAGTAAAAGTAATCAGTGTATCCACTCAGATAGGTTGGACGGCGATTAACAAAAATAGAAGTCCAATAACCGAATGCTAGTGTGTAGTCACTAGGTTGCCCCAAATAGCCTTTAATCGTTTATCACGGCCACAGTTCCAGCGATAAGCGTTATAACGAACTGGATTGTTTTTATAAAAATCCTGGTGATGACTTTCGGCACCTTTAATAGGGTAAAAAACTGAAAAGTCGAGTATTGGAGTAACGACAGTCTTGGTGGGAAACATTTCAATGACTTTTTGTTTCGACTGTTCGGCTAGCAACCTCTCTTTTTCATTTGATACAAATACTGCGCTTAAGTAACTACTGCCTTTATCACAAAATTGGCCTTTGGCATCGAAGGGGTCAATGTTGACCCAGTAGTGTTTAAGGATGCCTTGATAATCAACTACATCAGCGTCATAAGTAATTTCAACCGCTTCATAGTGACCTTCGTGGTTTCCAAGATAAGTTGGATTGGGTGTTTTTCCACCCGTAAAGCCAGACACAACTGTGCTAACACCATCAAGCTTTTCGAAGTCAGACTCCATGCACCAAAAGCATCCACCAGCAAGAATCGCTTTTTCGGCTGAAGCTACTTTAATTGAAAAAAGCTGTACGCTAAAAAAAGTCAGTAATAATAGAGCCAGGGAGGAAATTTTATTCATTGAGCGTCTCTGATCAAAAGCAGAAAGCTATAAATTTGACTGATAATGATCAAAATGGTTCAGCGGATCGACACCGAATTGAGGGTGTTTCAAAACGTCATAGTTATTAATGTGAATTAAAATAATGTCGCAACATTTAACCTATAATATGTTGAATACCGTCATTCCACCTTATAAGCTTTATTCCCCTGCAGGGTGGGTTATTAGAACGGGAACATCTGATTTTTGTGATAACTGATTTGCAATATCGTTAAAAAAGAATCGAGTTACACCCACACGAGCTTTGGTGGACATTGCAACCAAATCAATTTTCTTCCGCTTAATTACTTTCAAAATGGCATCTAATGGATTTTTATCAAAACTAACGACTAACGTGACGTTATATCCAGCTTTTTTTAGCCTGTTAGTGACCGGTATTAATTCGGCTTCAACGTGAGCTTTGATACTGTCTTGTTGCTGGGTTGCATAGATAGGGTGGAGTGACGGTCTTGCTGAGCCATCGCCTGGCATACTAACATAATCAGTACTACCATCAATTTTACCAAAGCCAGCACCAGTCGGGGGCTTAGTGATAAAAAATAGCGTTAAATCATTGTTACTCGCAGCGAAGAACTTTTCAATATGAGGGAAAATTTCCTGACTCAGTAGAGATTGAGTGAGTGGTATGAGCACCTTATTGTTTGACATGACCGTTACCATCAGCATAAATAAGAAATTCATATTACTGAGTTACTTAGGCGAGTCAAATGCTAGCCTTGAATGAATCCAAACGATATGATGTGAAGACAATATTGCAGCCTAGCTTGTTATAGAAAAAGCGAGTGACTCTTAACTCAAATGAAGGATTTCCTATGTTAGAAATTAACCAAACGGCACCAGACTTTACTACGACCAATCAGGATGATAAGACAGTGAGCTTATCTCAGTTTAAGGGTACTCATCATGTCGTGCTTTACTTTTATCCGAAGGATGACACTCCTGGTTGTACGGTTGAAGCCAATGAATTTACGGCCCTTATTGCTGAGTTTGCTGCTGCCGATACAGTTGTCTTAGGTGTGAGCAAAGATACCTGTGAAAAGCATTTAAAATTTATAGCCAAGCACGACCTTAAAGTTGAGCTCTTAGCCGATACATCCGGTGAGCTTTGTGAAAAATATTGTGTTTGGGGCGAGCGTCAATTTATGGGTAAAAAATACATGGGAATTGCACGCTCTACGTTTGTGATTGATAAGAAAGGTGTCTTGGTTGAAGCTAATTACAAGGTTAAAGCAAAAGGCCATGCCCAACAAATATTAGACCTCGTACTTACCTTAGATTGATTAGTTCGATTACGTCGATCACTATTTTTTGTTTGATCTCGATAGACTAATGCTTATATATTCTTAACATTCATCCCCATCTCAAAATTATAGTGCCCTTATGAATATTCTTTTTATTACAGTCGACCAATGGCGTGGCGAATGCTTGTCCGCCTTAGATCATCCCGTTGTGAAAACGCCCAATTTGGATGCGCTTGCAAAAGAAGGTGTTTTATTCAAACAGCATTTTGCTCAGGCGACGCCGTGCGCACCCAGCCGTACATCGATACATACGGGTATGTATTTGCATAACCATCGATGTGTCAACAATGGTACACCGGTTGATAGTCGATTAAATAACTGGGCACTGGAGATGCGTAAGATTGGATATTCTCCATCATTATTCGGTTACACCGATACGGCTCCTGATCCTCGTGGAGTTGATCCAAAAGATCCTCGGTTGACTCAGTATTGTGAGCCATTGCCTGGCATTGGAAGTTATACCCCCTACAAAGAAGAAGTTTCGATGGACTGGGTTCAATCATTAATCAGTAAAGGCTATGAAATACCCGAGCGGTTGTGGAGCTTATATGGCAACAAAGAAGCTGGGTTAGACTGGAAAGATGGGGGTGAAAGTTTACTGCCGTTGAACATTAAAACGGAAGATCATGAAACCTACTTTATGGTAAACAAATGTATCGAATGGATTAGCGGCCAACGACAGCCTTGGGTAACCCACTTATCGCTGTTACGCCCTCATCCGCCATTTGTTGCACCAGCGCCTTATCATCAGTTTTGCGATCCTGCTGAGCAAGCTCACCCAGTTCGATGTGACAATGCTGGCGAGGAAGGGCAGCAACATCCGTTCCTTGAATACTGTATTGAAAAAACGGCCTATGGTGCCCCTGAATCGGTGAAAGAAATACAGCAGGCGAAAGCTCACTACTATGGTTTGATGAGCGAAGTTGACGATAACTTGGGACGGCTTATTGAACAATTGAAAGAAACTGGCGAGTGGGAATCAACACTGATTATATTAACCTCCGATCACGGTGAGCAAATGGGTGATCATTGGTTAACCAGCAAGCTGGGGTATTTTGATCAGTCATATCATATTCCCCTTATTATTCGTGATCCCAGAGCCAATGCAGACGTTAGTCGGGGCAAGCAGTTCGATACTTTTACCGAAAATGTCGATATCATGCCAACGATGCTAGATTGGTTGGGTTGCGACATTCCATCGCAATGTGACGGGCATTCATTACTGCCAATATTGCAAAGTGGTATTGAGCCCGCGTCATGGCGCAAGCAAGTGCACTGGGAATATGATTTCCGGTCTGTGTTAGATGATTCAGTTGAGCGCTATCTTGGACTGACAGCTCATCAATGCAGTCTCAGTGTGATTCGCGATAAGCGCTATAAATATGTTCACTTTACCGCCTTGCCACCGTTATTTTTTGACTTGAAAAATGATCCTGGCGAGTTTGTTAATTTGGCTGACAATGTGGAATACCAATCACTGGTATTGGAATATGCACAAAAAATGCTGTCATGGAGAATGAATCATACTGATCGGGGATTAACCGAGACCCACCTGAGTGATAATGGACCCGTTACGCGTCGCTCTGCCTTACAGTAAAGGCAAGTTTTTAGGCAGCTTTATTGAAGTGTTGAAAACTATTTAGAGCTGGTTCGTCAAAGAATCAGCTACCTTAAAGAATACAAACAACACTTTATTAAATTTCACATCAGTACGATAGTGCTAACGAAAGCACCGACCATTATCTCATTCTGCTATCATTATTTGACTAAAATTCACCAAACTAAGAAGATAGCCAGCGATGAAATTAAACACAGAAAAAGAACTCAGAGCACTCTACGGTTTTGCAAAAGGACGGTCCGTACAAAAAGAACTTAACGCTTTTGAGCAACACACAATTCGCTATGTCGAACTGTCTCCTTTTGTGGTGATTTCCAGCGTCGGTCATAACGGTGATCTTGATAGTTCACCAAGAGGTGGCGCACCGGGTTTTGCTAAGGTACTGGATAAGCAAACGCTGCTGTTACCTGATTTGAAAGGCAATAACCGCCTCGATAGCCTGGTTAACATTATCGAGACAGCTAAGCTTGGCTGCTTGTTTATGATCCCTGGCATTAATGAAACACTACGCGTGAATGGACATGCATCAATCACAACCCGAGATGATTACCTTGCATTGTTCTCGACTGAGAAAAACCCACCAAAAACCGTAATTGAAGTGAAGGTGACGAGTGTTTACCTACACTGTGCAAAGGCATTTATGCGATCGAAACTCTGGTCAGCCGATGCGATTACCGATCGTGAAAAACTACCGACAATGAGCCAAATGATTAACGATCAAACCGAAGGTGAGTCAGTTATCGAGACCCAGCAAATGATGGAACAGCGCTATCAAGAAAATTTGTAGGCACTGAAAATTAACAGTCGGCTAATATCATAGTGATGTCAACCAATCGGTTAAGTTTCGTCTTTGCCTTCGTATTCTTGAGGATGCACTGGCTTGAATGGATGTTGCAAAATTAACCGGTGTTAGTTCGGGATACGATGGCGATAACACTCGTACTGGGTAGCGCAGCGAAAATAGCGGATGCAAAATTGGTTTTTCCGAGGAACCTCTACTTCAATTCGATTTCGATAAATACAAACTCAAAATCATTGGCATTAATAACATTGTGTTCTACACCCGCTTGTCGGTTATAGGATTGGCCCGTGACCAAGTCAGACTTGATCTTGCCGCTATCATTCAACACAATGCTTAACTGTCCAGTAGTTTGTGGCACAACAACATAATCATAAGCATGTCGGTGCCATCCAGTTTCAGCACCGGGCGCAAAGCGCCATTCGGTGACGATGAAACGATCGTTCTCAATTTGAACCGTAGGTATGGCTAAACTTGTTGATAAGGGTTTTGTGGTCTTACTATCGTTGCTCATGTCAATCCCCGAATTCTAGACGTGTTTTTAAGGTAAACGATTAGGTCGTATCGACATTAAAACAGATTTTTCCTGCCAA
>JBLHWR010000139.1:0-5417 GCA_047629275.1 Gammaproteobacteria bacterium
TTAATCAGCGTTTCGTTTTTATCCGCGTCAACCATTTTGGCCTGACCTTCCAGTAGCCACATGAATTCATCACCAGGGTAAGGGCCGAAAGCCTCCTGCATCGTTGTGGTCGTCCAGACACCAACACTTAACCCAAGCTTTTCGTCTTCGAAATAGACGTGAACCTGCTGATCAGGCAATGTCGATTGAAAGTCACCTTGCTCCAGCTCCATATCGACTAGTCCGATACCACTCGGGCCCTGAGGTTCGAGACGAATGACACCTAGTTTATTATTCATTTTTAATTGCTCTCTTGCTGTTAATGTTTACCATGAAATTTAGCGTTAACGATAGACCTAACCGGTCGCTATGGTCTTCTTAAATAACGCATCAATCTGTTTTGCTGCCCGCTCACCCTCCTGAAGGGCCCCCGGTACACAGGCGGGATTAATATGATTAGAACCCTCACCGGCGAAAAATAATTGATCACCCACTGGTTCCGCCAACTGTTTTCTTTTGCTGTCGTAACTTGATTTGTAAGTTTTCAGCATCGGAAAGGAATAGCTACCTCGCACGTATGGATCGGAACTCCAATCCTGAACTAATCCATCCTGGTAAGAAGCACTCGCTGCACCATCAAATAGCCCATCAAGATCTTTTAGCATCTCACTCAGAATTTTTTCGTTACCAGCGGCTCCACCACCAGCCGAAACACTCATTTCTGTCAGTTTAACGCCATTGTCACCCATTGGATAACACATCATAATAGCGTTTTTGCTACCCTTTTTATAACTGCTCGGACTCCAACAACTAGAAACTAAACCATCGGTTATCATATAACCCAGCTTCTCTTCCCAAAATGGCTTTTCGAATCGCAAAGCAACTTTCATACCCTGGCCCATGCCGATATTACTATAGGCATCGACGGTTTTTTCAGGTAACTCCGGCAGGAATTCAATCGATTTGCTTTGTAAAACACCGATAGAAGCAGTAACGATCACTTTTTTTGCGCGATGCTGATCACCTTTCGCGTCAGTAACAATGGCGATATCGTTGCGTATATCAATTTGCTTTACAGGGCGATTCAACTGAACCGAATCAAGGACATCATTCCACCATACTTTATCCAGTGCATCTGAGTAACCAAGGTTAGCGGGTTTCAAAGCACGGACTTCACCAGATAATGTCCAGTTCCAGTCCTGCTGAGCAAGGCTAGCTATACCAATTTTATCCAGTGAGGTGCCGTATATTGAGCCTGCTATCGAATTATTATATAGGTGATATGCTCGGTGATTGCGGTCAACATTATCATGCTGAAGAACATCATCCGCCATGGTGATCGAAAAATCTTTTTGAATATTTTTATTGCCATACCGAGACCAGTATTTCCAGAAAGTAGTAATATCGGCATCTTCTTCGCAATCACCCGTTTCTTCCCAGCAGGTTTTATTGCCATCCATAGTCAACATGTCGTCACCGACATAAGTTGGTACATAAACATCGTTGCCGTACTCGCTGACAATCGCTTCATAAATTGGGTTATTAGCCGGCAAATAATGCTCTTCAGCACCCATTTCGATTCGAGTATCCCCCAAAGTACGACTATAGACCCGCCCACCATGCCGGTTTGACGCTTCTAAAACCGTTACCGAATAACCCTTATTAATTAGAATTTTAGCGGCATAAAGACCCGCCATTCCAGCACCGACAACAATTACATCATTAATATTGGTATTTTCACTATCGTTTGCCAAAGCTGCTACTCCTGATGCTATTCCACTCAGACCGACGGCCATTTTTAGAATACTTCGCCGCTTAATATTATTTCTGTTGAGTTTCTTCTGCTTTGTCATAGTCATACCTACCTAATATCCATTTAAAGTTATTGATCTGATTACCCTTGAAGGATATTCAAACCTGAGCCGCTATACAGCAATATTCATACAATGTGCTTTTTCAAAGTCATCCCTTTAACAAAAGTTTGAATGAGACTTGCTGTAATGTCAACAAACTGTATGACAAGTCAGTCAGTTTTATAAGTGATTAATTCAAAATAAAGTAATCTAAGAGAAACGTTATGAATTACAAGCCATTCAACACAAAGATTGTTGCACTGTGCAGCCTATTATCTACATGTACTTTTTCCAGTCACGCCGAACAACAGGTTTAGACCTTCGATGTTTGTGCTGCGCCAAACAGTTAAAAAACCGAATAGGAGCCAAACGGCGACCCACGAGTCACTGTTAAAATAACCTTTTCCATCGATTTTGTTAAAGGCTTCCTAACACAGGAAGCGTGTTAGGAATTGCTCAACAGTACACGTTATGTTTGCCTTCATGGTCATCGTGGTAATGCAAATGCAATAGGATTAATTATGCTAGGTTTGAAAAAACAGACTAGCGATTACTATTTATTAAGGGGCTGGACAGCCGATAATGGTTATTAACTTATTGCCCAAACAGCAATTCAGACTCAGTAAACAGCCACCTGTTGATAGTTCAATGCCAAGCACTTTTTTTCTTTTCAGATCCCACGATTGTACTTATTACAGCTTCAGGATAAGTTCTCAGACATTCACGCTATGCAATTTAAGAAAGTGCTAATTAGCCGGCAACACAACCAACGAATTTTCGTTCCAAGACAACCATACTTCACTTCCCCTCTCGAAATTATGATCACTGGCCAATTTCGGATCGTGTCCAGAAACCTCAATCGGTTTATCGATACCCTCAACAGAAACATAATAATGACTGCGATCGCCAAAGTATGCTGAAGTATTCAACTTACCCTTAACTGTATTTTCGCCCTCAGTTCTTTCATTCGTGAGGCGAATTTTTTCTGGGCGCAAAGCAAGAACAAGTTGATCATCTTGCTGTAATTGATTCTCTTCATTGGATAGTTTAATTTGCCCAAGAACATCTGTATCCAAATGTGCAAATTCTCCCTGTAAACTGTTCACCCGAGCATCAAAGAAACTCATTTGCCCGATAAAATCAGCCACTTCTACATTAACCGGATGATTATAAAGTTTCTGTGGTGAATCCATTTGCAACACATCGCCTCGCGCCATAACGGCTACACGATCTGACAAGGTTAGTGCTTCTTCCTGATCGTGTGTGACAAAGATAAAGGTGATGCCGACGGTTTCTTGTAACTCTCGCAATTCAAACTGCATTTTTTCGCGTAGTTTCTTATCTAGCGCACCTAAGGGCTCATCTAAAAGCAAAACTTTTGGACGCTTAATTTAATGCTCTCGCTAATGCAACACGTTGCAACTGTCCACCGGAGAGTTCATTAGAACGACGTTTGCCATATCCTGGTAACTTAACCATTTCTAGCGCTTCTTTAACCAGACGGTTTTGTTCAACTTTACCTAGCTTGTCTTTACGCAAGCCATAAGCAATATTACTGGCAACATCTAAATGGGGAAAAATCGCGTAGTTCTGAAATACCATATTGGTAGGGCGCTGATGTGGTGGAATTTCTGACATTGCCTTTCCATCAATATAAATCTCACCTGAACTAGGTGACTCGAACCCAGCCAGCATTCGTAGCAATGTAGTCTTGCCACAACCAGAAGGTCCCAGCAATGAGAAAAACTCACCAGCCGAAATTTCAATATTGACGTTATCAACCGCAACAATACTGCCAAATTTTTTTGAAACGCCTTCGATACTGATAAAATTTGAAATAGAAGTCATATTGTTAACTCTAAGTTGTATCCGAATCAGGTTCACGTTTAACTAGCCACTGTGAAATGACAACTACAACAAGTGACAGCATCAGAATACAGGTTGCCAATGCCAATACACTTGGCAATCTGTTCGGGAATCGAAGTTGGCCCCATATAAACAAAGGCAGAGTCGGATCAGTGCCACCCAGAAAAAATGCCAAAATGAATTCGTCAAATGAAATAATAAAACACAGTAACAAGCTTGCTACGATGCCTGGAAATACGATGGGTAGTGTGACTCGCCAGAATGTCCACCAGATATTTTCTCCAAGATCAGCAGATGCTTCTTCGAAGGATTTATCAAACCCTTCAAATCGCGTCATCAGGGTAGCCATTGAAAATGGCACGCAAACAAGAATATGCCCCAGAGTAATCGTGTAAAGAGATAAGGGAACTCCAATTCGATTAACCAAAATTAGCAATGCAACACCAAGAATAATACCCGGAATAACTAGCGGCGCCATAATGACTGACACGATTGGCGCTCTTCCGGGAATGCGATAACGCGTAACCGCTTTCGCACCAAATATCCCAAGAAAAGTTGAAACCACAGCAGCCACTACGCCTACTTTTATACTGTTAAGCAATGCGGCAATCATGGGCTGATTATTGAACATGTCGCGGTACCATTGCAGGGTCCAATTCTCTATTGGAAATGCAATATAGATCGCTTCATTAAACGAAAATAAGGGCAGAAATAAAATCGGTAGATAGAGGAATATCAGAAATAATATAGCGTAAATAAATAGCGGTCGATTGGGCCTGTTTATATACGCGACATTCTTCATATCTTATTGCTCATCACTTTTTACTTGTGCAATATTGTTCATTCAATGTTTTTCACTGCAAATCGAGTTAACCCGATATAAATTGCGGCGATAAAACCCACCACCAACATCATTATTATTGCAAGTGCAGAACCACCAGGCCAATTATTGATAATACCAAAATGAGCAGTAATTAGATTAGCAATCATAAGGCCATTAGGGCCACCCACCATCGCCGGGGTTACATAGTCACCAACGGTTGGCACAAAGATCAGAATGGTTGCTGCTATTACGCCAGGCAGTGATAACGGTAAGGTAACTCTAAAAAAACGGGCAATGGGACCATCACCCAAGTCGGTTGCCGCTTCTAGTAAGGATTTATCTATTTTTTCCAACGATATATAAATAGGTAAAATAGCAAAAGCGACCCAGGCATGTGTGAGTGTAATAACGACAGCTGTCGGATTATAGAGGAGAAATTCAAGCGGTTTATCGATGATACCCATACCCATCAAGCCTGAGTTAATCACCCCGTTAAAACCTAGAATAACTTTCCAGCTAAATATTCTTAACAAGTAGCTTGTCCAGAATGGCAAGGTCATTAAGATAATCCACATCATCTTTCTTCGATGAACATGAAAAGCAACGTAATAAGCCATCGGATAAGCAATAAGCACCGTTGCAAGAGTGCAGGCCGCTGAAATCCAGAGCGACCGCATCAAAAGCTGTGAATAAACTGGCGTAGAGGTAATTTTTTCGTAATTTAGCAATGTAAAATCGGTGTCAAACTCGTAGCCTGACTGGGTCCAGAAACTCATTACTACCATGAGTCCGAAGGGTACACACATGCTGAAAAGCATCACTAGAAGTGAGGGGACAATAGTGTGTATCCCTTGAAAGCGTCACTACGATTATAAAAAGCACGCAATCGGCTACGC
>JBLHWR010000140.1:0-5395 GCA_047629275.1 Gammaproteobacteria bacterium
TAGCACGCAATGGTCGGTAGATTTGAAAGTGTTAATCGAGCAGATGCGAGAGCAAGTCCAAAATATTGAATAATGAGCATTAGCGCATGAACATTGGTCAACAAATGCAGGCGCTTTATAGTCGTTTTGGTGATATTGACGAAGTGACGATAGAGCTGCATAAAGAGTTATTAGCGATCAATATTCACAATCGTGCCGCAGAAGGGACTGTATTTTTGCAAGGCGCGCAACTGAGTCAATATCAACCACATAAAGAACCGCCTGTTATTTGGCTAAGTCCTGAATGTGAATACAAGGTTGGCTCGCCATTGCGAGGTGGCATTCCAATTTGTTGGCCGTGGTTTGGTGCATTAGATAAAAACCCAGAGCTTATTCAGCAGCAAGTCTCTTCAAATATTGAGCAACCCCATGGTTTTGTGCGAACGCATGAATGGGACGTTGATTATATAAAGGCAATTAGTTTGGATGAAACTGAACTGCAAATGAGCCTGACCCTTGATGCCAGCGATTTGTGGCCTTTTGCCTGCCAGTTAGTATTAAAATTTATTATTGGTGATCGTCTTACGCTTTGTTTTGAAGTGCAAAATAATGATCGTAAACCGTTTTGTTTTACTAACGCTTTGCATAGCTACTTTGCCATTGGAGATATAGGAAAGACAAAGGTTAATGGATTAAACAATAAACCCTTTATTGATACGCTGAATGACTGGAAAGTTTTCACCCAGCAGGGTGATATTACGATTGATCGTGAGATAGACCGTATTTATGAAGTTAAGGGCGAAGATATCCAAATTTTTGATGGCGAATGGCAGCGGCAAATTTCAATCGTTAGTAAAAGTAGTGCTAATGCGATCGTTTGGAACCCATGGGTCGATAAATCTAAGCGGTTATCCCACTTTAGAGATTCAGACTTCAAACACATGCTTTGTGTCGAGTCAGCTAATGTAGGGAGTGACAATATTTTGTTAGAACCCAATGAACGACATATTCAAATCTTAGAGGTTATGAGCAAGCCACTACCAATAAAATCGACTTGACCTAAATTTTTGGGCATAGACTTCGGTTCCCCCCAAAGGCTATCAGTATATTGTTCATAGTTATCACGCAACGTTGTCATCATGAATTTTCAATCTATGACGTGGTCTAAAGTCGGCCACTTTTTATGATTTTCAGTGCTAATCAATTATACTAATTTCATGCTTAGGTTGGAATAGTTCGATTGAGTGTCGTTAAGGCATCCAAATGCGACATTTTCTATGTACAATCAATCACTAATATAAATAAAATTTACAAACTTACGTCTAATGACTATTCAATTCCAGTAATGTTTAACAAACTCAACCTACAGCAGTATAGTGTTAGCCTAGTTTTAGGATTGGTTTTAGTTTTGATGCTGGTATGGAGCTGGTCTTTGCAGCTCATTGTCGACCAAGGTAACCAAGCGCTGATGCTGCAAACCAAACAGTTGCGAGAGTCGCAAATTGGGTACTTGCAACAAAAGCAACAGTTGTGGCTACAATCGCAGTATTCTCTTATTAGCACCCTAGTTAAAACACAAAGCCAACACAACTACTCACAGTCTTTCATACAGGAATACTATCAACGAAATCCAAATATATGGTCAGTTGCCCTGCTTGAATCAGAATTTGTTAATGAATTAACATCAGAAGCGCTCAAGCCGGGTTGTTTGGTAACGGACAAGGTGGGTTTAAAAGCGGTTTCAAATTCTTTTTTGCCAATGATATCCAGCTGCCATATTGATGGGAAAGCTTTGTTAGAAATGTCTGGTTCTTTGGCCGGAAGTGACGCAGTGCTGATCATTAGTATGGATTACTTTAGCTTTATAACTGAGTTGTCGAAGTTGACTCAGGGTAAGGTAAGTCCAAATGCCAGTGTGGATAATCCGTTAGAATTTGAAGAACTTGCCAATGGTATTCCGCCTGAAAATGCATTCAATGTAACAGTCGCTAATCAAAACCAAATCTTAGGTGGCATTCGATTATCTTGGCAGAGCGTCGATTATTTTGATGTATGGTTAAAGCAATTTCTACCGGTGTTTATTCTATTGTTGTTGGTTGCAGGAGCCGCTTACACATCGATCAATCGCGCACTAATTCGTCCAGTGCTTGATCTTGCTGAGCGCATGTATCGAGTATCTGTCAGTCAATACGGCAGTTTTGATCAAAAACAGGATGAAGTAAAACCTGGGCTGTTAACGCTATATCATTACTTTGGTGCTTTGCAAAACATGGCAAAACACGATGCACTAACGGGCCTCAATAATCGTATCATCTTCGAAGATAGATTAAAGCAGGCGCTAACTGAGAGTAAACGGTCAGGCAGAAAGTATGCTTTGATATTGATGGATATTAGTAACCTTGAAGATATTACACATCGACAAGGGCAATATATTGCTGATGGATTGATCAAACAGTTTGGCGCTCGTTTACTATCAGCCTTGCGTGAATCAGACAACGTATCTCGTTTTGATAAGAATATTTTCGCTGCTTTGTTAGAAGTAGACGACAACGATAAGTTTTCTGGCCTTGTCGAAAAACTATATTTGTCGTTAGTAAAACAATTTAATATCCATGATCGAAACTTTGATATTACACTCAATACTGGAATTGCTATCTATCCAGAGCATGGGGCTGATTCCGACGAGCTGTACCATAATGCCAGCCTTGCGTTGATGAAAGCTGGTGATGATGAATGGCCTATTGTGTTTTACACCGGCAATGATGATAAGGGAGAATTTACAGATTTAACTATGATTCAATCTTTGCGCAAGGCGATAGATAAAGAGGCGTTTAAGTTAGTTTTTCAACCAGTGGTCAATCTAAGCGATCATAAAACCGTGTATCTTGAAGCTTTATTACGTTGGAAGGAAGATACAGGTCATGAGACATCTATTGAAAAAACAATCCAACTAGTTGAAAAAAATAATTTAATAAAGCCACTGACTAATTGGATTTTTGTCGCAGTTTGTCAATATTTACAGGCATTGAACATTGATGGTTTGGTCATTGGCGTTAATCTCTCAATGATTGACCTACATGATAAAAAACTCCCTAATCGCATCGAAGGCTACTTAAAGCAATATCAAATTAATCCATCACAGATAGTAATCGAAATTACTGAGGGCCAAATCATGCAAAAGCCCGATGATGTGATCGAAATATTATCTAAACTATCGTTGATGGGTTTATCACTATCGATCGATGATTTTGGTACAGGCCAAGCTTCACTGACTTATCTGAAAAAACTGCCGGTTGAAAAGCTCAAGATCGATCAGTCATTTGTACGTGATATCGAAACAGATCCGGACGACAAATTAATCGTTAGGGCCACCATTGAGCTAGCGCATAGGCTTGGTTTAAGGGTGATCGCTGAAGGCGTAGAAACAGCGGGGTGTTATGAATTGCTGCGTCAAATGAAATGCGACTATATGCAGGGTTATTATATTAGCCACCCGATTGAAGCAGACCAAATTGCCAGTTGGTATGGCGATAAGATTGACAAAAATACAAAGCCTCGTTAGGTCAATGGCTGCGATCATCGATTCTTTAATCGACTAACGTTGATTCTAAATCAATCCACGTTCCGAAAAGCAAGTGGTATTGTCACCAACAATGACGTGATCCAAAACTCTAATATCGACTAACGCTAAGGCTTTTTTTAATCGCTCGGTTATCTGAATATCGGCTTGACTCGGTTCGGCAATGCCAGATGGGTGATTATGCGCGAATATAACGCTGGCGGCGTTGTCGGCCAAAGCCTGTTTAACCACTTCTCGAGGGTAGACGCTGGCACCGTCGATCGTACCGTAAAACATTTCTCGGTAGATGATTACCCGGTTTCGATTATCAAGCATGACACAGGCGAACACCTCCTGTTGTCTATCCCTGAGTTGACTGTGCAAATAGGCAATGGTCTGTGCTGGATCGGTTAGGCAGTCATTACGTTTCATACCCTCAGATAAATGCCGATTGGCCATTTCGAGTACCGCTTGTAATTGAGCATATTTTGCATTACCTAGGCCCTTATGAGTACAAAACTCAGTTTTAGAGGCAGTCAGCAGTGCTCTTAGCGAACCAAAGTTTTTGAGCAGTTGGCGCGCCAGCCCGACAGCTGTAACGCCCTTTATGCCTGTACGAAGGAAGATTGCCAGTAGTTCAGCATCGGAGAGGCTCGATGAGCCGTTTAGTAAAAGTTTTTCGCGCGGCCTCTCTTCACTGGGCCAGTCGGTAATTGCCATGTCTAATCCTTTAGTCAGCCTGAATGAGTCATTCTTAAAGATGCTCTTTACGTAAACGTCTTTGTCATTAAAATAGAGTATATGAACACAATTCTCAAGAAAAAAATATTACTCGGCATTACGGGTGGCATCGCCGCTTATAAATCAGCTGAGTTGGTGCGGTTGCTTATCAAGGCTAATTTCGAGGTGCGGGTAGTGATGACAGCATCAGCGCGCGAGTTTGTGCAGCCTCTCACTTACCAAGCTCTGAGTGGTCATCGTGTATATACCGATATATTTGACGGTGAAGCCGATTCAGCGATGGACCACATCGAGCTAGCTCGCTGGGCTGATTTAATGCTTATAGCGCCAGCTTCTTCTAATTCTCTGGCAAAGTTGGCCAGTGGTTATGCCGATAATTTGTTACTAACGCTATGCCTTGCTTGCAAAAAAGCAGTTGCGGTAGCACCCGCTATGAACCAGCAAATGTGGGCCAACCCAGCGACTAATGAAAACATTGCTCAGCTTAAAAAACAGCAAAAATTGATTTGGGGGCCGGCCTCAGGTGAGCAAGCTTGTGGAGATGTTGGGCTAGGTCGAATGCTCGAACCAGCGGCCATCGTGACGCTTGTGATGACTCACTTTGAACCTGGAAAGTTGATAGGTAAGACTGTTTTAATTACCGCAGGACCCACTCGAGAAGCGATAGATCCAGTCCGTTATATTAGCAATAAAAGCTCTGGAAAAATGGGCTATGCACTGGCTCGGGCGGCGTGTCAGGCGGGTGCTGCAGTGACTCTTATTAGTGGACCAGTGTGTTTAACTGTACCCGAACGAGTGAGCCGAATTGACGTGTCGAGTGCAACAGAAATGCGCGATGTGGTTATAAAACATGCTGAACAGGCTGATATTTTTATTGCCTGTGCGGCGGTTGCTGATTATCGGGTTGCTGATGTGTCCGATCAAAAGATCAAAAAAACATCTGAAACGATGCAACTTAACTTAACCCGCAATCCAGATATTGTGAGCGAAGTGACTCAATTAAATAATAAACCGTTTACGGTTGGTTTTGCTGCCGAGACAGAAAATTTAGCTGAGTATGCTCAGAGTAAACTGGAACGTAAAAATCTCGATATGATAGCGGCTAATTTGGTCAGT
>JBLHWR010000141.1:0-5332 GCA_047629275.1 Gammaproteobacteria bacterium
CCAGAATATAGAATAGGACTTAAAAAAGCCCCAAAAAAGCATAATTATTGCATTAATTCAATGGTATATACAAAGACTTACATTAATTAAGATTAACTTAAGTGTGACAGGTTTAATAAAAAAAGGGGACAGAAAGAGTGACAGGTCTGCAATTATCTATTTAATTGTTGAATCTGTCACCCTTTTTGGAATGCTATGAATACGCAAGACAAGCACAATAAGCTTTTAGAACAAATCAAGTCGGGTAAAACTAACGATGCTGGGATTTAAAGTCTTACGGACAGATATATGTGATTTTGAGCCTGAAGATATTGAGGGTTAAAAATAAATTTCACCCTACCTCTCCCTGACTGATTTTTTGCTTTTTGATAAGGTGCTATATAAAAATCGATCGACCGTTTTTTTTGACAATTTAAATATTTCTGAACATACAAGGTCGCCTTTGGGCTGCGAATTTCCGCCGTTGGGGGGATTAGCTTTATTAACCGTTTCAATACCAAGCAAGGGGTGAGAGCAGGCATCTAATCGAGAAAATCTAACACCACCCCAGATAAGTCTGTTTGAGTAAAAGCCGTTCATCATCATAAACAAAAGCAATGTTTAAAACTGGTTTGCACAACAGTGGATACGCTTGCTTTGAATTCTCAAGGACGTTAAAACAGTTGATTAATAGCGACCGTTCACCGACAGTCGGGACATTATTGACATAAAAGGGATGTCGAAAGCACAGTGCTCTCTCAGTGCAACTCTTGGATTGTACTTAGGTTATCGAACTCTAGTGATCAAGAGCATGTTTCAAGATTTTTGCCTGACAGTTTAAACGGTTTAACCAAAATGTTATCAGCCCTTACAAGGCGCGAGGCGATTTTTGTAGGGGAGCAGCAGCACTCCCCAGCAGAATTAGAATTCGAGAATTATCGCCTGAACAGCTACCAAATTCTAACGACATCAAATTCGCGAGTGGTTGGTCGAATGATGCTATTCAAGAAGCTGACCTGATGAAAATCGTAGATCGCTGGTGCGGAACTTCAAACAAGAAAGAAGAATAGATGAGTACGCTTTTGAGTATATAAATATTGTAGGTAAGCACCAATCAAAGAATCAAGGGGGCAGATCGCTTGATTCTCAACTCGCTTTGTTTTGGAGATGTTGATGTCCGCTTATGGCCGATGCGCGAAGAGCTATGTTGCGCCAAAGCTTGAAGTATTCAAGTACTAGTTCCTAATGTTAAAACTAGGGGCAGGGTTAACTTAAGTCTTATATTCAGTTCTGTCTATTTCTTTACGTCCGCATTGGGCTGTGAGCTCAATTGATCGACGCAACACATTGGCTAAATCTCTCTGTTGGTGTCTCATAGTCTAACTTAACGCAATACCTCTTGTGAGCATTAAAAGTAATTCTTTTGTTACACCTTTCTTTCCACTATTTTGCTATTTTTCTAATTTGTAAAATCTTATCAATAAAGAAACAAAACCCGCTCAAACGAGGGTTTATCATAAACGGGGCAGTTCCAAACATTAATTAGATCGCTCCGAACATCTGCCTTCTTCCGTCAAATGGCTATTTGAACTTTAAGGTTCAAAGTTAGGCATTGCCAAGTTATCCAAATTGGATGAAAAAAGTGGGAGTATGACTAGCTACTCCAAATTTTGGATACAACTCTCCCTAGCCCATTCAACAAATGCTCGGTCTCGGAAAACTCTGTCATTATTCGTATTTGTTGTTTTCGTAATGCTGATACCTAGCGTTGAACTCTCGACTCAGCGGTGCGAGCATATTAATGTTTGAACGGGATATTAATTTTTGCAACTAGACATTAAAGTTTGAAACTCACACTAACATTATGAAAGTGGTTTTTATTTTGATCATGTCCGCTTTGAGCTTACTGAGGATCGCAGAGCATGTATCGCTGACGGTCGGTTCTAAGGCAATAAAGGCCGTACGCGGTTCAAAATTGTACGAAAAAATGTGCCAATTTAAGACCGTCATCAGATTAACCTGCAACGTCGGCGAATGACGCATTGCAAAGGTGCCGCAAACCAAATATAACTCTTGAAATTGATATTAATACACACTTACATAAGCTTGAGCAATATTGTCATGGCAGTTAAGTAAGTTTGGTTTACTTACTCGTCGCAAGTGACGGCCTGTTATAGTGCTGCGGCATAGTTAATTTAACCACCTAAAAAGAGATTGTGATGGTCAACTCAATTTGGCCATTTTAAGCAATAGCACTATACCTAATTCATACGACTTATTTACTAACAATAATAGTTGTAAGCAGTAACAAAATTGAATATCGTTAATATTGATAATGGATTAGAAGCATTATCTCAGAAAAATCTCACTCTAGATTAATATGGTAAAGAATTGATCGCCTCATTTGCACCTTAAGCAACCCTGAAAAGATTGGCGATATCTAAGGCAAATTCCCCTGACTTTGGCGGTGGAATGTTATGGCGCGAAAAACTGCACAGCATCAAACCATTCTTCCTGACAGACAGAACTTGCAATCGAATAATATTTAGTGCTTGATACTTGGCAGCGCAAACACAGCAGTTTAAATAAGTGAACCCCTAAACAGGTTTGCCAAGCTAACTTGAAATGTGCTGCATAAAATCAGGTTTGTTTACTTGAGAAAAGGCCCAGTGCCCAATGAATGGGTCCCCATATTGGAAGTGTAAACAGGGAACATATGGACGCGAATAATAAAAATAGTCTGCTTGTGCCGATTCATCTCGATGCAAT
This sequence comes from Gammaproteobacteria bacterium, assembly GCA_047629275.1. Classification (GTDB taxonomy): domain Bacteria; phylum Pseudomonadota; class Gammaproteobacteria. Next base: position 2,749 of record JBLHWR010000141.1, read on the forward strand.
GTTTTTAGAACGGCCGACCACGGTACTCGAACCGATGGTCGATTTCTCGAAATTGCCTTACCGCGACGACGAAAAAAATCATAATGCCGGCACTGCCTATCTAAGCGAAGAAATCGTCTCTCATCCATTTCGGGATAAGAATTTACGCTTGGAAAAGGGGGTTCATCTGCATTGGGCGTTACCGGATGCGCTCACTCAAGGGGTCAATACAAAAGACGGTTTAGAGTTTCCGGTTGTACCAGACCGATGGCTCGTGACGCGCTCTCGTCGTGATAAACCATCGATGAAATGGATAAAAGAGAAGCAGTGGGTAGTGGAGAGCGACTACCTGCACCCGGAAGGCCCGGCAGAAAAACAGCCTGAAAATACCGTTACTTTTCCATTACCACCCAGACCAGAGCAGAAAAAGTTTCAGCCTTATCGTTTCCTTGGGCGAAAGTGGGTCGCGTTTGATAAAAACCCACAAGATAAAAAACCACAAGATAAAAAGCCACAAGATACAAAATTACCTGGGATTAGGGAAAAGCCTGACTCTGTAGAAGGTGCCGAATATCTGAATGCCTTGCAGGATGGAAAAACACAATGGCATCACGTTGTGGGTGCTGGCCTCACGGCTATTGGTTACGGTGAACCTTCCTTCGCTGCCTTCTATCCCAATTGCCGGAGTGTGTTTGGTCTTCACGATGATGAAATCTCAACAGCTGAAGATTTCAGTAAAGTCCGCTATGACGTAATCGGCTGGTACGACAAGCCAGAGTTACGTGACGGTCTTTGTCATAAAGGTGCGCCTGAAAAGCCAACGCCGTTTGAAAATACATGCAAAGCTATCGCTCTGCGTATCAATAATGAATTCAAAGACAGTGGTCATCATGATGCAACTAAAGTTGAAGATGATTCGTCCGAAGTGTGGCGTGAGGCTCTTACGCACCACTATGGATGGTCAGTGCCCGGCAATGCTGATATAGCTCAACGAATATTTTGCTATGCCACTCTGGAAAGCACTATTAACCCGTCGAGTATTACAGATCAACTAGAGGAATCAGGTTCTGTTGATATTGCTGTTGGCAACACCGCCAGCGAGGCGCTTTCTGCCTTTCTGGCTAATCAGGATGTGGATGATAAATCATTACTTGAAGAGCAGTTGGAAGGGTTGAATCTTGGACATCGTCTTGAAGACCGTTTACTGGATATTGGGCCGAAGTTTCGCGAAGCGCGACATGAGAAGGGTTTTAAATCAGTCCGCTCCGGCATTCTCTATTCCATTCGTCCTGAGAGGGTACTGACGTCAGCCGCCGAACCGACAGAGACGAAACCCGGTGTGCAGGATGTTCACGCTCAAATGTCCGGGGCGCTTCCATCGTATATTGGCCACGCACTGAATACACTGAATCAGACACAGGCTCGTTTCCAGCGTGAGAATGACGAGGTTGAGTCACTACGATTGCAGATATACCATGACTGGACCCTGTATATGCGCGCATTACGGCCACCTGATGGACTAGAAGAAGGCTACCCAGATCCTGTTGAAATTGCGAGATTCATTGAAAAGACCGGACTTAATCCACTGCGAAGCAAGCTCGCTAAAATTGGCGAGTTAACCGTCAGCAGGGAAAAAAACGAGCTTAAGGAGGGGGCCGATACTCCCATCGAAAACGCCGAAGCGTCAAAATATAACGACGATACCGCACTGGCCTCTCAACTCGCTACCGCTGTAAATAATGTCATCGACGGGCTGGAAATTACCAACCGGGTTTTGCAATCGTTCGCCCTTATTGACCATATTATCGCAGACATCAATAAAAATGATGCTGAAGGTGGTAAATCGCATTGGGATCGCCCTGCCGAGCTATTGGAGTTAGTCGGTCATACCCACGGAGTCAATTCAGCTCGCTTTGACGCTAGTGGCCGACATATCTTGACATTTGATGGTGATTTTAAGAAGTGGGATGCCCACAGCGGGCAATTATTACATGCCAGGCAGTTGAATGAATCTAATGAGGTTGGCAACCCTCCGTTCGATTCAACCGGCAAATATTTCGTCACGACGAGTAATGATCAGGCCGCCAAAACTTGGGGAGCAAAGGTCTGGGAATGGAATACAAAAGTTGACGGTGAGCCTATCTGCGCATTAACCGGTCACGAAGATGATGTAAATTGTGCAAGCTTTGATCCAACCGGCCAGTACATTGTTACGGCGAGTGGCGATAAGACCGCGAAGGTCTGGGGAGCAAAGGTCGGGGAATGGGATGCAAAGAAGTGTGATAAACCTCTTTGCACATTAATCGATCACGAAGAGTACGTGATTTCTGCAAGCTTTGATCCAACCGGCCAGTACATTGTTACGGCGAGTGGAGATAAGACCGCGAAGGTCTGGGGAGCAAAGGTCGGGGAATGGGATGCAAAGAAGTGTGATAAACCTCTTTGCACATTAACCGGTCACGAAGAAGAAGTGATTTCTGCAAGCTTTGATCCAACCGGCCAGTACATTGTTACGGCGAGTGGCGATAAGACCGCGAAGGTCTGGGGAGCAAAGGTCGGGGAATGGGATGCAAAGAAGTGTGATAAACCTCTTTGCACATTAATC
>JBLHWR010000142.1:0-5291 GCA_047629275.1 Gammaproteobacteria bacterium
TTGATGATGCCATTATATCTGTCCATTGGATGAGCTATGATGACATTGTGTCCTGTCGTGAACAGCATCGCAGTTCACTCGTTTTAAATAGTGTTGATGATTACATTAATAAAGAACCCGTGTCTCTTGAGATTTTTATTCCCAAATTTAGATGAAGCTAAGAATACTCATTCCTGTTTTATTAAGTCTGTCGGCTTCCAGCGGTTGGGCTAACGTATCCTTCGTGCACTGCTATGATTTCGGATGTAAGAGCAATCAATCGATAGAATTCAGCCCAATGCAGTTGGAACAGGTAAGCGCACTGTTTAGTTCAACCCATAATGAAGCCGAAGAAAAACAATCATTAAGAAAAGCGATCGCTTTGATGGAGCAATTTAGTGGCGAGCTGACAGGCACATCCTTAGGTGTTGGCGGTAATTACCCCGGCAGTGATATTCCAAATCAAATGGATTGCATCGATGAATCAACCAATACCTTCCAGTATTTACACGCTATCGAAAAACTTAATTTGCTCAAGTGGCATAAAGTCGGACTTAAAAAAAGACGTATTGTTTGGTTTGTCAGCCATTGGACTGCCGTGATTGAGGAAACCAGTACGAAACAAAAGTTTGCGATCGATTCCTGGTACCGGGATAATGGTCAGATGCCCTACATTCAGCTTCTGAGTAATTGGCAAGTAAAAAAAGAATTTGTAAAAAATATAACCTTGATTAAATCAATTGCATCCATTATTTGAAATTATACATAGTCTTTTATCTAACTTAATTCCTTCTGATATAAATAAATGAAAGCTCCTCAACGTGAAAAAATTATAGTTGGCATGTCTGGGGGTGTTGACTCGTCGGTTTCTGCTCTACTATTAATTGAACAAGGCTATGAAGTTGAAGGCTTGTTTATGAAAAATTGGGAAGAAGACGATACGCAGGAATATTGTTCTGCAGGTGTTGACTTGGCTGATGCGCAACAGGTGTGCGACAAATTAAATATATCTCTTCATACCGTCAACTTTTCCAGCGAATATTGGGATAACGTATTCGAATTTTTTCTGCAGGAGTATCGAGCAGGTCGCACACCCAATCCAGATATCATGTGCAACAAGGAAATTAAATTCAAAGCTTTTCTCGATCATGCTCAAACCCTTGGCGCTACTAAAATAGCTACTGGACATTATGTCCGTGCCCGCACCATCGATAATCAAACTCAATTATTACGTGGTTTGGATCGAAATAAAGATCAATCCTACTTTTTATATGCGTTAGATCAATCTCAAATATCGCAGGCATTATTTCCTGTTGGAGAGCTTGATAAACCTGAAGTGCGAAAACTCGCTGAAAAGCACAGCCTCACCACCTATAATAAAAAAGACAGCACCGGTATTTGCTTTATTGGCGAGCGTAAATTTAAAGACTTTCTGCAACGCTTTATTCCAGCCCAACCTGGCACAATAGAATCATTAGACGGTGAGCCACTGGGGCAACACAGTGGCTTAATGTATTACACCATTGGTCAACGTCAAGGTTTGGGTATTGGCGGAACTGAGCAAGGCAGTGAAGAGCCCTGGTATGTTGTAGAGAAAAAAATGGATACCAATAAACTCATCGTCACTCAAGGAAAAGACCACCCTAGCCTATTAAAGAGCCATTGTCGCATATCGGGGCTGCATTGGATCAACCCCATAGACACCACCAAACCGGTGATTTGTCAGGCGAAAACTCGATATAGACAAAGTGACCAAAATTGCCAAATTATCAATATTGAAAACAACACTGCTATTGTTGAATTCGAAAACCAACAACGCGCCATTACACCCGGACAGGCATTAGTTGTTTATCGAGATGAGGTTTGTCTGGGTGGCGCTACGATTGAAGCCGCATTCAATAAACCGTCCAAAAAAGACTCTAACAATGTGTTTTTTATATAATTGTCGAGTCGTATCAGTAGGTCTACTATTTGTAAACTGATATGTAAATGTAATTAACTATAATGCAATATTTGAAAAAATTTCGTCAGTAGAATATTGCTAAGTAGTTATCGAGAAGTAATTGTTAGCTATAAAAATCATTGGAATAATACTATTTTTAGAGATATCTTAAGTAATGACAACTAATTTGACCGCGTTAGAAAACCAAACAATTGCTTTGGCGGGTGTATTTCAAGCTGCCTCATTAGTGGATCAAATTTCTACCGTTGGCAAAATCAATCAATCCGCTTTTGACTGTAGTTTTGATAGTCTGTTTGCCTTTGAGGCATCCACTACAATCGAAGTATATGGTGATTTAGCCAGTATTCAAAGTGGTCTTAAAACCTTGGAAATGTATTTAAGTGGTGTGGGCGAAAAACCAACAAAAGCGGTCACCTATTATATTTTAACGCTGTTAAAAATTGCTAAGCAATTAAAAAAGAATGACGGCATGTCATCAAAAATATTCGAAAAGCTACAGGCAATAAACACCCAATCAAAAACATTTGAATTTGGTCGAAGTAACGTTACGTCTAAAGTTGCAGAACTTTACCAAGAGACAATTAGTACAGTAAACCCGCGGATTATTGTCAAAGGAGAGCAAAGCTATCTGAGCAATACCGATACGGTGAGTAAGATCAGAACTCTACTACTCGCTGGTATTCGCTCCGCTATTTTATGGAATCAAATCGGTGGCAGTCAATGGCGGCTTTTATTCACTCGAGCTAGTTATGTACGGTCGGCTAAGAAGTTAATTGAAGCAATATGAGCCTAAAGGTTGTTCTGTTTTTGAATGTTCTTTAGCAGTCCGGCACAAGCATCTCTAACCATATCGAATACCAGTTCAAAACCGTCATCGCCATAATAGGGATCAGGTATTTCAATCTGCTCATATTGACTAGAATATTCAAGCATCATCGAAAGCTGTCCACGTGGATGCTCCGGTTGTAATTGCTGCATACCAGTAAAGTTAGACTCATCCATCGCTAACAGAAAGTCAAAATTCATAAAATCAGCTGGCACAAACTGACGAGCGCTCAGATTAGACAGTTCTACGCCATGTTTACGCGCCGTACCTTGCGAACGCAAATCAGGTGAATTACCAACGTGAAAGTTATGCAATCCGGCTGAATCAATTATAAATTTTCCATCCAAACCCTCAGCATTAACTAACGATTGAAATACACCCTGTGCAGTTGGCGATCGACATATATTTCCCATACAAACAAAAAGCACATTTATTTTATCTTTATCTTTCATAACTTTCTGTCTTTTAAGTAGTTTAATAAAATTAACCATTGTGATGCATTAATTTTTTCATTGCCAACTCATACCACCTTATATCCATAATCACATGGGACAGGTAAGTAAAAATGCGTTGAACGAGCATAATGATAATGAAATAAATTCATCAAATGAGTGATAAATTTTATCAATATTCCACATGAAAATCATTTTGATCTAAATGCTTTGCGAGAGAGAGTAAGCAATTTTCAGTCGGTATGACCTTCCAGTCACCCTCTGTTTTCAAGTCAAAGTTATAACCATCTTTTTGCATATGAAAAGCAATCGGCATTCCATTGTGGCCCTCATATTGTTTTAAATCAGTAACGAGCTTATCGATTACTCGATCAGTATTACCATTTAATTTGATATGCAGTAAGCGCGCGTTTTGTTGGCGATAATCATCGAGTAATTGAACTCTTTCTGCTTTGAGCTTGACTCCATTATTAAAATCATCGTAGGCAATGCCTCCATCGACTACCCAAACTAAATCTTTAGATACGATTGGTTCTATTTCTTGAAGCAATGCAGGTGAAACACGAACATCGACACGGCCACTGCGATCATCTAAGGTAACGAAGGCTTCGCGCCCATAGGAACCACTTTTAATTCTGATATCAACCACCAATCCACAAACGGTGGTTGGTTTTGCTTTTTGGCGATATCGAGTAACAGAGGTATCGCCGGTATTGAGTAGCGCCAGCCATTGCGATAAATTAGTGGATGAGATTTGTTTGATTTCTGATGCCACAATGAGCAGTGGATGTCCTGTTAGAAATAAGCCAAGCGCCTCCTTTTCTTGCATTAAGCGTTGTTTCTCATTCCAAGGATCACAATCAGGTAAAGTCTTTGTCGTTACCTCAGGGGCTAGCTCAGCAAACATATCAGTCATGCCTGAACTTTGATTATTATGCTCTTGCTCCGCTGATTGCAGCGCAAACTTCAGATGAGACATGAGCGCTGCACGATTTTTTGAAAAACAATCCATCGCACCTGCTTTAATCAGTGCCTCGAGTAGCTTGCGGCTTTTTCTAGCACTATCCACGCGTTCACAAAACTCATCTAGTGAGGTAAAAGGATCGTTGGCTCGACTATCAATAATGGCTTCAATAGCACCCTGCCCGACACCTTTAATAGCACCCAAGCCATAGAACACTAGGCCATCTTCTGAGGGTGTAAAACGATAACCCGAGCAATTAACATCAGGCGGTAAAACGTTAAGTTTCATTTCTCGACATTCATCAATTAAGGTGACAATTTTATCGGTGTTGTCCATGTCCGCTGATAAAACAGCCGCCATAAATTCAGCTGGATAATGTGCTTTTAACCAGGCAGTTTGATAGGACACCAACGCATAAGCAGCCGAGTGTGATTTGTTAAAACCATAACCGGCAAACTTTTCCATCAGGTCGAATATGTAGGTTGCTGTCTCTGCTTTGACATCATTAGCGACGGCACCATCGGTAAAAATCACCCGTTGCTTTTCCATTTCCTCAAGTTTTTTCTTACCCATTGCCTTACGCAATATATCGGCGCTACCCAGCGTGTAACCCGCCAGCACCTGGGCTATTTGCATCACCTGTTCCTGATACAGGATGACACCATAGGTGGGTTTCAAGATAGGTTCTAACGCGGGATGAGGATACTCAACTCGTGAGCGGCCGTGCTTGCGTTCGATGAAGTCGTCGACCATGCCGGATTGCAGTGGCCCGGGCCGAAATAGCGCAACCAATGCGATAATGTCTTCGAAACTATCGGGCTGGAGTTTTCGAATTAAGTCTTTCATACCACGAGATTCCAGCTGGAATACGGCCGTGGTTTGATAAGACCGCAATAACTCGAAAGTCTTCTTGTCATCTAGCGGAATTCGCTCTATTTCGAGTGGGTCTCCACCTTTATGATTGGCTTTATTCAGGTTGATTGAATTAACCGCCCAGTCGATGATGGTGAGCGTACGCAAACCCAAAAAGTCGAACTTAACCAGACCAATGGCTTCGACATCATCTTTATCAAATTGTGATACCAGTCCAGCGCCACCTTGCTCGCT
>JBLHWR010000143.1:0-5237 GCA_047629275.1 Gammaproteobacteria bacterium
AGTGCCCAAAACGGGTAGTATTGTATCGTGCAGCTCTATTCCCCCGAGTGGGGAATGTTCCTTTGGGTTTCAGCAACGTGAAAGCCAAAATAACCCAGTTATAATTTCATGGGTGCAGAATGAGAAACCTTACAGCCATCGTCTTTCAGCGGATATGATAGGGCATCAGAATAGTGAATTGCCGCTCACCGTTTATCTCAATATTTTAGACTATGGCGCAATTCAGGCCGCAATGAAGTAAAGACCGCTCTTGCTTAAAAAACACTAAGCGTACTTACCGTGACATTGCTTTAACACGCTACATGACCGGCGTCTTCCATGAACGCAGAATGAGGCTTAACGATCTTGTGTACCTGTCTATAATTTGAATGTTAGCTAATTAATGTGAAAACGGTGATTTCATTCCCAAAAATCATAAAAGCAATAATAACTCCCCTCCTGATATTTTATTCCACTTTGTGCCTTACAGTGCCGCATGCCATTAAGCTCTCTACCTTGAATCCATAGGCATAATCTATTTCTAAGTGCTTTTTTAATATATTGAAGCCAACTACATAAGTTTCATCATGTTGACGCAAATTGATTTGTTATTGGCTGTGTTTGATTAACTGCCTTGTGAAGGTGCAAGTAATATTACCTCGAAGATAAATAACGGCTTATCACATTAACAAAACAGTTTACAACTAACTCGGAAGGAAATAATTATGTTCACTAAATCTAAAATCGCTGCCACCCTTTTAACTGCTAGTATCGCCTTTAGTTCGACAGTACTAGCCAAAGAAGCAACATTAGAGCAACTTGTTCACTCAATGATGAGCCAAGCAGTAACAACGACTCAGCAAGAACTTCAATACAATGTACAGGACTCGATATTATTAAGTGCGACTAATACTTTAACTGCCGACGATGAAAAAATGTATTTTGCTAAGGTGACTATTCCTGACCTTGATGATGCCGAGGTAACTCAAGCTCAAGCGGAATAGGGGTGAGACTATGTTCGGTCAAGCGTAACTGGCAAGAGACCGAACGAAGCCGCCGCATAGGTAATGCGAACGGGAATTGGATTTCTTTTGGCGATGGTAGCGAAAGCCACTCAACCAAGTAAGATGTAAAATGAGATTGGTACGGCCCGATATTTTGGTGCCGGTATTGGCCGCAGATGTGTGTGGCATTATCGGTGAAGGGCCAATTTTCAAGGCTATCCTAGCCGACGTCTTGCTGCAGGAAATTGGCGGACTAGAGCAAACCTACGTTTTTCTGATCATGCAGATTTGGAAATCTCAATTTTAATGAACGTCAGCCAATTAATACCAAAACGGGGATCCTGCCCAACACATCATAAAAGCAATGATAACTCCCCACCTTTGTTTCTTTCGCTCAGTGCCTTTTAGCTCCTATTCTCCAAACCTGAGGTACCAGTCACGCATATATACATTTTTAATGTATATAAGTTAACAAAGTAGCCGCGACATAGGTTTTATCATCTTCATATTGGCGCAAATTGATTCGCTATTGACTGTGTTTGATTAACAGCATTGTGAACGCGCGGGTATTCTTACCTAGAAGATAAATAGATTATTGAAATAGAGAGACAAAAGTTATGAAGAAATTGAAAGTAAGCCTATTAGTCGGGTTAATGGTAATCAGCAGTGTTGGTTATGGCCAAGATAGTTCAAAGCAGGAAAAAGCTGAGAGAGTAGAAGTTTTTGAGGTTTATCATCGTGATTACGGTATTCGTATAGGAGAAGAAATTAATAATTTAGGTTGGATTATGAACAGGGGTAATATGCTTTGCAGATATGATAAAGGTTTTAATAAGGTGTATGTCAATCAAGATACATTTGATAGCAACAGGTGCCCAAAAAAACTAATAGGCGTAAAAAAGGTCAAGAAACAATCTGTTGATGAATGACACTTATATTATTTTAGGCCATCAATGATGAGTCGCCTAGTTATCATTGATGTTGTTACTTGTCAGAAAACGAATTAAAAACAACTACTTCGGTAAGACTAATTGATTATGTATTTCTAGTGTTAGATCATTCAGTATATAATCGTTTTATTGCTTTTATTAGGAAAATTAGATGAAAAGTTATTTTGGACTCAGAACAGCCGTTGTATTGCCGTTTGTTACCATTTTGTTCTTATCTGCATGCAGCAAGGAGCCGATGCAACCTGATGATACACAAGCGCTTGAGTCTAAGCCGGCTAAGCTAGTGGTCATAGGGCAAAAATCTAGCGACGCTTTCCTAAATTACCCCGCAACAGTAAAAGCCGAGAACGTATCCGCATTGAGCTTCGAAGTCACTGGTGTAGTAGATGAATTATTGGTTGTGGAATCTCAAGAAGTTCAAAAAGGTGATGTACTAGCTAAACTGGATGTGCGGGATCTACAAGCAAGTTTGCAGTCTGCGCAAGCTCAATTCGATAGTGCAAATAGCGAATTTGAACGGGCTGAGCGACTGATAAAGGAAGATGCAATTTCGAAAAGTGTATTCGAGCAACGCCGCTCGCAACGTGATGTCAATCAAGCGCAGCTAGATACCGCAAAAAAAGCCTTAGGAGATGCCGTTCTAGTGGCGCCATTTACTGGTTTTATCGCTGAAGTGTCAATAAAAGCCAAGCAAGCTATTCAAACCGGCACAACGGCTATTACGATATTGGGCGAAGGAGTAATGGAAGCCACTATTAATATTCCTGCCAGTATTATGGCCCTTGGAGATAGAACAGGAAAAGGCCTTGGAGAAGCATATTTTGTTTTCAGTTTCGCCCCAGATAATAGATTGAAGGCTAAATTTAAAGAGGCAAACTTAAGCGCAGATTCTGCTTCACAAACCTACAAGGTGACATTCACTTTCACTCAACCCAATGGTATGAATATTTTGCCTGGAATGAATGCGACATTTTGGTTTCCGGATCCTAGAAATAGCAAAGCAGAAAACGAGTTGGCTATTCCCATTGCCTCAGTAGGAATTGATGGTAATCAGAAATTTGTTTGGTTAGTGGATAAATCTGACAATACAGTTAGCCGCAGAGATATCACAGTGCAAGATGGTGTGGGAGAAATGCTTGTTGTAACAAGCGGTTTGCAAATGGGAGATACAGTGGTAGCTGCCGGTCTATCTTCTATTTCTGCGGGAATGAAAGTTCACCCTTGGTCTAAGTTGTCTAAATAATATTATTGAGAAAGGGCAAAATAATGAACCTTGCAGAATTTTCCATCAAAAACCAATTATTGTGTGTGATTGCTATCATTCTGGCCTTAGCGGGAGGTTGGAATGCATATCAAACTATGCCCCGATTTGAAGACCCTGAATTTACTATCAGAACAGCAATAATCTATACCCAATATCCAGGTGCTAGTCCAGAACAAGTGGCTTTGGAAGTCACTGACCCGCTTGAAACTGCCATACAAGAAATGCAAGAAGTAGACACTATATCCACCGTATCTTCGGCGGGTGTGTCTGAAATTAGGGTGAATATTAAATATAAGTTTTCCGAAAGCAAAGAAGACCTACAAATTATATGGACCAAACTACGTAATAAAATGAATGATGCGCAAGCATCCCTTCCCAGCGAAGCGCGCACCCCAATAGTTAATGATGATTTTGGGGACGTTTATGGTTTGTCATATCTTGTCACCGGTGATGACTTTAGTTATGCGGAATTACGCAGTTATGCCAAAGAACTGCAAAAGGACATTTTACAGGTAAAGGGTGTGGGGAAGGTACAGATGACTGGCACCCAAGATGAAGCAATTTTCATCGAAATCTCATCTGAAACATCAGCTAGTTTAGGGGTCACGATTGAAAAATTATATGACATCTTAAAACAACAAAATTCGGTGGTTTTTGCAGGCAATGTCAATATCGGAAATCAGCGATTGTCGATTGATCCAACTGGTGATATTGACACAGTTGAATCGATCAAAAACCTGTTAGTTTCGAATTCTGTTGACGGAGAAATTCTGTATTTAAAAGACATAGCCAATGTGTATCGGGGCTATAAAACGCCAGCCACAAAAATAGTCAGATATGACGGAAAAAAAGCAATCGCGCTGGGTGTGTCAAATGTTGCTGGTGGTAATGTTGTGTTGGTAGGCAAAGCCGTTGACCAAAAATTATCAGAAACACAATCTCGTCGCCCCTTAGGCATCGAAGTTCATGAATACTACCACCAAGGCAAAGTGGTTGAAGCATCGGTGAATGACTTCGTGATGAATGTCATTGCCGCATTAATCATTGTGATTGCGACTCTGTTGTTCACCATGGGAATACGTTCAGCGATGGTGATCTCATTTATTTTATTGGTAACTGTTGGCGCCACCTTAACCACCATGCAAATAATTGGCGTGCCTTTACATAGAATATCCCTAGGCGCCTTGATTATCTCTTTAGGCATGATGGTTGATAATGCCGTGGTGATAACAGAAGCAATATTAGTTGGGGTTAAAAAAGGCCGTAAGAAACTCGATATCGCTAAAGAAATCGTTTTTCAAACCAAGTGGCCGTTGCTTGCAGGTACCTTAGTTGGCGTGATTGCCTTTGCACCCATCGGATTTGCACCGGGTGAGACGGCAGAATTTACAGGTGACTTGTTTTGGGTCGTGATGATTGCATTGTTATTTAGCTGGGTATTGGCCTTAACTATTACCCCTCTTACTTGTTATTGGTTATTTCCAGAAACAGTTGAGGGTGACGCAGATCCAAGCCAATCTGAAGAAGAAAAAGAAGGTGCGTTTTTTATACAGTATAAAAAGTTAATGCGATGGGCGTTGCATTCACGTTGGTTTGTTATTAGCTTTGTCCTCGGTCTATTTACATTATCAATTTGGGGTGCCCAGTTCATGACTCAGGGGTTCTTCCCTCGCTCAACTTCCCCTCAAATGGTGGTCGATATTTGGATGCCAGAAGGCACAAGGATTGAACATACTGAACAATACATGATTGAAATAGAAGGTTTTGTCAGCCAGATGGAAGGTGTCAATGCGGTACAAACTTTAGTCGGTGGGGGTACCATTCGATATATGCTGACCTATGGCTCAGAGTCAGCAAATAGCTCATATGGACAGTTGTTAGTGCGAGTCGATAATTACAAAAAAATCGATGGCATGATGCCGATAGTGCAAGACTTTATCGCTAAAAACTACCCAGAGGCACAAGCCAAAGCATGGCGTTTTGTGCTCGGTCCAGGTGGCGGTTCTGCTATTGAGGCTGAGTTTAGCGGCCCAGACCCGG
>JBLHWR010000144.1:0-5230 GCA_047629275.1 Gammaproteobacteria bacterium
GTCTTACATCATTCACATGTTATTCAAATTAAAGGAGACAGCTATCGATTAAGAGAAAAGAAACAAGCAGGATTAATCAGTCCAAGAAAGTAATACTTAGTGGCTCACTTTTCAGTTGATGGAGTGACTCAGTTTTCGAGCGTTGTTGACAGCTATGAACACCATTATTGGACTAACTATTTGATTACATACACCTAATCATCGGGCATAGGTTAGGTCCAAACTGCTTTCTTCACTAGCTTAATAAAAAAATAAAGAGAAGCATGGCCGAATCATCGGCGATCGGATGGCTCTGCTTTTGGGGTGGTCAAAGTCCTCTGAGTCACTAGAAAAGACTGGTTATGTGCCAATCTATACGGCTTTTTACTTAGTTTAGTTTTGATTTTTTCAAGGGAACCGCGGATTTTGGACTCAATGTGAGACTTCAGAGTAGTCGTTGGCATTGCTATAATTTTCAGTCAAAACGAGTCAGTTTATTAAATTTGATCATCGACTGGAGTTCCTTGATGTATTCTTTTCCGCGCTCTGAGTAATGGAGAAGGCCCTCAGCGAGTTCGATGCCAGTAATAAGTTTGTTCTCTGTACGGAGTCTGTTGCGTATCTTGCGCAGGGTCTTGTAGGCATTGTGACTATTCAGGTTATGTATATATCTCTCTACTGACTCCTCAGGTGACTTAAAAGCCGCTACTTCATGTGTTTTATTTTTGTCGCGTCTGGCTGGAACTAGCCCACAACCTTTTTGAAAGCACCATTGACCGTAAAAGTTGTTCGCATCGCGCGCAAATCGTGATGTTCCCCAGGCACTTTCATTGGCAGCTTGTGCAAGTGCCAAAGAGACCGGAATAGTATTGACACGCGCCAGTAGTTCTTTCCAATCTTCATCGTTTTCGATATCGAAGTTCTTGATTCGATAATAAGCTGCCATGCTCTGCACCTGGTGTTTTTCATCATTATCCAAGTCTGATAATTCTTGATGCAAAGTCAACAGAGCTTGGCGTGACTTGACAACGGAGCCATTTTTTTTATCAATCAACGGTGAAAAATAATCAAAGAAGGCGGCCTTCCTCGGCGGGCCTGCGTCGAATTTTCCGAAGTCGGGTACGATTTCATTTATCGTGACTGGTTTGTCTGTGGTACTGATTCTTTTCGGTGTTATAGAGGTTATTTGAACGGGCTGATCTGGCTCCCTTGGCCAGATCAGGATAACCAGCAAAAAAACTGCTACTGCTGCTGACAGTCTTTTGTGTTCAACAATACTTTGCAGAATTATCACAAAATATGTTTTGGTCTGTGCAATGAATCTGTCAAAAGTTTGACGCGAGCCTATTAATGTCGCTAACGAAACTATCTTGCCCAGCTTTTGGTGTCTGAAAAAAAACTTCGCTGTCTTAACAATCTGTTCCAATAATAAACTGGTTTTCGTTCGTGAATTATTTAGGTAATACCTAATTTTTTCACTTTCAATAAATCGAACTATAGCAACTTGTATTTTAGTGACAATATCAAAAATAAATTTTATTGCCAAACTAATCCTGTTTTTAAAGTCATCTTGCTTCATAAAACCAGTGGCTGCTTTTATCAGCTCATCAGTAAAATCGCGGACCATCTGGGTTGTTGTTTTTATTCGTTTCCTAACGCCTGGATTTTTAATGAGCAAAATTATCTGCTTTTCCAGTGACTGATAACCTGATTTTATGGTTTTTTTTATACTGTTTAAGGTCATGAATAATCTCTCAGAATTTGGCTACAGGTCCGGCGTATCACCAACGATGGTTCCTTTATACAGACACCTTTTGTTTTAAAGTAGTCGCGTAGTTTTTTACAAGGCAGTAAGAGTCGGTTGTTTTCATTTTTAATAAACCAAAGTCTCTATAGGCCTAAGCGTGGAATGGCCGTTTATTTGGTTAAGGCGGCCGTATCAATTCCAGTAAAGGTCAATTGCGACTATTAATGCCAAAGCATTCGATTAGCTCCATCCTTTTCTGAAACAGCTGTTCGGTTAGACCAAATATAACTCCACCTACAAAACCGCATATCGATTATCACGGCTATAACAAGATAGTCTTAACGATAGCTGACGCTTGGAATCAAACCCTTCACTGATTAAGTAGCAAGTAGCTGAACTACCGAGCTTCCATACCTTGGCAGCTTTAAACCCTATCGCAAAGATTGAACACTAGATAGCCGGTCGAACCTTTATTACCCTGCACTCTTGGGATGAGATGGAATCCCCTGTAAAAATCATTCAGGCCATCAAAACTCAATAAGTCCTGGTAATTCTAACGAACTTGGTTAACACCTCTCAACCTCAGTCAATCACTCACTACCAAAAAGCATCGTTTTATTTATCGGCTCGGCCAGAGATATCTTCATTTCTTTTCGAATATTCTCTAAAGCACTATTCCAATTCGATGATACAGACTCTGGTGTTGAGTCGGGGTAGTTAGGATTAAACATTTTGAATTAATTATGAATGGTGAGGCTATCATTTGGACGATCGAACGAAACCAATATTCCAGATATACTATATTCAACCTGTAAAGCCACCATAACATGCTCAACTCCGTGAAAAGCAGTTGTATAATTTTAACATCGCTTTTGGAAGAGCCCATCATGATTAGTTTTTCAAGAATCGCAACTTTGTTAGACGGTTCCAAAGTATCGATGCCATACTATGAAAATATTTCAAATCACAAGAACGGCACGATTTCGGAACTGGCCTACATAGTTCTCGTGCTACTCCCTGGGTCAGATACCACCTCTCTCAATCGATCACATTAGGCTATTATACCAATTGTGATCGATAGGGGTTTTGGTGTTTAATTACACCAAAACATATATGTACCAGGTTTCCAATCGCTGCACCTATTGCACTCATCTTGCATTTTCCATTTGTTAATAAACGTCGATATTAGGCCTTTATATCTGGGTTGTGCCGGATCGCTGTAACTCCTGTCTTGTAAAGAATCGACCTAATTTCAGCGTTGCCCATCTTAGAGAGTCTAATAGTCTGTCGGACTTAGGTAATCGTAGCGAGGGAAAGTCATTTTGAGTTAGATTTTTTGATCGAATGAGACGAATAGTGGTTCTATTTAAAGAATTGGATCGAGAAATTTGGCCGAAATGGCTTTTCCGCAGTAGTTTTATCCTAAGTCCGACAGGCTCCTAGGCCGTCCTTTAACACTCTTTCCTGACTCATGTTGCACCGATAGCCATCATAAGCCGCGCTCTGATTGTAGAAATTCAATCAAGCGTTTAAATTACAAGCGGTGGAAAAGGCGCTTAGCCGAGGGGAAGGAATCAGTCTAGCTGAAATGGCTAAGTCTCTCGGTGTTGGTCAGTCAACCTTAAGCAAATGGATTTGTAAATCCAGAGCCCAGACGCTGGTTCGTGATTCAAATCAACCGATATCTACAGTGAATGGAATGACTTTTGAGAAGAGACCACAAGATTCGTTGTGGTTCGATATCCGATGTTGAAATAAACCAGGTTTGTCGTGAACAAGGGATTTACGCGCATCATATTAAGCAGTGGCAGGATGAATTGGGTAGCGGTGACATGACCAATAAACCAGACAATAACAGTTGAAAACAGATGCTCGAAAAGCGAGAACAAGGCGTTAAAGAAAGAACTGCACCGAAAGGAAAAGGCACTGGCTGAAGCGGCGGCATTATTGATACTCCAAAAAAAGTCAACCATCTGTGAGGATACGACGAGGACGACTCACAGTTACGGGACAACGGCAGAAAACGATGAATCTGATTGATGAGGCGAGACAGGTTGGCGCAAGCCAGTCGAAGACCGGTGAGATAATGGCAATCAGTGCTAGAACTTATTAACGATGGGCCGATTCATTGGATAAGGAAGACGGACGATTAACCGCTAAACAAACTCACCGAGCTAGAACGTCAACGGATGATTAAAATAGCCAATGACCCAGAATACGCTGACCTGTCGCCCAGTAAGATCGACCCAATGCTACCTGATGAGGGACGTTATATCGCCTCAGAGTCGAATTTTTATCGAGTGCTTAAGGCCCCGAAACAGCTCAGTTATCGGCACAGACATCGCAGTCGCATTTGTCATTTACATCGTTACCACTACTGTTCATTAGCACCCAGTCCCAATTACCCGATTCATATTGATCTTTGACGTTGATTAATTATGCATCATCGATAACACCTTAAAATGACGCACCACTAATGGCATGATTATCAACGCTAACTTGCAGTGCCTTGCCAACCTCGCCTGGTATAGATTCTTTAGAGTCGGCATGCCAATCAAAAAACGAGTCGCCAATAGCTAACATTTTTAACGTGTTTGGGGCAAGTGCTATAATCTCTGTTTGGACATCTTTAATAGCAGTTAGAAATGGATGTATTAATACAATTTCATTCGTTCGTTTCTGAAAACAACAAGGAACCCTATTCCCTTGAATTCAAAGAGACCTCTCCTATATAAGCCACTAGTTTTGACTTCACCACTACATTGCCCAAAAGTTTTGGCATGGTTTATAGATATCGATCTGAAAACTGCTAAAGTAACAAAGCATTGAGGTAGTGTAAGTAGGAAAATAGGACATTCTAAATTGATTTATAACCCAGAGTTGATTGCACTTTACTCTGAGTTGTAAAAACCCAATATTTATGAAAATTAATTAATTATTTAAAATTAAAGAAGTTATTTAACTGGTTGGGCTAATTAGGCTGATCCTTCTATTTTCATCGGCAATGCCGGCTTAGTACTCAAGTGCATTACCTACGTCAACTACGATCTTAGTCATCTCAGATCATAGACCTTTTCAAGCTCATCGTCGAAGCAATGCAATCCAGCGCCAAAAGTTAAGAAGAGATACCAATGATGCCGCCACGTAAGTCCAGGCTGCCGCCCTTAATATAGAACGCGCAGCCGGAATTTGCTGTTTCGAAAGATATCCGGTAGATAGCAAAGGCAGTGCCTTTTTAAAGCTGGCATCGATCTCGACAGGCAGCGTTAATAAATGCATCAACAATGCGAAGCCCATGATCAAAAATGCACCAGTGAAATTTAGCACCGCAGCTGACGGTAAGCCCGTTATCAGCACGCTGAATGGCGCTGCGAACAACAGTAACGAACCGATATGCTGCGCCCAAATCGCGCTTGAAGCCAAGCTTGTGCGCATTAGGAACAGTGGTTCTGCCGCTGCGTGCTGGTAGGCATGCCCACATTCATGTGCCGCAACCGTAATGGC
>JBLHWR010000145.1:0-5167 GCA_047629275.1 Gammaproteobacteria bacterium
CATCCTACTATTTGAGATTGAAAATAGGGGATTAGTGTTACCTACTCACGCCCTCATCCGCAGCGTTTTTATAACCATAATAATAAGCTGATAGTTGTCACTTCCTCAGACGGTGTCTTTGATGTGTTGTAGTTGACGACAACATTGAATTACGACAGTTTATCTCACTCAAGCTATCAGGCTATTGCCGTATTATTAAACTACTCAGGAAAGTCACTATCAGAGACTAACTTCTAAGCCAAGACCCGTTGTAGTATTTTTAATAAATTGTTTAAACACAAGTTCAGATCGTTTTAACCCGAGGAATATCTCAAAGGTGTAGCAATAAAAATTCGAGTTACATGCGATTACCCACATTGACAGATTGTAGATATTTAACCACTTCAGGTGCCAAAGCGTTTAATGGTAATACAGCATCCACTCCGCCAAGGTTTATTGCCTCTTTAGGCATTCCAAATACTACACAACTAGACTCATCTTGAGCCAATGTATAAGCGCCTTTTTGATGAAGCGAAAACATACCCGCTGCACCATCCTTACCCATACCCGTTAATATGACAGCTATTGTATTTTTCGCTGCACATTTAACCAAAGAATTAAACATGACGTCCACTGAAGGTTTATGTCCACATACTAAGGCTGAGTCTGATATCTTTAAATGATAGTCAGCGCCGCTGCGCTCAATCAACAGATGAAAACTCCCAGGTGCAAGATAAGCATTGCCGGGAAGAACACGTTCTCCTCCTTGAGCTTCTATGACATTTATTTTACATAATGTATCTAAACGTTTGGCGTAGCTTGTAGTGAAACCTGGGGGCATATGTTGGGTGATCACCACACCGGGACTGTTAGATGGTAAGTCCATTAAAAATGTCTTTATGGCTTCAGTGCCGCCTGTAGACGCGCCAACAGCGATAATTTTTTCGGTACCAGAATAATTTAAGGTTGCGGTGTTAGCCGGTTTTTGTTTGCTTGCGTGCCTCACCTTAGATTTAGCAGCGATCCTTATTTTATCAATGATCAATTGTCTGTATTCTTCAATCCCTTGGGCGACGCCTAATTTTGGTTTGGCGATGTAATCAATGGCCCCCAACTCTAACGCTCTAAGTGTGGCATTGGCGCCTTGTTCGGTTAACGTGGATATCATTAAAACCGGTGTGGGGTGAGCTTTCATTAATTTTTCAAGGAAGGTTAGCCCATCTACTTTAGGCATCTCAATATCTAATGTGATTACATCTGGCGAAAACTTATTGACTAAATCTCTTGCCACATAAGCATTGGGGGCCGCGCCAACTAAAAACATATCCTTTGCTGACTTAACAATTTCACTAAGCAAACTCCTGATAAGGGCAGAATCATCTACTATTAACACTTTTATCGTCATTTATTTAATCCTCAAATAATTCGATTTCACCGCTTTTTGATGCACCGCGAATTCGCATTTTATATTCACTTTCCCTGTCTATAATGGTGCTGTTGTGCAAAGTTTTAATCTTTCTCACATTCACAATGCCTGAATCGGGAGAAAAGTACACTTTGCGGGGGTAAACATCAAGCAAGTCACTGGCTAAAACTGGGATATGTTCTGCGCTTAAATACTCCATGGTAAATTCTGCATTTCGATCACCCACATTAAAACCGGTGAAACCTTTTAACACATTGCCCCCACCAAATATTTTGGCCTCTAATCGTCTTTTATCCGCTCCAAGTTTTAACATCTGGTTGATCAAAAGCTCCATAGCATACACCCCATAACGGGCCGACTCAGAAATAGATGATATAGCGGAGAGTCCATCGCTGGGTAACAAAAAATGATTCATACCCCCTATTCGCTTGAGGGGATCGCGTAAACAAACAGCCACACAGGAGCCAAGCACTGTGACAATAACAGTATCTTCGGTTGTGGCGTAATATTCTCCTGGCAATATTTTTACGACTTCACGGTCAAAGTGCCTGTCGTAATATCGATTAGGAAAAGGCTCCATTGCATCTTTGTAATTATCTAAACCCACTAAGATTTGTCCTTTACTGGTCTATAAATAGTTTTCCCTAAGGGCACAACCAAATGACCAGCACTGGAAAATGATTCAGAATGTCCAGCAAAATAGACGCCATCTGCGGGCATCAAGTCAATCATTTGCTTGAGGATTTTAAGCTGAGTATTTTTATCAAAATAAATCATCACGTTACGGCAAAATATGACATCAATCGATGGTTTAATATCCCATTTAGAATGAGTGAGATTATTTTGCCTAAAATCAACCATTTTTCGCAGTTCTGGCACCACTCTTACTTTGCCTTGATTCGCTCCTTTGCCACGATGAAAAAACTCTTTCAGCTGCTCTTTGTTTAAGTCATTGACATCATTTTGGCTGTAAATACCGGCTCTAGCTTTATCGAGAACCATACTGTCAATATCCGAAGCAATGATTTCAACTGGCGTGTTAAAACTTCCAAAAGTTTCGGCCACCGTCATGGCGATGGAATAAGGCTCCTCACCGGTACTGCTGGCAGCGCACCAAATGCGTTTTTTACCTGGGTGTTTTTGCAGATAATCTTGTAATGCGGGAAAATGGTGTTTTTCCCGAAAAAACGAAGTTAAGTTTGTGGTCAACGCATTGATGAAAGACTGTTCTTCTGGGCGACTGGCTTCGAGATATTTAAGATACGCAGTCACGCTGCTAATTTTTAAATCCCGCAGTCGCCTCGCTAGGCGACTATACACCATCGAATCTTTGCTATCGGCCAGTTGAATCCCCGTTTTACTGTACAAAATTCTGCGTACATTATCGAAATCCAACTGACTAAATAGAAACTCTCGTCCTACTATCAGCTGTGGCATTGACTCAATTACCTAAAAGCTTTCCCACTCATCGTCCTGAGGTGAAGCCGCTTTTATTTTCTTCTGCGCAACGGGTGCCCTTGTCTTGGGTTTACTTGCTTTGGGTGCTGGCGGGCTTAGTGCTTTACGAGGGGCAACGGTTTGTTGACGTTCATCCTGTGTGTCATCTATTTTAAAAGAAGCAACACGTTCAGTCAGTTGTAATGCTTGAGACTGCAGGCTTTCCGCAGCTGCTGCGGCTTCTTCCACTAACGCGGCGTTTTGTTGCGTCACTTCATCCATTTGAGTGATAGCTTTACCCACTTCATCAATTCCCGTGGCTTGTTCGGCAGAGGCTGCGGCAATCTCAGACATGATATCGTTAACCCGTTTAATCGATGTCACCACTTTTTCCATAGTATCGCCGGATTGATTGACCAATACATTACCGTTTTCTATTTTACTGACCGAGTCAGAAATAAGCTCTTTAATATCCTTGGCTGCGTTGGCAGAGCGTTGTGCTAAGGTGCGCACTTCTGATGCCACTACCGCAAATCCCCGTCCTTGTTCACCAGCTCTTGCTGCTTCGACGGCGGCATTCAAGGCAAGAATATTCGTCTGGAAAGCGATGCCATCTATGACACCTATAATATCCGATATTTTGTTGGCAGATTCATTGATGGAAGCCATGGTAGCCACTACCTTCTGAATCGTTTCGCCTCCTTCAACCGCAACTGTTGAGGCTTCTGATGCCAGACTGTTAGCTTGATTAGCATTTTCAGAATTTAATCTGACCGTACCTGTGAGTTCTTCCATGCTGGAAGCAGTTTCTTCGAGGCTGGAAGCCTGCTCTTCGGTTCGACTGGATAAATCCGCATTACCCTCGGCTATTTCGGTTGATGCTTCGTTGATTGTGTTTGCAGCCGCATTTATTTGCGATATCGTATCGCTAAGTTCACCCACAAAACTATTGATGGCATCTCCTAACTCTTGAAATTCCCCTTCAAATGTTTCTTCAATCGAGGTGGTTAAGTCCCCGTCAGATAAGCATAATAATACCCGTTTAATTTCATTGATGGCGTTTTTTCGACCGGTAATATCGGTCGCATATTTGACCACTTTAAAGGGCTTACCGTTTAAGTCCATAATAGGATTATACGAAGCTTGGATCCAAACAACTTTGCCACCTTTACCAATGCGTTTGTACTCTGCCGCTTGGTATTCACCACGATTTAAAGTCTCCCAGAATTGTCGATACTCATGACTATTTTTGTACTCAGTATCCGCAAACATACTATGATGTTGACCTCTAATCTCTTCTGCTCGATATCCTAGGGTGTTGAGAAAATTATCATTCGCCTGGATAATCGTGCCATCCATATTAAATTCGATTACTGCTTGGGATTTCCCAATAGCTGCTAACTGGCCTGCAAAATCCGCATTACGCAATTTCTGCTCTGTGACGTCGGTAGCATATTTAACGACTTTAAACGGCTTACCATTTAAGTCCATAATCGGATTATAGGATGCTTGGATCCATACTTCTTTGCCGCCTTTTCCTATGCGTTTATATTCACCGGCCTCATATTCACCACGATTCAATTTTTCCCAGAACTGTCTGTATTCACTACTGTTTTTGTACTCAGTATCAGCAAACATACTATGATGTTGACCTTTCACCTCGTCTGCTTGATATCCCAGAGTGTTGAGAAAATTATCATTCGCCTGGATAATCGTGCCATCCATATTAAATTCGATTACTGCTTGGGATTTCCCAATAGCGTCTATCTGTCCTGAGTAGTCGGCTGCCTGTGTCTTAGTCGCCGTGATGTCGGTGGCAATTTTCACAATCTTGAAGACGCGCCCCATTTCATCCGTCACCGGCGCATAGACAGCCTGGATCCATACATCGCTGCCTGATTTGGAGATACGTTTAAACGCATTATTCTGTGCCTTACCTGCATTGAGGTCGGCCCAAAACTGCGCATAAGCTGGCATAGCTGCCTCAGCCGGGTCTACGAACATTCGGTGGTGTTTACCCTCAATTTCGTCGAGAGAGTATTCCATTAGGTCCAGAAAATTGTTGTTCGCTTTGAGAATATTGCCGCTCAAGTCGAACTCGATATAGCCATATGATTCATTGATGGCACTTATAATGCCCTTGGCGTTCTGACGTTCAATCTCCTGTTCATCGGACCGGATCTGAAACTCCTGTTTGGTATTCGACAATTCATTTTGTAATGCAGCCATATTGGCTGTTTGCTCATCCAGCTGAGCCGTCATCGCCTCTAGCTCTAGCGCCTGTGCATCCAGTTGTGTTCCACTGACCAGCTTCGAAATCCACGT
>JBLHWR010000146.1:0-5146 GCA_047629275.1 Gammaproteobacteria bacterium
CCTTCTCTTCATTTTGAAAGGCTAGCTCTATATTGGCGAGGGCTAATTCATCGGCGCGCTTTTCTTTATCCTCGTTAGCTAACGTTAACTCATTCGCTCGCTTTTCTTTCTCTTCATTTTGAAAGGCCAGTTCTTTGTTAACGAGGAATAATTCAACGACTCTTTTTTCATTCTCTTCATTTTGAAAGGCCAACTCTTTGATGGCGAAGGCTAATTCATCGGCTCGTTTTTCCTTCTCTTCGATTTGAAAGGCCAGTTCTTTGTTGGCGAGGGCTAATTTATCTAATTCTTTTTTTACTTTTGCTTTATTTTGCTTGTTTTGCCCATTAGTATTTTTCAGCATACCTAGTCTCATGTTTTTATATTTTGAGTAAATCACCGCCAGATTTCGAACAACAAGTGCAACCAACACTTTTCGTTAACTTTTTGGTATTAATATGTACTGGTAATCATTACAAATACTTTAGAAAGTGACAAATTTAAAGCAATCACTTGGAATTATCAATTCGACTGTCGTCCCCTGCTCTTTTTTAGTGCAAAACTCATTTTACCACTACACGATTCACGATATCGGTCATGTTGACATCGCCTAAATTAAGCTTTATGTCACAACTATCAACATCGACTAAATCCACTATTGTGTTGATAGTGCGATGTAATTTAAGTCAGGCCTTAGAGATTTTTTTAGAATATTTGTGTTCTTCAATATCGTCTCTCACTTCGCTGCTGATAGGAATCAATTCAGCAAAGCCTCGAATCGGCGTTAATGGTGTTCTCAGTTCGTACTTGATTATACTGAGCAATTCTGACTTGATGCAATTTGAAGCGATAATTCCAAATTGAGAGACTGGAGTTTTTGGTTTGCGCTTGACAGATCATCCAATAACAGCCTTGCCTCTTGTGTGCGTTCCTCAAGTTTATATTCAAGGTGCTCATGAAATTGCTTTTGAAAAAGTCGTAATTGCAATGTTTCAGCGGCTCGACCGACTGCATGTAACAGGTGATCAGGTGATATCGGCTTAGTAATAAAGTCAATTGCCCCGAGCCGAAGTGCCTTGATGGCCTCATCTGTTCCCGCGTTACCGGTAATCACGATAACTGCTAAATCTCTTGTATTAACGTATCGATCACGGAGTTCTTGAACCATTGTTAGGCCATCCTGACCGGGCATTTTAAGATCAGTAACAATAATCGAAATACCCTCATCAGCTTCAATCATATCCATTGCCTGAATAGCATCACCAGCAATGTCACATTGCATGAAATTGTCAAAAGTCAATAATTCCGCTATTTCTTCTGCCGTATCACGTTCGTCATCAACTATTAGTATTTTAGTTATAGATTCAGGTATTTCACCTTGAAAGAGGTCATCTTTAGACCTAATAGAACTGAAAGAGGTCATATTTACTTCACCAGGCTGTGTTTGAATTGTATGAAAAATCGCATAATTTAAAAAATTACCATTTTTGCTTGATTCATGTTAGTGTTTGGTTCTTTTGATCTAGTAGGTCACTAATGATACAGCCAATACTGTCTATTGATATTGGCTTTTTCAGGACGGCAATAACACTACTATTTGTACTCGTGACTATACGAGAAAGATCGTCGAAAGCTGATATCATGATAACCTTAGTTTCTGGTAGAACCTTATGAATTTCCTTGATAGCTTCGAGCCCAGTGTAACCCTGCAATAGGTAGTCCATGATCACAAAGTCGGGACGGTGTTTAAGCGCTAGTTCCAATGCAACAGCTTCATTCACAGCTGTGTATACCGTTAATCCAAAGTCCTTTAATGCTTCTGCCATTTCTTCAAGCGCTTTAGAATCGTCATCAACAGCGAGAATTGAGCCCTTTAATTGCCGTAAATAATATTTCATAGTCCACTTCATGTCATCATAAGTTGCAGCTTTTACCTCTATTATAGCTGCAAAACGGCTTTTGTATATTTGTTTGTAAAAAAAGCCTAGTGACTATTCAGCGGTCAAAAAAATACCCTACGATTCTTACCTATTAGAAAATGATATTGATTCTTTTAAAGAAAGCAAAGAGGCACTTTTGAATAAAGATTTTTCAGACCGTATCTGCCGTCAATTTCCAATCATTAAAGGACATTAAAAAGCGTAATATTACAAATTGCTTGCCGATTGATTTAAGTCTTCACGATGGAAACGCTCTAACACTTGTTGTGTCAATCAAGGCAGAGTCATAAGTAGACGTTATCACTGCTTCTGAAAAGTACAGTGGAATCGGGTACAGAATTTGATTTAATGAAAATATTTGTCTAATTACCTAAGTACATTTTAACACGAGACTTTTTTGCTCGATAAGCTTCATAGTATTAATTGAGTTGTTTATGACAGCGGCATGTATGACATAGTCAGTTGGCTATGGGTTAAAAAAAAAGGCTAGCCAAACCCCGTTACCGTTGATAAAAACATTACAGGTGTCAGTTACATGTTTATGTCGAATGTTAAAAAATACAAATAAGTTCTATAACTTTTGATTTTCTTCATTTCGCGAGATTAAGTCGATATTGCCCCGTTCAAAAAACTAATTTAAGTCGGCTCACGTAAAGTAAATTTCATCAAAGTTATTAACGTTTATTTGAGTATTTCTATCAGTTCAGCATTGATCGGAGTATCTTTTCCTGAATTTTTGCAAAATAGCTTTACGAGAAAACGATTGAACCCAAATTAATAACATGGATAGACTCCTTTAGCTCAACGAGCGATTAAGTTAATTAATTCTAGATCTCGGTCATTGTTAACTAAAGGTAGAACGTCGCCAATCATTTCCAAACCTAATTTTCAAAGCATGACAATGGCACTGAAAGCAATACTGATTTCGGGATCCCGACGCAAAATGTCGAACCCATCCTGACCATATTAGGTTTGAATGCAATCAAAGCCCTCATTAGTTAGATATTCGACAAACTATTCAAGAACTATCAGTTCATCTTCAGCTATGAGAGCTTTTGTTTTTAACAGTTACTGCTTGCCATCCTTTACTGATGTGACCTTATACCGTAGTGAAGTAATTGAGCTATCAAAGAAAACTCACAAGGCTGACGCTGCATAGGGTTAGAGTTAATAAGTACAAAAATTATCTATTACAACTAAAAATGAGCTATTACAAAAAATAACGGCTCCCGTAGGAGCCGCTATAAACTTAACTTAGCTTTAGAAGATTAAACTTTCTTCCGTCTCGCTAAGCCAGCTAGACCAAATAAACCAAGACCAAACAATAATACAGATGTAGGTTCAGGTACTGACACCGCTGAGCAACCCTTACCACCGATAACAGCAGTATCGCCTGCCGTAACGTATGAAGTCGCAGAATAGACAGCACCGCAAGTGGTTCCGACATCCATCACAGTGGCATTTGCACCGACCATGATATAGGTATGGGCAAGCAGCGTACCAATCACGTTCGAGCCATCGCCCGAAGTGATATAACCGGCGTAAGAATTCCAGTATACGCTCGCGTTCTTGCCAACATTGTCCATTACAATATTAGTGGTACCACCAAAAGCCAGAATATCTGCAATATTAAAAACCCATGACTGGTTGTCCGTACCGTCGCCTTGCAGTGTGAGGGTTGTACCGGCAGTCGTCGAAAAGCTAGCAGCACTATAGACGCCGGCAGCAAGAGAGTGGTCGCCTACCATTACTGGAGCGCCGGCGGAAGTATTAGAGAGGGGTGTACCAAAACCCAAATTAAACAAATCTGTTTGTGCATCGGTAACTTGTTGGCTCTCTGCATCCACGTCTGTACGCACAGCCGACAAATCCGGCGGATCGGTCACATCAGTTTGACTGCCAACAGAAGCGCCGTTGGCTGATATGACGTTAGCACCGACCCCGTCAACATTGCCACCAATATTCGAATTGGCACCAATAGTAGCGAAATCACCAGACCATACATCGCCGGTAACATCTCCATTATCGCCCGTTGTGGCTGCGCCATCAGCCCTTACACTGCCACCGACTAATGAATCAGCACCCGTCGTTGCAACACCACCCGAGAGCATATCGCCACCGATCTGGGCAAACGCACCAATGGTTGAGGCATCCGTAGACGTTATGCTACCGGTAACTGCAGGACCCGGCAGTGTGCCACCAGTTGCACCGCCAACCGTCAATACGCCACCAGAGACAACATCGCCGTTGACTACGGACTTGCCACCACCAATATTCGTGGCATTGACCGACGTGACATCGCCATGAACTACCGCATTTGCGCCAGTACTTGTTACATCGCCACCCAACATGCTGCCATGAACAATAGAGTTGGCTCCAGTGGATGTTTCAGTATGAGAAAATACGGTTAGTCCAACTAAGTCGGCACCCAGAGTTATGGGTGACGCTTGTGCATTAAACGCAGCAGCGAACATTGAGACTAGCAAGATATTTTTAATAGGTTTCATAGAATTATATTTCCATATAGTGCAGATTTTATTGTGAATCTGCGGGTTCTTTTCAAAATTCACTTTGAATTTAAGAATGTCATTAAAGCTGACACATCCTAACCTTCAATATAAATTAGGTTAGTGGTTCAAAAACTTGCAAAATATACGCCAACTACATAAACCCTAATGAAAAGAAGCAATTAATATAAATCAAGACTTTATTAAGCCGCAAATGTGTAAACTTTTTTTACACATAGTTTGGCCAGTGTAAAAAACATTTACACTTAACGTATTCATCCATCAATTGAAGCTATTAGATCGTTATTCGACTTAAGATAAAGTGACCCAAGTCTCAAAAATGTTATTCTTAACTAGCCATAAAAGTATTGTTTTTTGCCAATGGCTGAATTGATAGCAAAAAAGCTAATGCCATTCCTTAAGTGACTGGCCAACTTGGCCATATATTGGAGAAACTTTACCACCATTCTTCAAAAAAGATTAACACAATCAAATTCATTTTATTGCATCACAATTGTTAAGACTGAACTGAATATGTTTAATTAGCTCCAGCTCAGGACCGAGCTAAACTTTAATGGAATTTAGAGAATAAACTCAAGGCGTCATTTTAGCTATTGCCCCAACTAAACACTTGTTTTGAGGGTCAACTAACCTATGCGCTTCAAATTTGAGCCTAACAATTATTCATACTAATGCACCTTAATTACCCTTCATAGTTGT
>JBLHWR010000147.1:0-5069 GCA_047629275.1 Gammaproteobacteria bacterium
TTCGGGCAACTGTCGGCCTGCTTTACCCGAGCTTCACACCATGATCGAAACAGTTTTTCAATGAGTGGCTAAACGGGCTTTTAACCTAGGCTGCCAATAAGGAGATTTAACGATCACACTTCATTTTCAGGGCTGCAAGTATAAAGATTCTGTAAATTCCTGCAGATAAATCTTTGACAAATCTTCGTTAAAATGGAAAGGCGGAAGTCTTATTGCGCTACTTTCGAGATTCGAGCGCTCATATAAAGCGATAGTTATGATTTGCGGCTTATCAGGCTTACGATTTAATGCAATTTATGGTGTCGATAACAAACATTTATTGTTTAAGCCGAAGCTGTCAGGAGACTTTTGTATAAGCTATCGCCAAGTTCCTGTTGTTTTCTCTGATATCTCGTTATATCAAAAACAGTCAATGCTGCGAGTCTGTTGCTTTTGTCGTGTCGCTAATTCTTCCTTGCCATCAATATTTAAACATATCATTATCAAGTGATCGGAGGGTCGACTCCAGTAAACCTTCGCAATACTTTCGACCAAAAATTCCAATGACTCTTGTGGATTTGTTACGTATCAATGTCGCACCGAGATCCACCAATAATTTCTGTGGCGGCCAAACCACTTTAACGTGCATGCCTAAAGGAATATCCAGTGTCCATTCGGCTATGGAATCGCCGCTATTATAACTTAGAGACTCTTTTTACGAATCTAACGGCTGTGCGTCATGTGGTAACCCTAACAATTCTCTATTGATGTAAATAACGTTATTTTGGCAAGGGTTCCATAACAAAGCCTTTTTAGTGTTAACCGATTCATCAATACCGGATAGAACTTCGATGGTGCGTTTTTCAATTTTTCCCTCTACGGCTTCAACCACAACCTAATTATGTCATCTTCGAAACGGAATGGCCGTTCTTGAACTGACAATACTTAGTCGCGGCGTTTGAAAGCCATGTCTCCATATGCGTTATAATCGTTTCAAATAACATTTTCAGCTACGTAAGCTTTTCGAATCTCGAGCTGTATTGCGCTGTCGTTTTCTACTTCTTTTGGAGAGATGAATTCGAGCTTGTCTTTCAATACTCGATCTTCAATTGCGCCAATTTTTGATTTCCATATCGAGAGCTTCGCTTATTTTTCGACTTCTGATTAATCGAATTTACCTATTAAAGACCAGGTTTTTCTAGTTTTTTATTAAATCATTATGCCTATCGCATATGAAGTGGTTTGAATATTAACTGTAATCCAGTCTCAGTTTTTGGCAGGGCAATGAAGTGAATAGGGTTGGTCATTAGGCAGTAAGCAAAAATTTCAAATTGTGCCGTTTACAATATTCCTTCAACCAACGTAGGTAGACATCTCTATCTTCGTTAGTAAAGAAGACGTCTTCCCTACAATTACCTATTTGTGTTATGTGATGAGGCACGCCTACAAATACGGCTCTAGCTTGTTTTGGCATGGGTCGATTTTAGTGGAGTTGACTGGAAAAGGGTAGCGTCCCTTATTGGTCCCTTATTGGAACGTGGCTGTATCTTTTGATCAATATGGGATTTAACATGAATAGTATTTCTAAAGTAGCATTGGCTTTTGCAGTTTCGTTCTCAATGTCATCGGTTGCTAGCGCCGCTATTGTTACTACAGGCGCGCTTGATTACAATAACGTCACTAATGTGATCACGGATTCGGCTTCGGGCGCGACTTATCTGGGCTGGGACATGGTAGATGAATCGACTTACCAGAAAACGGTGGACCAGACCAATGGTGGGTCATTTGACGGTTGGCACATTGCGTCGCAGACGGAGGCATATGAGTTTTATACAGCAGCAACCGGTGACAGCAGAGTAGACGCCGTCGGCGATCAATATCTTGTTACCGAAATAGCCGCCTTTGGAGAGGGCGTTCCGTTCGGGCAGAACGGTGGAGGCTGGACCGACCTCGCATGGTTTTTGTCCGACGAGTATACTGAAGTTGGCTTCATTCAGATGTTCGCACAGGACCACGAAGTAACAATCTCTGACGCTGCAATGACTATTGTTACCTCCGACCGGAACTCCGCGAGTGGAGATCGGGATTACATTGGTTGGCTATTAGTTGGCGACAGTGCCAAAACATCTATCCCAGTGCCCGAGCCTTCTATAATTGCGTTATTTGGATTAGGTTTGGTTGGTTTAGGTTTTGCTCGTAAAAGACGTCAAGCTTAATACCTTCTAACCCAGCGGCAGCCCATCGCTGCCAACACGATACATATTGATCCAGAATAGAGGCTGCTTCTTCGGAAGTGGCCTTTCTTTTTTCTGCTGCTCGTAAAGCTGATACCAATGTATAACGTGTTTTTCAACCGTCTTCTTTGCTACGGTCAACTGATATCCCTTAAAGTAATAGCCAAGGAAGTTACAAAATTGTCGAGAAGCATTTTGAAAAACTTTAGCTGGCCCGAAGGGTGGAAGGCAGGATGCCTAGAATAAACCCATTTTCAATCTTACCGATGGTGGTTTTATCGGGGTGCTTCTCTACTTTTAGTTTGTTTAGTATCTGACTCAGTGCTTTGATGGCTTTGCAGTTATGCCATCGCGTTTTGGTTAAAATTAAAATGTCGTCCATGTATCTAACATAGTACAGTTTTTGATTGGTAAAGTGATCGTCTAAAATCTTCAAGTACAATGCACCAAAAATCGGGCTGGTGGACAGCCACTGGATATACCATCATCAATATCTTTGTAGTTGCCTCCATATTCCACACAGCGATGAATGACCTGATGGAGGTATTGGCGATAGTCGCTATCACCAAGGACATCATTAATCTGTTCCATCAAGCAAAACTGGTTGATTGATTCGTAAAAACGTTTAACGTCGGTTTTGCAAACATACTGGTAGTCATCTGTTTGATTTACTTCACGCTGAGTATTGTAATTTTACTCCTTGGTATTCAATAGCCCAGCATCAAACTTTGTTAGGATGGCTCTAATACTTATGTCCAATTTGCATCTCTAGTAAGTCATTTATTCCTTCAGGGTAGGGCATAGGCAGGTTGTCCTAGCCGTTTTTTTGAATACAATACATTTCTAGATCTATTTAAGGTTATAAATGTCCAATTTTAAAACATCGCTGTTAGTGACAGCATTGGCTGCAGTTATATCGGGTACGGTCCCCGTTTTCGCCGATGACAGTAATACTTATATCAATGGTTCATTTGGCCTGCAAGACTTTGATAATGATTGACAATTGAAAACTGAGCAGTTGATCTCAATCGGTCTGGAACATCGTTACAACAATGGCTGGGGTGCCGAAATATTCTGGATGGATTCTTCTCCTTCTGGGCGGAGTAATACCGGCGACACTTACCTTACACAATATGGTATCGACGGCCTTTATTATTTTAAGTCAGATGAAAGCAATATTCATGATGCTATTCAACCATACGGTGCTTTCGGTCTGGGTCATGCTGAGTTTAAAAATGCCGTCCATACGGATAAAGAAACTCAACTACGGGCTGGACTTGGCCTGCGAATGGTATTGAGTGATCACTGGTCAGCAAAAGCAGATGCACGACTAATTTATAGCGAGGAGGCAAGAGCTCTTGATAACACGCTTACAATTGGTCTGAGTTATGCTTTTAATCATCAAAATAAAAAAGTAGTGCCTCTAGATGGAGACAAAGATGGCGTTATTGATCCAATTGATACTTGCCTAACCACACCAGCAGGAACAACAGTCGATAACAAAGGTTGTGCTCTTGATAGTGATAACGATGGTGTGGTTGACTATAAAGACAGTTGTCCGAACTCACCTGCTGGTAGCCAAGTTGATGCGGCCGGTTGTGGACTTGATTCGGATAATGACGGTGTTGCTGACTATAAAGATAACTGTCTAACAACACCTGTAGGTCGAGCGGTAGATGGCAACGGTTGTAAGTTTGTTCTGACTCGCTCGGAAGAATTATCGCTTAAGATTAATTTTGCGAACGATTCAGCTGTTATCACTGAAGAATATTATGCCGAAATTGAACAAGCGGCTAACTTCCTTAAAAAGTACGCTGATGTTAATTCGGTTATCGAAGGTCACACGGATAACCTTGGTGCAGATGATTATAACACCAACT
Organism: Gammaproteobacteria bacterium; assembly: GCA_047629275.1. Lineage (GTDB taxonomy): Bacteria > Pseudomonadota > Gammaproteobacteria. The sequence continues at coordinate 4,094 of JBLHWR010000147.1, forward strand.
TATCTAAGGACAGAGCCTAAGCAGTCATGACTGCTTTGATCGAACGCTTTGGTATTGACGCTGATAGTGTATCAGCACTGGGATACGGCGAAGCGCGTCCGATTGCTACCAACGATACAGAAGCAGGTCGCCTCGCGAATCGAAGAGTTGTTGCTGTAATGAAAGCTGAGATTTCAGAGTAACTTTCTGAAAAGCTATAAGCTAAGCTAGATTGAAAGGCTTCTACCGAAAGATAGAGGCCTTTTTTATGTTCAGGGATGAACGGGTCGGTTAACGATTCCCCATAGTATTTACAATTGATAACCATAGAAAATTTGATATGACATTAGTGACTTCAAAATGCTGACACAAGAATGGTTAAACCAGTTGCCCAAGGTTGAGTTGCATTTACATCTGGAAGGCAGTTTAGAACCCGAGCTGATGTTTAAGCTCGCCGAGCGAAATAATATTCAGCTACCCTTCGAAAGTGTTACTCATCTGCGTGAAGCTTACGAGTTTGATAATTTACAAGAATTTTTAGATATTTATTATCAGGGTGCTAATGTCCTCTTGGTTGAACAGGACTTTTATGATTTAACTTGGGCCTATTTGCAAAAGTGTCATAACCAGAATGTCATGCATGTAGAACCATTTTTTGACCCTCAAACACATACTGATCGTGGCGTCCCTTTCGAAGTGGTCATTAATGGCATTTGTCGCGCACTCAAGGACGGTGAATCTTGTCTCGGAATCAGTAGCCAGCTTATTTTATGCTTTTTACGTCATCTAAGTGAGCAAGCTGCTTTTGATACATTGGCGATGGCTGAACCATTCTTAGATCGTATTGTGGCTGTTGGTTTGGATAGTTCGGAACAGGGTCATCCACCAGAAAAATTTAGTCAAGTTTTTGCGCAGGCCCGATTGCTCGGGTTGCTGACAGTCGCTCATGCTGGTGAAGAGGGTTCAGCTGATTACATCTGGACTGCAATCAATGACT
>JBLHWR010000148.1:0-5034 GCA_047629275.1 Gammaproteobacteria bacterium
TGCTCGCTTTCTAGTTTGTGTATCGCCGTTTCATCGTGCAAAATATAGCATCTTGTGTTTTTAGTATTCTCGCTCATAATTTCCTATGATCAAATTGTTCCAACCGCCAAAATCCATCTGCATATTTAGACTGTCAGCAATTGGTGATGTAACACATATTCTACCTGTTATTCACACCTTGAAAAAGACCTGGCCTGAATGCAAAATCACTTGGGTGATTGGTAAGCTTGAATATCAACTAGTTAAAAATTTACCCGGAGTCGAATTTGTTCAATTTGACAAATCAAAAGGCTGGGTGGCCTATCGATATTTGCAACAGGCATTAAAGGGTCAAGCCTTCGATATCCTCTTAATGATGCAAGCGGCCCTACGTGCAAGCATTGCCAGTTTGTTTATTTCTGCTCAGTACAAACTAGGATTCGATAAGCCAAGAGCTGTTGATTACCAATGGCTATTCTCAAATCAAAAAATTACGGGCAATCATCAAACTCATGTTCTCGATACTTTTTTTCAATTTCTCGAGGCAATTGGCATCAGTCAAAGAGTCAATTGCTGGGATCTACCCATCGACCATTCTGATCAGATTTTTGCAGAGCAACTGACTCAAAAAAAACCAACCGTTATCATCAATCCTTGTAGTAGCGCCAGAAAAAATAATTGGCGTAACTGGTCAGTTGAAGGCTATGCCGAAGTTTGCGATTATCTGTACCAAAATGACATCCAAGTATTGATAACCGGCGGGCCTTCAGACACTGAAAAATTGTTTTGTCAGTCCGTGATAGATCAGTCCAAGTCAAAACCAAAAAATTTAGCGGGTCATACATCTTTAGGTCAGCTATTGGCACTCATTAAAAGTGCTAAATTCCTCATTGCCCCTGATACAGGGCCAGCTCACATGGCTACGATAGTTGATACGCCAGTACTAGGATTATATGCCAGCAGTAATCCGTTACGAACTGGCCCTTACAAAAGTCAGCTGATTTTAATCAATCAATACCCCGCAGCATTACAGCAGTTCAAACGAAAGACACTATTCGACTCCACCTGGGGCGAGAGAGTACGTGACCCACAGGTGATGAGTTTAATCAGTGTTGACGATGTTAAAAAGGCAATAGATTCCCTGCTTTAGAACCATGAATATGGTTTAATAACGAGTAGATAAAGATTATTTCTTAAAGCAACTAACATGAAAATAAAACTTCCCGATTTTTCCATTGGCCGTGTATTAGTTTCTGGCGACTTAATGTTGGATCGTTACTGGCATGGAGGTACCTCACGTATCTCACCTGAAGCGCCGGTTCCTATCGTCAAAATAGCTGATATTGAACAACGCGCGGGAGGGGCTGGTAATGTTGCACTTAATATTGCTTCTCTGTCGGGTCAGGTCGAATTACTTGCACTGGTGGGGAACGATGAACCGGCAACTGCATTGAAAACAGTTTTAATCAATGCAGACGTTGGTTGCCACTTCGTTGCACCCGATGGCTGCAGAACCATTACTAAGTTGCGAGTAATGAGTCAAAACCAACAGTTAATTCGGCTTGATTTTGAAGATATATTTTCTACTGCTGATAGCGCACAGTTGATGGAAAGTTACCGACAACAAGTTAAAAATTGTGATGTGGTTATATTATCCGATTATGGTAAAGGCACACTTCGCAATATACCCAGTTTAATTAAAATAGCCCGCGATGCGGGTAAAGATATCTTGGTTGACCCCAAGGGCACTGATTTTTCAATCTATCAAAACGCAACCTTAATTACCCCTAACCAGGCTGAATTTGAGGCAGTGGTGGGCGTATGCGAATCAGAACTTGAGTTCATGTCAAAAGGCGATCAACTACGCAACAAACTTAATTTGGATGCGCTACTCGTGACTCGTAGCGAAAAAGGCATGGTATTGTTTCAACGTGATGAAGCCCCTTTTATTCAAGAAACACGTGCTCGTGAAGTTTTTGATGTGACGGGTGCAGGTGACACAGTGATCGCGACATTAGCCACAGCCCTAGCAGCAGGTTGCAGCCTGGTTGAATCAACTCAAATTGCAAATCTGGCTGCTGGAATTGTGGTTCGTAAATTAGGCACAGCGACCACTAACCGAAGAGAAATACAGTCCGAAATGATTAAACATACCCCGTTGGAGCGAGGTATAAGCGACGAAGATACCCTGCAGGATCTTTTACAAAAGGCAAAAGCAGCAGGCGAAAAAATTATCATGACCAATGGTTGTTTTGACATTTTGCATGCCGGTCACGTGGCTTATTTGGCAATGGCAGCAGAGTTGGGCGATCGTTTAATAGTTGCAGTAAATACGGACGAGTCCGTAAAACAGTTAAAGGGACCAGAGCGTCCTATTAATAATGTAATGCAACGCATGGCCGTTGTGTCTGCACTCGAAAGTGTTGATTGGGTTGTCCAATTTAGTGAACAAACCCCACAGCGTTTAATTGAAAAGTTACTACCTGACGTTTTGGTGAAAGGTGGCGACTATAAAATCGATGATATCGTCGGAGGACAGGCCGTAATTGACAATGGTGGTGAAGTTAAGGTACTTAAATTTGTCGACGGCTGTTCAACCACTGCTGTGATCGAAGCGATTAAAAAGAAGATATAAATATGAAAGTAGTCACTGGAGCCGCAGGATTCATCGGTAGCAATATTGTTAAGGCGCTCAACAATCTAGGGCATACGGATATTTTGGCGGTCGATGATTTAACCGACGGCAAAAAAATGTTTAACTTGGCCGATTGCGACATTGCAGATTACCTCGACAAGGATTGTTTTTTACAACAGATTGAAGATGGTGAGTTCAATGGAAAACTCGAGGTCATTTTTCACGAAGGTGCTTGCTCTTCCACTACTGAGTGGAACGGAAAGTTTATGATGGAGAATAATTTCGAGTATTCTAAAAAACTACTGCACCATTGTTTAGACAATAATGTTCAGTTTATCTATGCATCTTCGGCCTCTGTATATGGTGGCAGCAGCCAATTTATCGAAGAACGTGAAGTTGAAAAACCTTTGAATGTTTACGCCTACTCAAAGTTCCTGTTTGATCAATATGTGCGGAGACTTAAACCCACAGATTCTCAGATAGTTGGTCTACGTTATTTTAATGTCTATGGACCCCGTGAACAGCATAAAGGCGGTATGTCGAGTGTTGCCTTTCACTTTAACAATCAAATCAAAGCTAATGGAACCTGCCGTCTTTTTGAGGGTATTGAGGGATACGACAATGGCGCTCAATTGCGCGATTTTATATCTATTGATGATGTTGTTAAGGTTAACTTATGGCTCTGGCAACACTCAGATATCAGTGGCATTTTTAACTGCGGCACAGGCGAGTGCCAGTCGTTTAACGATGTCGCTAATGCAGTAATTAAGTATCATAAAAAAGGGCGAATAGAATATATTCCCTTTCCTGACTCACTCAAGGGGGCATACCAAAGTTACACTCAGGCAGACATTTCTAAATTGCGTGCAGTGGGTTATGACAAGCCTTTCAAGTCAGTCGAACAAGGCGTTTTTGACTATTTAGATTGGCTAAATCAACAGCAGTTTATTGGTGCTTAATCGAATGGTTTAATCTTGGTTTTTTGCCAGTGCTCGTAGAGTTTAGCTTCCTTCATAAATGCGTAGTTGGCAGAATTCACAGCCAAAATTAATCCACGTATACCGGAAAATACATAACCATGCAGAAAATACACCTTTATGAAAATAAGAGGGAAGACCAAAGAAAGTTTAATAATCGAAAAGGATTTACCTTTACCAAATTTCTCTGAAGCCTTAAGCGATGAGTATCCATTGCTTTTAGTTATATTGAGTTCAATAGCGCCATCACCATAGTGATTAAAGGCCTCTTTTACTACTAACTGTTCTCCTTCAACATCGGCGCTCTCATGCACCAGTCGGTTGCAATCAAAAGTAGCCTTAGCTTTTTTATAAAAACGACAATGATTAGATTTTCGTGTGAAACGAGAATGAATCTTATCTATAAAAATGTCGTTTCGTGAACACCTGACCGATGTATATTGATCTTTTTTAATGACCTCAGTAAATCGCTTGACGAGTGGCGCTAATAACTCTTCATCTGCATCGAGATTAAGCACCCATTCGTTTTTACACAATATCATTGCAAATGCTTTTTGTTTCGCATATCCCAGCCATTCGTTATAAACCACCTTGTCGGTGTATTCCTTGGCAATTTCTACGGTTCGGTCTGTGCTACCACTATCGACAACCACAATTTCAGCCATATCCGAGCAGCTTTCCAGCAAACGACGTATGTTTAACTCTTCATTAAAACAAACAATAAAAACACTAATCGGTAGCTTAGGTGCTGATTTGCTTTCCGACTTACTTTTTAGCATAAATTATCTCGATATGTTTAAACACATTTTGAGCTGTAATTTGGGTTAAACAGTTCAAATGTTGTAGTGGGCATTCGCGTTTGAAACAAGGTGCACAATCGAGTTCAAGCCATTCGACTATCGCTTTTTCAGTGAGCGGTGGCGTATAGAGTGGACTACTCGAGCCGTAGATACTCACTAAAGGAATACCAACTGAAGCAGCCACGTGCATTAAACCTGAATCGTTAGTGACTGCAATATCAGTTGACCCAATTAAGTCGACCGCGTCTTCTATCGTCGTTTTGCCGCATAAGTTGATCACATTTGAATTTGATTCTGCAATAACATTGCCACCAGCACGGTCTTTATCCGAACCAAAAATTAGTACCTGACCGCCAATTTGATTGATCTTTTGCGCCAATTCAGCAAAGTGAGCCACTGGCCATTGTTTAGCTGGGCCATACTCTGCACCCGGCATAAATGACACAAGTAGTTTTTGGTTATTAACTTTGTATTTCTCAAGCAAAAACTTAGCATTGTCAGTATTGGCTTTCAATTCTGGGAAAGGTGTCAAAATGGTTTGATTCGACGGCTGAGCAAGAGAAGCATATTTCTTAACTGTTTGATCTAATACCGCCTTATCCAAAGGCTTAACGTCGTTGATTAAGCCAAAGCGCATCTCACC
>JBLHWR010000149.1:0-4797 GCA_047629275.1 Gammaproteobacteria bacterium
CTGTGCCTAACACCCCCCATACGGTCAGCGTAGCTGCCCCAACTTGTATCGAAGCAGGCATGATGTCGACACTCGCAATGTTGCAGGGCGATAAAGCAGCCGAGTTTTTGAATTTACAGGCTGTCGAACACTGGATCGACTGACAGGGGTTAATCAATCTGATGAAGGAGCTTTGATTTGTCAGATAGATCAGAGTAGGCTTTAGACAGTGCATATGGATTAAGGAATAGCGCACTAACTAAACTTAAGGAGAAGAACTCAATGGATATATTCCACAAGCTTGCTGCCCGTTCGGGCCATTTTTTAATACTATTTGCTTTTATGCCAACGGCTCAAGCTGCGTTAATCAGCGACCTGTTTATTTCAGAGGTGATGGTTAATCCGAGCGAAGTGTCGGATTCAAATGGAGAATGGTTCGAGCTATTCAATCCAACGACTGAATCAGTTGACCTGAATCAGACATTTATCCAGGACGATGGCAGTAATAGCCATCAAATCAGTCATATTGGTCCACTGCTGATACTACCCAATCAGTATTTCGTGTTGGCACGCAATGGAAACACCTTAACTAACGGTGGGTTCATAGCTGACTATGTCTACAGTAATTTTACGCTGGGCAACTCTGGTGACGAAATTATATTGAGCGATGGCGTTAGCGAGCTGCTTCGGCTTGATTATGGTTCAGGTTTTTCCAGCGCTGGCATTTCAACTGAGTTGGTTTCAACCTCCGCCACAGGCAGTAATTATGCATTAACACCTGTCTCGTTTGTCTATGGTGAGGGTGATGTCGGAACGCCAGGGTCATCGGGTAGCATGCAATTTTCGGCGTCATCGATTCCTGAACCGTCAACGGTATTACTTTTTATGGTTGGACTTTATGGGTTACGGCGTTTTAAATACATTGATTAAAACGATTGAGAAGCGATAGGTTCGATTTCTTAATGCGAGGCTAAAGTCTCGCCTCCGAGATCTTAAAATACCGACAAAACACACTACACAGATTCGGGACTTTGGTCCCGGATATCCTAAGGTCAAACTTGGGAACCAGGTTTTTTTGTTTGCAATTAGTAGAGATTTGTAAGCTAATTATTTGGTGGCGAGTAATGTATGTGCCTTAAGGTTTAAATCTGTAGGATAATTACTATTTGATCTAGTTGGAAATAAATTTATTAGTGCTGATGCTCGGTTTTTCATCCACACTATATTAGACTGCGTTATCTGTGGATAAAGGTTACTCTAACTTAGCAATAACCCTTCGGCTCCTTAGTCCTAGCAGAAATAATACTTAATTTATCTGGATGACTAGATTGTTAAATTCGAAAGCAAAAGTACTCAACGAAATTGGAATAATTATATGAAAGTAACCGTCTTCGGCGTTGGTTATGTCGGTTTAGTGCAGGGTGCAGTATTGGCTGATGCAGGTCATGATGTACTTTGTGTGGATGTCAATGAAACCATTATTGTAAACCTCAAGAATGGCCAAATTCCAATTTATGAACCCGGTCTCGCCCCGCTAGTTGAATCCAATTTTAAAGAACAGCGGTTGTCCTTTACGACTGATGCGATTAAGGGCGTAGAGCATGGTGAGCTGCAATTTATTGCCGTCGGTACACCACCCGATGAAGATGGTTCGGCAGATTTAAAGTATGTTTTGACGGTAGCCGAAACAATCGGAACGTACATGACGGGATCTAAAATCATTGTTAATAAATCGACAGTACCCGTTGGCACAGCTGATAAAGTCAAAAATCGGATCAGCGAAGTATTAGCTGAACGGGGTGAGACATTCGAATTTCATGTTGCCTCGAACCCCGAGTTTTTGAAGGAAGGCGCTGCAGTATCTGATTGCACTAAACCCGATCGAATTATTATTGGCACCAGCAGCGACCATGTAAAAGAAGTCATGCGCGAACTCTACGCACCCTTTAACCGGAATCATGATCGCATTATATTCATGGAAATCCGCAGCGCAGAATTAACAAAGTATGCCGCTAACTGCATGCTGGCGACTAAAATAAGTTTCATGAATGAGCTGTCGAATATCGCTGAATTGTTTGGCGCAGATATAGAAGATGTTCGCCATGGCATAGGCTCGGATAACCGTATTGGTTATAGTTTTATCTACCCAGGCTGTGGTTATGGTGGCTCGTGCTTTCCAAAAGATGTGCAAGCGCTCATTCGTTCTGCCGATGATATCGGATACGACGCCAGGATCCTTAAATCGGTAGAAGCCGTCAACTATGATCAAAAAGAAAAGCTATTCGACAGAATAAAGGCTCATTTCTCTGGTGAACTCAAAGGTAAAAATATCGCTGTATGGGGCTTAAGTTTTAAACCAAATACAGACGACATGCGTGAAGCCCCCAGTCGAGTATTAATGGAAGCCTTGTGGAATGCCGGTGCAACAGTCCAGGCTTATGATCCAGAAGCAATGAACGAGTGCCAGCGAATCTATGGTCAGCGTAATGAACTAACGTTGATGGGAACAGCCGAATCAGCACTCAAAAATGCCGACGCATTAGTAACAGTAACCGAATGGCAACAATTCAGAGCGCCTGACTTCGATTTGATTAAAGAATCTCTCTCCACCCCCGTTATTTTTGACGGTCGGAATATGTATGATCCGAAACGATTAGCGGCTCGTGGAATTACTTATTATTCGATAGGTCGGTAGGCTTGAGTCGCAAGTTACAAGTTGAAAGTTACGGGACAAGGAAATACTGAGTGAAATTTGAAGATCTGGTGGTATGGAAACGGTCAGCTGCTTTGAGTGTTGAGACCTATCAAGCATTGACTGATCTAAGAGGTTTTGGATTTAGAGATCAAATAACCAGATCGGGGTTATCAATTTCTTCAAATATAGCGGAAGGGTTTGAACGAAATAGTGATAAAGAAACGCTGAATTTTTTAAACCACTCGAAAGGATCGGCAGGTGAGCTCAGATCACAAATATATATCGGGATTAAGATAGGATACTTACCCCCAGACAAAGGTCATTACTGGATAAGCGAAGTAACTGAGATATCAAAAATGTTATACGGCTTAATGCAGTCGATCAGGAACAAAATAGAATGAACCAAAACACTCAAATGTTATTTACTTGTAACTTTCCACTGACTACTTGCAACTGGCAGCATGCCCAATGAAAGTTTTAGTGACGGGCTCAGCAGGATTTATTGGATCTGCTTTGACACTCAGACTGTTAGACCGCGGTGACACGGTTGTCGGGCTAGATAACCATAATAACTACTACGACCCTGCACTAAAAGAAGCGAGACTAGCGCGTCACGCAGACCACCCATCCTATACGCATATAAGAATGGGCTTAGAAGACAGAGATGGCATAGCCCAGCTATTCACTGATCACAAACCACAACGAGTGGTCAATTTGGCAGCGCAAGCAGGTGTCCGTTATTCACTAGAAAACCCATTGGCATATATCGACTCTAACCTGGTTGGTTTTGGTCATATTCTGGAGGGCTGTAGACATAATAAAGTCGAACATCTGGTTTATGCATCGTCTAGCTCGGTCTATGGCGGCAATACCAAAATGCCATTTTCCGTACACGACAACGTGAATCATCCCGTTAGCCTGTACGCAGCAACTAAAAAAGCCAATGAGTTAATGTCTCATAGCTACAGTCATCTATATGACTTGCCAACAACAGGCTTACGTTTTTTTACGGTCTATGGCCCCTGGGATCGACCCGATATGGCTTTACAGAAATTTGCCAAAGCAATTATGGCCGACAAACCAATCCAGCTTTTTAACTATGGAAATCATAGGCGTGACTTTACCTATATCGATGATATCGTCGAAGGCATCATCCGAGTATTAGATAAACCGGCCACAGCAAATCCGCATTGGAATAGTGAATCACCAGATTCAGGTTCTAGTAACGCCCCATGGCGGGTCTACAACATTGGTAGCAATAACCCGGTAGAACTTAATACCTATGTCTCAGAGCTAGAAAAAGCGCTCGGAAAAAAGGCACAGAAAGAATTACTGCCACTTCAACCTGGCGATGTGCCGGACACTTATGCCGACGTTGACGCATTAATTCGTGACTTCGATTACAAACCCACGACAAAAGTAGAACAAGGCATCGTGAAATTTGTAGCATGGTTTAAAGAATATAGTAGTTAGTAATATAACCACATATCCTGACAATACAATGGTTTTCACAAGTTAGGCAATTGTAAACTCAGGCGTTATTTTTCCTGCTATAAATACGCTGCAACATCAATAATTGCAGGCTTATTTTTAATTAGCGAGTGCTTGTGATACTGAAGCCGGTTTCAAAGATTACAAGAATGAATTCGATCGAAAGTGCTATAAACAACTATCAACGCAGAGTAGCAGAAAATTACTATGTGCTTATCGAATGTCGTAGCCGGCAAAATGAATCAATTTAATAAATCAACTTAATGGAGCAGTGAATGAAAAAAGTCGCCGTAATTGGACTAGGTTATGTAGGGCTGCCACTAGCCGCACTGTGTGCTAAGCAAGGCTATGAAACTATTGGGTTTGAAAAAAATACCGAAGTAGTTTCAAAACTATCAAAAGGGAAGTGTCATATTAAAGATGAGGTAGTGGAAGGCTTGCTAGCCGAAGCACTAGCCTCTGGGAATTTCAAGCCGACTGGAAATGTTGATCAAATTGCAGATTGCAGCATCTATCTCATTTGCGTCCCAACTCCAATTGATGCTAACAATGACCCCGATCTCGAACCATTGGAACAGTCTATTAAAAATATAGCGCCATTGGTGCAAAAAGGTGATCTGATTGTTGTGGAG
>JBLHWR010000150.1:0-4665 GCA_047629275.1 Gammaproteobacteria bacterium
TTTGGACCCACCTGATCCCTTTCCGAACTCAGAAGTGAAACGAATCTGCGCCGATGATAGTGTGGGAGTTCCCATGTGAAAGTAGGTCATTGCCAGGCATTAATACCCTAAATACCCAACTCCTTGAGTTGGGTATTTTTTTGCCTGACATTCGGTGAAACGTTATCCTAAGTGGTATTCGATTGATAACTATTCCCGCCTATCAACAGAACTCTGGGTTTTAAGTGTAATTTTTGCCTTGCTTCAATTTAATGAGGAAATCAAGCTTCACGTTCTTACTTATAATGTACAAAGAATTATAGAAATTGTTACTCCTTACTCTATTGGTGGTTATCTTCAGTGAATTTGTATTGCTAGTTGTGACATAACTATGGCTCCTAAGGTAGGTTAGTTTAGATACAACCAATAAGGGGATAAGCCTATTAAATGAAGATAAGTTGATAAGATAGTTCTAAATGCGTTTGATTTTTAATTTTGTTCAACCTCAAGTGCTAGCAGTCTTAGTGATTAACATCTAGTATTGTATTTTAGACGCTTATATTATCAGACAGTAATTATAAGATAATCCCCAATTGTACCAACTCGTAGTCCACCTAACTAGTTACCTTCATTCAAAGAATTGAAAATACAAAATTGTGCTCAGGGTATTGTTTAATCTTGAATACTTGTTTCTAAACCCCTTACTTTAGGGATAAAAAAATGGTTGTCGGTCTAATCGCCATTGATATGTCGTTGTTTTAGTTGGTTGGTTGGTTGAGTATGGATTCAATTAGTTCAATCACGCCAGCTTGAATTTAACAATCAACACGGGCAATAACATCAAATTTGCAATCAAAGCTATTGTCATCGCCACTCCTGATAGCAACCCAAAGTAAATCGTCGGTATAAAATTAGACAGTGCAAGAATCGAAAATCCAAGGACTACTGTCACCGTTGTATAGTAAAGCGCATGACCGATACTATTATGGCTACGTTTTATAGCTGCCCAGTAGTCATGATCAATAGCGTATTCTTCGCGGAAGCGATGTACATAATGGATGGAGTCGTCTACGCCAATCCCAATACTTATTGCCGCAATTGTAATGGTCATTATGTCTAATGGAATGCCAATCCAGCCCATTAAACCTAGAATGAGTCCTGCTGCCACCATGTTAGGTACGATGGTGGCAATAGACAATTTGACAGCCTGAAACAAAATCATAAACATAAATAAAATGGCTATGAAAACTGCACCAATGGTTAAAATCTGTGATTTAAAAAGGCTTTGCAGTAGATTGTTATAAAGCACGGCCATGCCCGTGATGTGTACCTGTTCTGGTTTTAACCCGAGATTATCGACCAGATGTAATCTAATCGTATCGATTAATTCCTGACGTTTCAAATTTTTGTTTGACTCATAAATTCGGATACTAAAACGAAGTTGGTTTCCATCTTCTGATAGATAAGGCGTAATTAACGACTGCCTAACGCTGTCTGGTAACCGTTTGTAGGTAACAGCCAATATGAAGTCATCAAAAGGTTCTCCGTCATTCACTGTTTGTAACATTCGCATACCTGTATCGATTGACAATACTTTGCCAGTCTCAGGTAGGCTTTCTAGGTAGGCATGAATTTCTGCTATTTCAATCAAGCCATTGCTATTAAACCAGTAACTAGTCGAAGTAATATCACCGCTGTCTTCAACAGCGAATTCATCATCTTCAAATAACATTTCTACGTTCTGTTTCATTACGGGTGCATCGATTATAATTTCCATCGGTGTTGTGCCCCCGAGTTTTTCATCGATTAGACTCATGCCTTGGTAAATTTCAGTGTCTTCTTTGTAATAATCAATAAAACGATTTTCGACGGACAGCTGCGGTAGTCCAGACAAGCCTATGCCAGCGAGTACAATGAATAGTAATAAAGTAGCTTTACTGTGGTTTTGAATAAACTGTGCAATTGATAACATAATAGTCGCAGTAAACTCACCCGTTGATTCATGCTTTTGTTTTGGTAATAACATCAACGCAGCGGGGAAAAGTGTAAAAGCAAGGACAAACGATATTGATATACCAATGACCATCATCCAGCCAAAATCGATGACAGGACGAATACCGCTTACTAGTAGCGAGCCAAAAGCAACCATCGTTGTGACAGCGGTGTAAACGCAGGGTAAAAATTTACTGCGTATGGTTTCACTCACTAGTTCAAATTGTGATGCATTAGGCGTCTGCTCCGATACTTCACGATAGCGAACGATTAAATGAATAACTAATGACAGCGTGATGATTAACAGTATAGAAATAAAATTAGAGGAAACAACAGTAACAGGCCAGTGCATCCAACCCAGATAACCTATCATTACTAGTGCGCTGGTTACACAGGCTACGAGGGGTAAAACTACCCATTGAATGGATCTAAAAGATACCATAAGGATAAGAATAATAAAGCCCACGACACCGACACCAAATACTTTTAAATCACTGCGAATATAATCGATTGAATCACTCACAATCATTGGTACGCCGCCCAAAAATAGTTTGGCCTGATCTCGGTGCAAGTCCATTACCGCCCTTACTTGTTTGATCGTTTCATCTTGACGAAGATTAGCCGCTTGGTTGAGTTGTTTAATATTTTCAGAAAGAGTCTGAATCTGGACTTCGTGTTCAACGCTTAAGGGTTGATTCTCATAAAGCTTGTCACGCATTAGGTTGAGTCTGGAAAGCTCGCTATCAGATGCCAGGTTAACTTGAAATGCGGTTGTATCACCTTGTTCACTCACCACTAAGTTTTTATAGAGTGGACTGGTTGTCATTTCTATCTGTGCTAGTGCAATATCAACGTCGTCGCTTTCTAAAGTTCTAATGCCCTCAGCGATTTCTGTCAGTGTAACGGGTGGGCTACTGATAAGGGGAACATCAAGCATGCTAATAACAGACTTAACGTTATCTATTGCTGTCAACTGATCTCGCAATATAGCTATGTCGGCGAGCGTACTCGGAGCAAATAAAGGTTTTTTTGGGCTATAGGTAACCACTAAAAACTCTTCAGAATCATACTGCTTAGCAATTGAGCGAAAGTACTTTAATGCCTCATCATTTTCTAAAATCAAAGAGTCTGACGAAGCATCTAGTTCAAACTCAGTTGTATGAGAAATAAAAAATCCAGACACTAACGCAACCACAATAAGGGTTACTATTGGATTATTAAGTACCAATCGATTAAACAGGTTGATTAAAAAACGCGCCATTTTCCCTTACCTAGATTGATTTATAAGTGAGATAAAGTTTACTTTTGCTGACCCATCTTGGCCCAACTATCGCGCAATGTCATCGTGCGATTAAATATCGGTTGCTCAATACTCGAATCAGTGTCGTTAATAAAATAACCTAATCGTTCAAATTGATAAGCTAACACATTACCAGTAACTTCGACTGCGGGTTCTAGCTTTGCGTTATTAACAATCATTCGTGACTCAGGATTCAGCGTTGGAATAAAATCATCTTCAGCAGCTGGGTTAGGTGTAAGGAACAAACGATCTAACAAGTTGACCCTAGCGTTAACCGCATGCTTCGAACTAACCCAGTGAATGGTGCCCTTAACCTTGCGACCATCAGCAGACTTTCCACCACGACTGTCAGGGTCGTAGGTACAAATGACCGAATCGATACTGCCATCCGCATTTTTAATTACTTCTTTACAGGTCACATAGTAAGCAAAGCGCAGTCGAACTTCGCGCCCAACCGTGAGTCGGAAAAACTTCTTTGGTGCATCGTCCATATAGTCATCCTGCTCAATATACAACTCACGTGAAAAAGCAATTTGACGTGTACCGTAATCAGGGTTTTGTGGATGATTACTTGCAGTGACCATTTCTTCTTGGTCTTCAGGATAGTTTTCGATAATTAATTTAATGGGTTTGATTACCGCCATACGGCGTATTGCACGATTATTTAAATCTTCACGAAGTGCATTTTCAAGCACAGCCATTTCGATCATGCTGTCCTTTTTAGTCATGCCGATCATGCGGCAAAACTCGACGACAGACTCAGGTGTAAAACCGCGGCGACGCATACCTGCGATAGTCAGCATACGGGGATCGTCCCAACTGTCGACGTGTCCATCGCTCACAAGCAGGTTAAGCTTTCGTTTACTGGTGAGTGAGTACTCGAGTTGTAAGCGTGCAAATTCAATTTGACGAGGATGGCAGGGCGGGTCGAGCTTATCCAGAATCCAGTCATACAGCGGACGATGGTCCATGAACTCGAGCGTACAAAGTGAATGAGTTACGCCCTCGATTGCATCTGATAACCCGTGGGTGAAATCATACAGAGGATAGATACACCAAGTGTCACCCGTATTATGGTGAGTAACATGACGTATGCGATAAATGACTGGGTCACGCATATTAATATTGCCTGACTGGAGATCAATCTTTGCACGCAAAACATGTACGCCGTCGGCAAACTCACCTGCCTTCATTCGTTGGAACAATGCTAAATTCTCTTCAGGTGAACGGTCGCGATAAGGACCGGCAATACCAGGTTCAGTCAATGTGCCTCGGTTAGCTCTAATGTCTTCTGCGCTCTGGCTATCAATATAGGCATCTCCTTGATTGATTAGCTGTACGGCATAATCGTAAAGCTGACCAAAGTAATCCGAAGCGTGAGGATTCGAATTCCA
>JBLHWR010000151.1:0-4550 GCA_047629275.1 Gammaproteobacteria bacterium
CCCAGGTTTTCATTTTTTGAACTTGTACCGTTTATTAGTGAATTCAGAATAAAAAACCATTAAAAAATTAACGCAGTAACCTTTATCTTGGATCAAAGTTGTTTTAAGCAAATCGTTTCAGTAGGCCCTGAACATCTAAAATAATAGCAATATGGCCATCACCCGTAATGGTCGAACCTGCCATACCTGGCAAACCGTGCAACATAGCACCGAGTGGTTTGATAACGACCTCTTCCTGCCCAATCACTCTATCAACAACTAGACCCACTTGTTTGCTTGCGACGTTCACCATGATGACCTGAGATTTATTAAGATCAAATTCAGTCTTGTCAGTATCCTTTAGCAACCAGCTTCTCAGATAGAAAATAGGCGATGCCTTACCCCGATTGAGAACGACCTTACGTCCATCGACTACACTCAGATTTTTAGAATTCAATTCGAATATCTCACTCACATTCGACAAGGGTAGGGCAAACTTACGAGTACCCAATTGAACCATTAAGGTTGGTAGGATTGCGAGAGTCAAAGGCACCTTAATTCTCAGTGTTGTTCCTTCACCCAGGATCGATTCAATTTCGATCGTACCATTCAATTGAGTAATTTTGGATTTTACAACATCCATGCCAACACCACGACCTGACACGTCGGTAATTTCTTTCTTCGTACTAAGACCCGGCATGAATATTAAGTCAAAGCATCCTTTATCATCTAATCTAGAGGCACTTTCAGCGTCCATTAGTCCTTTTTCGATGACTTTATTTCGAAGGATTTCAGGATCCATACCAGCACCATCATCAACTATTGACAGTAAAATATGATCACCCGCTTGCTGTGCGGCAAGCGTAATAATTCCTTGCCTAGCTTTTCCCGCAGCTTCTCTTACTTCAGGGGTCTCAATACCATGATCAACAGAGTTACGAACAAGATGAACTAGTGGATCGGCCAACGCTTCAATTAGATTCTTATCAAGGTCGGTTTCTTCGCCTTTCATTTCGAGTGTAATATCTTTATCCAGGCTACGCGCCATATCCCTAACGACTCTAGGAAATCGACCAAATACTTTTTTAACTGGTTGCATGCGTGTTTTCATTACTGCTGTTTGAAGATCACCCGTCACAATATCCAAATTCGATATCGCTTTATGAATGCGATCATCTTCAAGAGTATTTTTTAATGAATTTAGTCGATTGCGTGCCAACACCAATTCACCGACAAGATTCATAATATCGTCTAATTTAGCTGTATCAACTCGAACAGTCGCTTCAGCCTGCATAACGGTCTTAGGTTGTGCTACCGGGGCTTGTATAGCCTTAGGTTCGCCTGTAATAACACGCTTTTGTGCTTTTGCCGTATTAAGGTTTTGAGCTGGTTTTTCCTCTTTGGTTGAATTAGGTCCCTTGCCTTTGCCGTGAATATCATCCAATAGTGATTCAAATTCATCATCAGATATTTCATCTGCTTTAGCTTCAGGTTTTGATCCTAACGTAGTTTCTTTTTTGGGTGCTGAATTTTTTGGCCCAGCACCGACACCATGTAAACCATCTAAGAGTGCTTCAAATTCATCGTCACTGATTTCATCACTACTAGAGGATGAACTTTTATTACTACCAGCAACCACTTTTGGCTTCGTATCACCTTTTAAGTTATTTTTAGATTCACTGTCTTTTTGTAAAGTATCGAGTAAGTTTTCGAATTCTTCATCGGTAATTTCACCTTCACTTGCAATAAAATCACTGTCTACATCATTTGCTGTTATAACGATTTTTTTATCTATCTCAACATTACCAGTTGAATTCAAATCAAGATTTTGCATCTCAACTAGGCTTTGTAAAAGCGCAGGGTCTGCTACAGTTGGGTCTACGCCATTACGAACTTCTTCAAACATTTTATTGACTTCGTCAATGACGCGCAAAAAAACATCCATCATGGCAGCATCGAGTATCAATGCCCTCTTTCGAAGTAAATCAAAAAGGTCTTCAGACTGATGACAAACCTCAACTAGGTGAGTTAGGTGCAGAAAACTGCCACCACCTTTAATGGTATGAAAGCCTCGAAATATAGCGTTCAGTAAATCGTAATCTTCTGGCGATTGCTCTAGGCTGACCAACTGTTCATTTAATTGATCGAGTATTTCTCCTGCTTCCACGAGAAAGTCCTGTAAAATTTCATCATCTAAGTCGATTGCCATATGTCTAGTTACCTACTGATAGTTCCTAAAAGCCTAAGCTGGCCAACAAATCATCGACATCGCCTTGAGAAGACGCCACTATTTCTTTATCCGCACTAGGTAGTTGAGGCCCCTCAGCTTTTTCACCATTAGAAGCCTTAGCTTTTTCTTTCTTCACCGCAGCTGGAACATCCGCTAAACCCGAAATAGCAACGAGTCGAACGAGCTTTTCTTCAACTTCTTTTACCATGGTCACGACCTGTTTGATCATTTGACCGGTGATATCTTGATAATCCTGCGCCAACATAATGTCAGTCATCTGGCTATTGACAGTCGAACTCTTTAACCCGACCGATTCGAAGAACTGAGTAATTTCATCGCTTAAAAGAATAAACTCAGTCTTTGATAATTCTCGATTACGAAACTGTGCCCAGCGCTTTCGCATTGCGTCTGCGTCAACTGAGAGGCCATCCATCACTGTCATTGATTCTTCAGCCGCCGTCATTGTTCTATGGGCGGCTTCATCTGTTTTAGTTACAATAAAGTTGAGTCGCTCCTTTGCATCCGGAATATCTTCGTTAGCTAGTTGAGCAATACGTTCATCATTTCCAAAATTTGTAATGGAGTCGTGAATCTCACGGGTTAGCATGCCTAAATCCTGATACAACGAAGATTCACGCAAAGTCGTAAGTTCACCCACAATGTCAATAATGGTTTCCTCATCCTTAGATTCAATCGCCGAATTTAGCGATTGCAACCGATTCATATAGGCTTGAGTCAAATAAGTAATTTCCACCACTTCTGGCTTATCTTCATTATTCATTTTTCGAGACGATTAAAGATCTTTTCAATCTTTTCGTTTAACGTGATAGCAGTAAACGGTTTAACGACATAGCCATTCACCCCCGCTCCAGCAGCAATTATAATCTGTTCTCTTTTTGCCTCTGCTGTCACCATTAATACCGGCATGTTAGAGAGATTAGGGTCCGCTCTAACAGATTTTAGTAGTGCTAATCCATCCATACCCGGCATATTCCAGTCTGTTACTAGGAAATCAAATTTACCTGTTTTCAGCATTGGCAAGGCTGTTTGACCATCATCGGCCTCAGATGTGTTGTTGAATCCAAGTTCACGTAATAGATTTTTGATAATACGTCGCATGGTCGAAAAGTCGTCCACGATCAGTATTTTTAAATCTTTATTCATACAATTAGATCTCCGCGATTGCAATGTTGAATAAATAGCTTATGCAAGTTTGATTTATTATCGGCTGTTTATCTATAGAGTTAAGAGCTATTTTTTAAATTAGCATTTTTAAAAGTTCGTATGGCTAAGGGTGCTTTGTAGTAAAGTTTTAATTCAGCAGAAACCTGAATAAATTTTATATTCAACTTTTATACTATATTTAATATTTTGGAGATAAAACGATCGCTTCAGTTGTTATTAAACCAATTGCCAATCGGACATTTTAGCCTTAATTCTTAGAAGAGCCTGGCCATGAAGTTGACAAATCCTAGACTCTGTTACCTCAAGCACCTCGCCTATTTCTCGAAAGTTCATTTCATCGTCATAGTACATAGACATTACAAGCTGCTCCTTTTCAGGCAGTTTTTTAATGCTACTGACGAGTTGTTTTTGGTACTCTAATTGGGTTAAAGATTCTTCTGGAGTTCTCTCACTAGAATTAGGCATAATCGAATCATTAACACTTTCCTCCAATGCTTCGATGCTATCAATTCTAGCGGAAGAGGAATCAATTAATATTTGATGATAATCACTCAGCGACAAGCCCAACAATGAGGCAACATCTGAGTCATTGGCATCCTGCCCCGTCTCATTTTCTATTTTTTGAATTGCCTCTGTAACAGCCCTAAATTTCCGGTGCACTGAACGGGGTGTCCAGTCAGATTTTCTGATCTCATCAATCATTGCGCCCCGAATCCTTATGCCAGCAAAGGTCTCAAAGCTTGCACCCATAGAGGAATCAAAGTTACTAGCCGCTTCTAATAGACCAACCATGCCCGATTGAATTAAGTCATCAGCTTGAACCGTCGGAGGTAATCGATTCAATAGGTGAAATGCAATGCGTTTGACGAGTGTAGCGTGCCGAATAATTGAATCAGACTCATGAAGGTTAGCCACCTTGGCGTACATAGCATGACCATTCATAAGCGACTTTCCTGAGTACTGTAATTGATCAGCCGCTCAATAAAAAATTCCAGATGCCCCTCCATAGTCTGAGGTATCGGCCATTGTAAAGCCTTCTTGGCTATCTGTCGCAAAGCCATTGCTGAAGGACTCCGTGGATATGTCTCAATCACACACTTTTGTTTTTGAACCGCTTTTTTCAGATATTCGTCGTAAGGCACCGAGCCTAAAAAGT
>JBLHWR010000152.1:0-4521 GCA_047629275.1 Gammaproteobacteria bacterium
CATTTACGGCAACGAGCGACGTGTCAATGTCAAAAAAATTGCCAACGTTGTTTATCCTTTGATATCAAAAACGACGAATAAATTTCTGGCGTTTAACGATAAATATGATGGTGCTGACGACCAAGACAGCTTGACCAATCTCTATAAAGATTTATCTCTAATTGCAGAGTCTATGGCTGATCGTATCGAATCTGAGGATAAACTGCTCTATCAAATGAATGAAACCACTTCATCACTAGCTAATTGACCTCAAGTTCAGCATTACTTTAATTTTTAGGGTAATGCTTTGTTAAATGGTTTTACATTAACGCTATCATAAACACCCGTTAGGACATAAGGGTCTTGGTTGGCCCACGTTTCAGCTTCACTTAGTGATGAAAATTCAGCAATGATAATGCTGCCACTAAATCCAGCTTCACCTGGGTCGCTACTATCAATAGTGGGATTGGGTCCAGCTATAATAAGCCGTCCTTGGTTTTTTAAATCAATTAATCTTTCGACATGAGCAGGTCTTGCTGCCATTCGGGCTTCGAGACTATTCTCGACGTCAATTCCCACTATGCTATACAGCATTAATTGGTACCTTCTGTGGTTGTGTTCATAAAACGAGCAAGATAAAATGCTTGAGCGATAACAAAAGCAATGGTGATTCCCATCAAGCCAAATAATTTAAAGTCAACCCAAGTTGATTCTGTGAAGTTGAAGTTAAGCGGGTCAATGGCAGGTGCTACTAATATATTCGCAAGCCCAGAGAATGCAAAAAATAACACCCAAGAGAAATTCAATTTCATCCAAACATTATCATCATTGATCGTAATTGCTTGTGACATCATTCGTTGGACTAAAGGCTTGCTGCCAATGAATTGGCTTATTAAGAAACCCAAACCAAAAAGCCAATTGATGGCTGTTGGTTTCCACTGAATAAACAACGGGTTCTTCAAGAACAGTGTTGCTCCACCAAAGATAATTAAAATCGCTAAAGTAATCAGCGGCATTTTTTCAACCTTCTTTAATATAGTTGCACTAATAGCCACCTGAATAACCGTTGCCACAATAGCAACAAGGGTCGCTAGATAAATAGCGTCACTATAATTTCCAGGCGTCAATGCCATGAAAGGTAACACGCTGTTGACCGCAGTAATTAGTCCATCAGGTAAGTCGAGAAAGAACTTATAGATAATAAAAAAAAGGACTATCGGTAAAAAATCGAGTAATTGTTTCATGGTTTCCAATCTATAAATTGAGAGAAGAGGTAAAAAATTTAATCCTTTAAATAGTAAAACAACAAAAATTAACGGGCTGTGCAGATTGATATTAGTAGCGATTAATGTGTGTGACTTTTGATGGCTAAAACTGTCATCAATTCAAACAATAGCGTGAAGTTCTTACTACCCTTTAAACCCTTTTTGTTTAACGCCCTTATTGTGAATTTCAATAACGCTATGAATTGATTTAGCTAAAGTCATATATAAAGTAATGACCATCTTCAAACAACTGATGATGAGTTACACCTACTATTATTTAACAATAACATTTTCTAACTAGCATGTAGACAACAGGTTATGTTTTATAGCATTAATTTTAATGTTCATTTTTTAATAAACTAAGATTCTGTATTTAAATTTGTCACCAGCATACTAAAAGCGTTGGCGGCTTTAGCTTGATACGAGACGAGTGATATAATAATTGCAATCTAGCCGCACAGTTGAGAAAACATGAAAGATACAAAAAAATATTTTTATTTAGCAGGGTTACCTAGAACTGGAAGTACAGTTTTAGGTGAAATTCTAAATCAAAATATCGATATTCACGTTTCACCTGCTTCCCCAATGAGTGAAGTGATTTATGACGTTGTGACTAAATGGCAACGGAATGAGGATTCACTTAAGGCTTATCAGCATGATGATCAATTGCCTAATGTCTGGAAGGGCATCCGTGCCGGTATGTATCAGCATCGGTCTGAGAAAGTGATTTTTGATAAATCTTGGGCGTGGCAAATGAACCAGCCAATTACGATGTCTAGGAATGTGCTTAATGAAGAAATGAAAGTCATTTGCACCGTGGACAATATTACGGATTGCCTCGCCTCTTTTATTATGTTGATACGGAACAACCCAGATTACACTTCCTTTATTGATGAGTATTTAATGCGTGAAAACAAAGCGCTAACAGATGAGAATCGTTGCGCTGCTATGATGAATCCAGATATTCCGACCAGTGTTGGTTGGTGTCACAATAATTTGAAGAAGACCTATCTGAGTAAAAATAGACAGAATTTACTATTGATTGAAAGGGCAGACTTAGTTGCCCAACCGATTGATACCGTCAATAAGATTTATTCATTTATTCAACACAGTAGCCTATCGGTTTGGGGTGATGGTGAAACCCATTATTTTGATTCGATTAGTAAGGAAATTACAGAAAATGATGGCATCGCTTACGGTATTCCCAACTTACATAAATTAGGGCCGAAGCTTAGAGATCGCAATTGGAACGCAAAGGAAGTGTTGGGCAATCGACTGTTTGTTAGATACAAAAAGATGGAGTTTTGGAGAAGTAAAGGTGAGCGCTAAATCTATGCACAAAAGAGCGCGCTGATTAGGATTATATTGAATTATATCTAAAAGCTCGACCAGGGAGCCTTTCAGTGAACTGTGTTTTTAAGTTAAAGCTTAGATGATATATCTCCTGCCATTTGCTAAATCTCAACTTAGGACTTCGGCATGTATTAGCTTACTGCCATTAGGGGAAGGGTGGTTTGAATTTAGTTTTTTAAGGTTAACTCAGCTGGTTAATAGTCCCCCACATATGGTGTGGGAGACTTAAGTTACTACTTTATATTACTTATTTTTCAGACGACATGTTCCATAGAATACTTTGTCCTTCACCCATCATGGTTTGTGGCATTTGACCATTCCATTGTTGGGCGCGAACGTATTCGACGAGAACACGAGACTCGCTTAAGGCAACTGCTTTTTTCTTGATTGATTCAGCTTCTGCTACACCTTTGACTCTGATTGCCTGCGCTTCTGCTATGGCTTCGATTTCGATTGAATAGGCTTTACCGTCTGCAGTCGCTTTTGCTGCATCTCGTTTGGCGTTCGCGGTGTTTACTTCGCGCTGTGCTTCGAGTTGTTGACGATCGAGGCGATGCTTTTCGGCAGCAGCCAGGTTTTTCTCAGTTTGCTTGGTTTCGATTGATTGAATGTATTTAGCCGGTAAACCAAGATTTTCCAATTGTGCCGAATCGAGTTTGACTGGGTAAGCGCTCATCTCTTCTTGCAGTAGTTCTTCTATTTGGGTAATAACACGACTTCGGTTTTGGATGATTTCCTCAGCTTTATATCTTGCTAATGCATCTTTAGCCGCAGATCGTAATTTGGGGTCAAGTATCCGAGACTCAAACTGGTCCAGTCCACCGTAACTCTTAAAAAGTTCGAAAGCTTGGTCGCGCCTGACTGTCCAGTTAATTGAAACTTCGGCTGTGACTGGCATTTGTTCATGAGTTGACGCATTGAGCTTTTCAACATTTTTACGCGTTCGAATTTCTAAAACTTCTATCTTATCTACAAAAGGAATTTTGACGTGTAAACCTGGACTAACTTGTTCGGTTGCTTCTCCAAAGCGCTTGATGATGCCAACATGGCCTTCATCGACGGTGTACATAGCCTGATATAAAACAACGAATAATAAAAACAGGGCGATCACTACCACCACTGTACTTTTGCTTTTGCCAATTATTTGGGTTATATCAGGAAGATTCGGAGGTTGATTGCTCATATTATTGATTCTCTTATTGAGTGAAAAGAACTGGTTTGAAGTCAGTTGCTTGAAGGTGGTGGGCAGGGATTAGAAAGCATTTAGTCTGTTTTGGCAAGCGTAGCCATAACCAATCATAAACCAGAGGCTAATCTGCCACTTCCAGTGAGTTATCTAATTCAAGTATTGTATCAATGAGCTTTTGTTGATAGTTGCCCGGATTTTGCCATAGCCCTCGCTGTTGAGCTTCGAGTAATCGTTCGGCCATTTCTTTCAGTGCATTGGGGTTTGATTTTTTAAGGAACTGGCGATTATTGCCATCCATTACCAAAGCATTGGTGACTGATTCATATTGATAGTCGTCGATCAAATTGGTGGTAGCATCGTAGGCAAATAGATAGTCAACCGAAGCGGCCATTTCGAAGGCACCTTTATAGCCATGCTCTCGCATGGCTTTAATCCACTTTGGATTGGTTACCCTTGATCGAATGACGCGATTAAGCTCTTCTTTTAGGGTTCTAATTTTTGGATTGGCTGGATTTGAGTGATCACCATGATAGACGACAGGCATATCGCCCTTTAATACGGATACGGCATTACTCATGCCGCCTTGAAACTGGTAGTAGTCGTCTGAGTCGAGTAGGTCGTGTTCACGGTTGTCCTGGTTTTGGACTACGACTTCAATTTGGCTTAAGCGAGATTCAAAGGCAGAAAATGCGGCCTCACCAAAGTTATTCTGGCTGTAACTATAACCACCCCAGT
>JBLHWR010000153.1:0-4492 GCA_047629275.1 Gammaproteobacteria bacterium
AATTGCCAGCTCAACATCATCGGGATGATAGACATGAATGCGGTTTCTTCCTAACTCCTTGGCCAAGTAGCAGGCTGCGTCGGCTTGCTTAAACAAATCGGTATAACTACAGGTGGCGTCGTTAATCACAACCAGGCCAATGCTGACCCCAATTCGAAACGCCTCTCCCTCCCAGAAAAATTGGTACTCGTTGATTGCATTAAAAATTGCATCCACGACACGGTGAGCCTGATCAAGCCCGCAGTGCTCCATCAACACACCAAACTCATCTCCACCAAGTCTTGATAGGATATCTCGGTTCCTCACAATATTTCGAAGAAGCCTTGCCAGTTGGCGTAACAATTCATCACCTGCGATATGACCACAAGTATCGTTGATAACTTTGAATTGATCGAGATCCAGAAAGCACATCGCGTGATGAGCCTTGTCTCTCTGGATTTTGGAGAGCAGACGCTTTGTGCGTTTTTCAAATTCAGCGCGATTGATCAATCCGGTCAGGACATCGTGGCTGGCTTGGTAGCTGAGTTTCTCTTCAACCTTTTTGCGCGCTGTGATGTCCTGTGTGACACCCATCAATCTGACAATCTTGTCATCTTCGTCATTGATCGGCTCAAAACTACTTAAGAAATGTAAAATACCATTTTCATCAGCTGCGCTGAACTCGAATATCGAACCTTGCCCCTGTTTGGCATTATCCATTAATGCGGATACTCGCTCCCGATCTTCCGAAATCAAAATATCAAGATAATTCAAACCCAGAATTTCTGACTCATTTTCTACACCCATCATTTTGAGCCCAGATGGGTTCATAGACACCAACTTGCCGTCAAGATCAATCTCGTGAATGCAGACTGGGGATGAAGAAACCAGCGAACGCAGACGATTCTCACTTTGACGCAAGGTTGCTCCGATTTGAATACGATCGGTATTGTCCAGAACGATGCCAAAAGACCGTATAATTTCGCCACTGTCATTCCTGATCGCTTGCCCTATTTCTCGAAGGAAAGTTATATCTCCATTTCGCCTTATGGCTCGATATTCGATATCAAAATGATTTGCCTTACCGCCAGAAAACATGGTAATGCTGCAGTAGAGCTCCAAATCTTCTGGGTGAATGTGCTTACGATCCTCGCTACCCGCCAACTCACCATCCACAACAGTTTCAGGGTCTATGTCGAGTATTTCGTAAAGGTCGTTGGAATAGTAGGTT
Organism: Gammaproteobacteria bacterium; assembly: GCA_047629275.1. Taxonomy (GTDB): domain Bacteria; phylum Pseudomonadota; class Gammaproteobacteria. The sequence continues at coordinate 1,211 of JBLHWR010000153.1, forward strand.
GAACAATCACGAACTTCATCCCATTCCCAGTAGCCCAACTTTGCCAACTCACCAGCAGACTTCAGCCGCTGCTGGCTAGCTCTCAATTCAGTTTCAGTTTTTTTGCGATCCTCTATTTCGATTTCTAATCTTTCGTTGTTTTTCTGCAGCTTTTCTTCCGATTGTTTACGTTCTGTAATATCCTGAACGGTTCCAAACGAATGTGATGGTTCGCCATCATTATCAAGCACAAGCTCGCTACGTACATGGAGATGACGTGTATTCCCCGAGAGGGTAATAACCCTGTACTCAGTATCAACTTCTTTGCGTCGTTCGTCATAAAAACCTGAATTTTGTCTAAATAACTCTCTGTCATCAGGGTGAAGCAGGTCTACTAGTGCACCAGTGTTAATGAAATAATCTACTGCTTGGGATACAGTCATATCATAGATTTTTGCCAACTGAACTGAACATGAAAGCATTTTATCCCGCTTGCGATCCCAACAAAAGTGGCCCATGTTACCCATCGCTTCCGACTGACTAAATAGGATATTACTTTTCAACAGCTCGTCTTCAGATTTTACTTTTTCAGTAATTTCGGTTATTAAAGTGCCCAGGCCATTGACCTCTCCATTACTATCGAGGACTGGAAATTTTATTGCTGAAAAGGTACGTAATTGATACTCGTTAGCTAATTTGGCTATTACTTCACGCGTCTCGGCTTTTCCGGAATTTAAAACTAATAGATCATGTTCTCGTGTAGCAGCCGCCAGATCAGGATCTAAAATATCAGCTGGGAGTAATCCCACTAGATCTTCACTTTTTACCCCCAAAAGCTTCTCTGCTTGCTTATTGACTCTGATATATCGACCTTCTCGATCCTTTAAGGATGCTTCTACAGGTACGTTATCAAAGAATGCGTTGAATTGTTGTTTGTAGATTAGGAGATCGTTTTTGGTTTGAGTCAGGCTATGTAGTTCTTTACGAAGGCATTCAACTTCTAAAAGCAGGTCGCGAAGATCTATTTTCTCAGTCATTTAGGTAGCACATCCATTTACTAGTTAGGTTTTATATAACTCTGATATTTAATAAGCATAGTAGAATATAAGATTAAGTCCAATGAGATGAAACTAATGGGAGTATTAGTAATGTCATGCAGCAGTGTTACCTCAGCCAGATCGATATAAGTGAAGTTTTTATTCTTTAGTTGGCAAGACAGATTCTCCGGCTTTTCTTTAAACTATATCAACCTCACCCTCCAATGATATGGTTCGATTAACACTATCACCAACAGGTGAATGAACCCCAACCCATGCGGCGAGTTGATGCAGCTGTTCTGGCGTCGCGTCGTCTGAACCAATACGATAGCGAACTTTTAAGCCATGCTCACCTGCCGGAATTGACTCATCGATACCTAGAAAACCCAGCACACCAATATCGTCCGGATAACCCTCAACCGTTACCTCAAGTGTCGAAATGGTCACCCCAACCTCAGCAGCGCGCGGGTCAGTAATGTAGCATCACAGCTCGCCAGGGCAGCCCTGAATAGCCGACCCGGTGACGACCCCAATCCACCACCAATTCCGGTTGGCATATCAGTTGCGATTGAAGTTCCATCGGATACCTCGACCCGACATCTAAGTCCATCCTCAATTATGGCAGTAACTGGAACACCAGCGTCTTGGGCCTGGTCAGGTAATTCGTATAGTCATCTATGACACTCTCAACAGATTCTTTAATATACGATGCGGACATTATATCTCCTTGAAAATTTAGATGTGAAATCGATTCCAACAAAAAATCATTGGCTAATGAACTACCCCGCAGCAAACTGACAAGAATAAAGCCCAAATCGATTTGATATTTTAATACACCCAAATGCTAACTCGGTGCATTAAGATTCTTTTACCGTTGACTGTTATTAAAATTCAATATTAGCAATTGATGACTGTAGTGACCATATTCCGAAAGGTTACCTGTGATTGAAAGGAGTTTAGAGCTAATGATTCTTGCTAAGAAGTAGCAAAATATTGAAACAATATATGCATAAATGCATAACAAAGCAGCTTATAAGTACTTCAAACTCAATTATCGCAAATGCGAATCAGAGATTTCTGTTGTATAGAGTAAAAATCGACAATTGCAGGAAAATTTATTCTAAAGGTGCTATCAAACGCAAAAACTAAAATTCAGTTCAATTATCTCTGAAGACTTAGGTTAATAATAAGCCAAAAATCTTCAAAGCACCCTAGTCAAAGATGATAATTTCCGCATTGAGGCTCCTTCGCCACCCGCAACTTAAAAATCAGTGCAATGTTAAGTGAAAGGTCTGATATTGATACTTTAGGGTCGTCTCAGGGTTAGCGACAAGTTAGTTAAGGCTCGATTGAGGCAACGCCTTCAAGACTGCTCATAGTCAGCATTAACTAACCTAAGATGAAGGTACTTCCGCCAAATGGAGTGACCGCGCCTAAACATTTAACATCAGTAAATGCGAATAAATACAGCGAACCACTAAACAAAGTTATCCCAGCACACAGCTATCGAGCACTTGTTTCAAACCCTGTGCTCCGAAGATACCAATCAAAACGGCACACATCGCAAAAATAACACCAGCAATCAATATCCATTGCAGGATTTTTGTCTTTGCATAGCTTACGGGTCTGGAGCCTGAACCTAAACTTGTATTGAGATAGATTCAGGCAACCAATTACACCTTGGCTCGTCGTCGCCCACGCTTACGATCATTTTGTCCATCACCTTCTGCTTTCGCTTTCAGTGGAGGAAGTGTTAAGACTTTTGACAACTCCAAATAAGGGTCGGTTTTATGTGGCAAAGCCATCGCCTCAATAAAATATTCCTGAAATTTCGGTTCGAGGGCCGTCTCGATTTTTTCTACTTTGGGGAGAATTTCACCAATTTCGAGTCGTGAGGGGAAATTCAACAGGGCAATTCGAGCACCGGTACCTGCGGCATTGCCTACCGAGCCGACCTTGTCTAACTGACAATCGGGAATCAAGCCGAGAACCATGGCGTATTTGACGTCAATATGACTTCCAAAGGCACCGGCTAGACCAATTTTGTCGACTTTACTAATACCCATATAGTCGAGCAATAACCGAATCCCTGCGTGTAATGCCGCCTTGGCTAATTGAATCGCACGGATGTCGGTTTGGGTAATGCGCAATGTTTTATCGCCGTCGTGTAGCACGTATGAGTAGGTTCGTCCGTCAAGTACCACTCGGCTATTGTCCTTGCCGTCAACGAGACCAATAACACCGTCCTGATCGATAATGCCTGCAA
>JBLHWR010000154.1:0-4468 GCA_047629275.1 Gammaproteobacteria bacterium
TTCACTCAAGCTATAATAGTGCTTGTAATGTATAAGAATAGCGGTGGATCGACCTTATTCTTTTGGGGTATCTTGACCACCTACTCAGACAGCCGAACGTTATCAAGCTCTAATTGTCCTGACTTACACCAATTAGCTATGAACAATCGTCAGTGTTAACAAAAACTGATAAAAGATTAGAGGCACCAGGTTATTTTTGTATTTGCACAGAACAGAACTTTTTTCCAGATCAAGACTAAATTTTAACTTTCGACAAGCCCTTCCTCTTACAAATTGATATAATATAATTGTCTATAGTGGCTCCAATTAATTCTGACAAGATCGGAGATAAGCTAATAGCTAAACTAATAAAAGTAATGGTGATTTATAATGAGTGAAGAAGAAACTGTCGTTTTTTATCCCGGAAAAGCTAAGCTTATTCCAATCGCCTTCAATATCGCTATCGTGCCGATGTTACTTTATTTTTCAGGTGTCTGGCCTTGGCCACCAACGATTTTGCACATGGTAGTTTTTGTATTAACGGCAATTGTCGCAGTTAAATTTATAAAACGTAGCATTAAAAAACCTCGGTTAATTTTTGACAACAAAGGTATTCATTTTGGTGGAGTCACGTACCCAACGGAGTTAATTATTTCCATTCAACCCTATATGCGCGCACTAAGAATTAAATTTAATAAAGATGGAAAGGAAAAAGAGAAAGTCCTCAACCTCTGGTGGGCGAACAAGAAAGACATCGGAAGGATTTATGAGATTGCAACAGAGCGTTACAAGGTTATGAGTTAACTCGTCTGCTATATTCTAAAATATTTTAAACAGGATCACTTAATATCTTAAGGAATTAAATAGGTCACGTTTATTAGCGGCAAGTTTAAAAGGAATAGCACCAATGCATTCTATCAAGTCGCTTTGTCTGAATTAGGGCTCGCAAAAGCCCATCAACTTTAACCAACAAACTTTGCCATCTTTCCCACTTCTACAATTTTCATTGCGTTGGTTCCACCATCAGTACCCATTAGATCACCCTTGGTGATAATAACAAAATCACCCTCTTTAACCGCACCCTGTTTTTTCATTAAATCGATTGCTTCTTGATTCGCTTCGGCATGATTGGCATGAATAGTTGGAAAATAAACTGGAAAGACTCCTCGGTATAAACTCACTTTTCTATTCGTTGATTCATGGCGTGACAAGGCATAAATTGGAATGCCTGAGCTAATACGCGACATCCAAAGTGCCGTAGAGCCAGTTTCAGTAAGCGATGCAATTGCGCGCACTCCAAAATGATTGGCGGTATACATCGAAGCCATTGCAATTGCCTCATCCACTCGATTAAAAGTAGTGTTGAGGCGATGATTTGACTTGCTCGCCCGAGCTTCCTGCTCCGCATTTAAACAAATCTCTGACATTGCTCTAACCGTTTGGCTTGGGTATGAACCGGTTGCTGATTCAGCTGAAAGCATTACCGCATCAGTACCATCGAGTACCGCATTGGCAACATCAAATACTTCTGCACGCGTTGGTATCGGATTGTCACGCATAGATTCCATCATTTGCGTTGCGGTAATTACGACACAATTCCTATCGCGCGCCATTTTGATTATTTTCTTTTGTATTGCGGGCAACTTGGCATCCCCTATCTCTACCCCAAGGTCACCACGCGCCACCATAACAGCATCCGAAGCGTCAATAATGGCCTCGAGATTATCTAATGCTTCTGCACGTTCTATTTTGGCAATCACCCCGCCTTGCCCACCTGCGTCACGCAGCAATTGACGTGCAAGTTTGATATCATCGGCATTTCGTGGAAAAGAAACGCCTATATAATCTGCGTTAAGCTTAGCTGCAGTAACAATATCGGCCTTGTCTTTTTCAGTTAGTGCTTCAGCCGATAGTCCTCCACCTTTAAGATTGATTCCTTTGCTATCAGACAATATTCCGCCCACGGCTACTTGGCAATTTATTTTAGCCCCGTTAACCGACTTAACTTGCAACACAATTCGTCCATCATCGAGTAACAATACATCGTCTGTCTTTACTTCGCCCGGCAAAGCCTTATAGGTAATACCGACCTGATTTTGGTCACCATCATTGTTACCACAATCAACATTAAGACAAAAGTCACCACCATTCTTTAATTCGATTGCACCATCTTTAAAATGTTCAATGCGAATTTTTGGACCCTGTAAATCAGCTAAAATTGCCAAATGTCGATTATTCTTTCTAGCTAATTCACGCACTTTTTTTGCACGTGCCAAGTGCTCTTCTGAACTACCATGCGAAAAATTTAACCGAACCACATCGACTCCTGCCTTTATCAATGAGTCAAGTGCTTCGTCTGACTCTGTTGATGGCCCTAAAGTTGCTACAATTTTGGTTCTACGTAAGTCTACTGACATTGTTCTTTTCCTCTGTTCCTGCATAGTTTGAGTGCTGGTGATTGTTTGTTTTTTAGACGTCACAGAAAAGTGATTACTGGGATAAACTTTTAGAGGCATCCGAATAAATTGGTTTTCTTTATAATCCATACCAGAAAAAATTTTGGAGGGCATTGATCTGCTTCAGATTATTCATTAAGGTTCGTTAGGATTCGTATCATCATCGAAACTGATTGGTTTTTCACCATTACTTTTACATAGTTAAATTAAGTTAATTCATCCACGGCACAACATAGGAATAGCGTCAAAAAAGCAAGATAAGGTCATTATATATGCCCCCATCTCTTAATATAGAATAAATCAGTGAATAAAAATAACCGGAATCTTAGCATGTGCTAGCAAATGCCCCGTGACACTTCCCATGATAATGTTTCTAAGTTTTGGACGACTATAACCACCCACAATTAACCGATCACATTCGATTTCATTTGCTTTAGCTAACAGAGCCTCACCTGTTTTCATATTTCGCGAATTAAAAAGTGCGGGTTCAGCCACAACACCATGGCGTCGAAGATATATACAGGCGTCTTGAGCATTCATTGGTTGATCCATACGATTTTCCGAACTCAGAACAAAAACCTTATCGGCCCTTTTTAAATTATTGAGCATGGATGAGATAGCCTGCGCTGCCTCCTTACTACTATTCCAACCAATGGCGAGGCGTTTACCCGGCACATCAAGCACTGAATTACGCTGCGCCATTAAAACGGGACGACCGCTCTCTCGGAGTGCTGCTTCAAATGAGCTTGGTGGGGGTGTCGTCTTGATGGGTTGTGGCACAATGATCAGATCTGCAAGACGGCCATACAGTCCGATTAGTTCATCTCGTTGGCCCGTACGCTCTAAGAAATCAGCGGAAACTTTTCCATTACCCGAATCCCGAGATTGAATAGGGACACTATATTTTTCACAGAGATTAACGAACCGTTGTTTTAATCCTTCGCTTTCTTTATGGGCGGATTGGCTAGCAGATTCAATAATAGTCTTACGCATGCTGTCAGATAAACCCATGCTGCTGAATGGAATCATGTGCTGTGTTTCGTTTTGCACATATAACAGATCTAGATGACCTTCATTACGGACAGCCATACTAATCGCTGTTTCCATCAGTGAGTCTGCTGTACTGCTTTCACGAATAGGTAATAAGATTGTTTTAAAAGCCATAATAAAAATCCATCAAAGAATTACTTAAAGTGTAATAACGAGTTCGAATTATATCTAACGACAATAATCTTGAATACAGTATACCAGATTATTGTCTACTTACGTTAACAACACGATTTTGCCAAAGTGCCCGCCCTTTTCCATTAATTGATGAGCCTTAGACGCTTCGCTTAATGGATATTTTGCCTCGATAAGCGGCTCAATAACACCCATCGCAAACAGTGGCATAACAGTGGCCTCAAACTGTCGAATAATAGTGGCTTTTTCTGTAATCGACCGTGATCGAAGAACGGAACCTATAATTTGCTGGCGCTTAACCATAACCATAGCCAGATTAACTTCAGCCTTGATGCCACCCATGACGCCAATCAAAACAAGGCGCCCGTATACTGCCAATGACTTAAGATTGGATTCAAGATATTTGGCACCGATGTGATCGAGAATGACATCGACTCCTCGCTTTTGAGTTAAAAGTTTTATTTCTGCTGCAAAATCCTGTTCCCGATAATCAAAAACATAATTAGCACCCTGCTGCTTAATCCGGTCGATTTTGGATGCCGAAGCGGTAACAAAAATATTGGTTTGTGGACTCAAAGCTTTACACAACTGAATCGCCGCAGTGGCAACGCCACCTCCACCACCATGAATTAATACTGATTGCTTGCCCTGCAGCTCCCCAAGCCTAAATAAATTTAAATAAGCCGTAATATAGGTTTCACAAATGCAGGACGCTTGTTCAAAACTAAGAGCGTCGGGGATACGCATGCAATGACTTTCAAGCGCTACGGCATATTCGGCGTAGCCACCACCCCCCACCAGCGCAAATACTCGATCTCCCTTTTTGTAAACGCTAGTTTCAGGCCCAACAG
>JBLHWR010000155.1:0-4424 GCA_047629275.1 Gammaproteobacteria bacterium
CAAGACAAGTTTCGTAGCAAAGTAAGTCTATTTAAAAGGCTAAAAGGCCACAAAATTATGTGGTCCAAACCATCCCACGTGAGAGAGTTCTCGGTTGAGAAAATCATCCCTGTGTCTTTAGGAAAAATGACAGCGGTTGATTATAGTCACTAAGATACAGTTTTCTTTTCTTACAATTTTAGAGCACACTTGGCGCCATCTTCCTTGATGGCTTTTGACTCGAATCCCGCGCGCGTCCGCTTGTCATTTGACTTTAATACAAGCATTTTTTATTGCTGAAATTTTAAGTGTGGGAAGAGCATTGACGGGGCCACCAATGATAGAGATCGGCAGAGCCGATGTTTTTTCTTTTCTTTTGATCTACCCTCGCATGTATGTTCGCCAATTATTTTTGATATTTAGTAGGTCAATTTGCAGGGACGCAAATTGAGTTACAGAGTGTCGGGAGCACATTGTGACGACCTGCTAAATATCAAAAATAATTGGATGAAGAACATAGTTTGGCGAGCGGGCTTTTTTGCTTACTTTTTTTGCCTGCAGAAAAAAAGTGAGTCGCACAGAAGGGATTCTGTAAGAAACCTGCCAAGGAAGGCAGTACAAAACGGAGCACAGTCGATATCGAATGTTATGTGTTCCTTATAATTACTGATACCCAGTGCTTTATAAAATGAAATCCTAAATTACAATATTCACTGGAGCACTTGCTGCAACCATCACAGCAATTTTAGTTTCAACTTCAGTATATATATCAACATCCACTTCAGGCACTGCAAGCGATATTATCAAGGAGTACCTCGCTTTAGAATCCCAGCGTTCATGAGATGTACGAGTTTTCCACCAACCACTAGCTGGATAAATTGCTATTTTCCCGCGAGCCGCAAGTTCGGCGGCACTACCTCGCCAGATATCTTTATGAATAGATCCACGATGGCGAATTCCTGTTCCTAAAGTCCAATTTGAATCACTTGGTGAATCATCAGGTTTATCACCATCGGTAGCAGCATTTATGCGCCTCTGAAATTCAATGTCAGATTCTTCAGGGCGTTTTACGTCAAAACGTAATTGATGGCTGGCATAGCTGTATTTATTTAGAATATTCCTACTAGACGGATTCGGCTCTATAAAATAAGAAAGGGTCACTGTCAGTTCAACATTTTCTTCTGCAATTTCTTGTAATGCATTTCTAGGCCAAGGCAAATTATGTAAATGCATATCCTTTGTTTTAACTGAACCATTCTTATAAAATGGTTGTAATTCATCCTGTATAACTAAGGAAAGGGAGTTATTAGCACTTTTGGTTGCCTTATCTAAATTTGGTACACCAAAGCCAACCATGCGTGTTAAGTTACTCATATGAGCTTTTTTAATAGCTTTGCCGGAGCGCTCTGCATCGATTAATTGATACATTTCATCAGTCCAATCAGCAGAATGAACAGTTAATGCCCGGATGGTTTCGGGCCAGAGATTAGGATATTCCGCTTTTAATTCCGCTGTAAATTTAGCTGCTAGAGCAGTCGCAGCGCTCGTGGCATTGATTGTTTGAAAGTGTCGCGTTGAAAAGTCGTGATTAGTAGTCAGCAAGTTTAAATCTTGCATTCCAGCACATCCATATTGATCTATACCAACATTGCCGCCCTCAAAAACCACTTCGGGTTTGATTGGAGCATTTTTTCTATCCCATTCAAGTGATGTAGTGCTGTACGGTGATAAACCACCGGCTTTGGCCAGTGGTTGGTAATCAGTAGATTCAGAAATAGAAGTTTTATTGGTATATGCGCCAACGGTAATAACATTCCATGCTTGAGCTGGATCATGTATATCTTGTGATTGATTGTAAGCAGGATAATTATTCAATTCAGTAAGGCTATTGCCAATATTGCCGGCACAAACTGTAAATAAACGGGGGTTGTCACCTTCTCCTAAATAATCGACAGCTAATGAATCTAGTGTACTCGACCAAGATGATGGCCGACCTCTGTCAGTGCCTGTATTTGCTGACAGCGACATTGAAAAGATACGAGTTCGTTCGGCATTTATGTTTTCCGCTTCAGCTACAGCATTAGAGGTAATTAACCCTAATGGTTTGTCCCTATTATCACCACTGTGATTCAAAACCTTTACTGATTCTAATTTGTGGCGAATAAAGAGTGTTTCATCTATTCCAAGAACGTCGGTTAGATCTCCCCACATAGCAAGACCTGCCATTCCTGTTCCATGCCCATTAAGGTCAACAGGAATTCCGTCACTTGTAACGGTTAACTGATCTTTAAGACTAGCGAAAGGAGCGAGCAACGGATGCTCAACGTTTACGCCTGTATCCAAAATGCAAACATAAGGCTCGTTACCATTATTTGACAGACTTAATCGCTGTAATAAATCTTGTGACCATACTACTTGTTCTTCATTTGGGGACGTATCAAAAAAATCAGCTGTAACTTTGGGAGCCCGAATCTCTGCAACTCTACTTAGCAATAAAGTACTATTTGCTAGTTGATTTTGAGTGGCTTCAACTTGAATGACCGTATGCTCTGGGAATCTAAGCTTATGTGGTGAAACAATAATTCCCAACTGGTTGGCGATTAACGTAAAATCAGAAAGAATCTCTTCATATTGGTTTGTCGTTTGTTTACTTCTTTTAGGCGTCGAGAGCCAAATTTCCCACCAAGTAGATTCATCTTTATCAACTGGTAATAAGGATTCATCATCGGACCAAATTGCAGCAAAGGCAGCTGATCGAATTGATTGTATGGAATCAATCAACTTTTGGTTGTCTATTGCGTCACCGTTTTTGTTTTTTTTCTCGATTAGATAATCAGTAATTTTCTGTTCAAAAACATGCAATTTTCCATCAGGAATGAAAACTGTGGCGATGGTTTTGATATGGTTATTTTGAGCGATAGTTTTTATGTTATGCAATTCAATTTTTTGAGTCTCACTAGGTAGGCTTCCAATAGCCATTTCAATATCAGGAAAACTCTCAAACTCAACTTGAATACCGATACCCATTTGTAATGGAATCTCTTTCGCATCCTCTTTTAATGCGTTTAATTGGGTTGATATAGTTGCAAGATCCCCCCTCAATTTACCACTATGTGTTTGACGATTTTGTCTAGGAATGATTTTTGGAGTGATGCGTCTACTTGGAGTAGTAAAGTTATGAGCTATTGAAATTGAATTAAGAAAAAAATGTGGTTTATTAAATTCATTGTTCGCCATTAAGCATCCTTAATTAAATGGTGAAATGTTGGCTTATACCTTTCCTGTCTTCGATAGCTTGTTGAAGCATAGAAATAGTGACCGACGGAAAATCATGGATTAACATTTCTTTGGTTGCATCATTCGCAACTAAAGTAACCTCTGCATTACTTAGCCCATCAGATAACTGTGCTAATTTCTTCCATGGAAAATTTTTGGCGACGTAAGTACGTAAACGTGATTTGAATAAAGAAATAATTTCACTTTCAGACGGTAACTCATAACGAATAACATCATCAAATCGTCTAAATAGAGCGTGATCAAGTGCTTCAATATGATTGGTCGCACAAACAATGACACTGTTTGATTCATCTTGCTCAATCATTTGAAGGAAGCTGTTAAGAATACGTCTAGCTTCGCCTACATCGTTAGTTGAACCACGGTGCGAACCTAATGCATCAAATTCATCAAAAAAGTACACGCCTCTGACTTCTCTTATCGCATCAAATATTTGGCGCAATTTGGTAGATGACTCACCTAGGTACTTTGTAATCACTGCATCAAGACGAACTTCGAACAAGGGAAAATTTAACTCACCTGCAAGTACAGATGCTGTAAAGGTTTTACCGGTCCCCGGCTTTCCTGCTAGGAGTAATTTTCTTCTTGGTGATAAACCATGATTTTTTAGCGTAGATAAGTGTTTTTGTTCTTTAACCAACCGTTCTAATCGGTCTTTTACACTTGAAGATACGACCAGATCATTAAAGCGCAATTTAGGATGACTTGTTGTCAATAAGCCAGTTGAGTCTTTAATACCACTTGATATTGATACTGGTAGGTTGCTTAGGCTTCTTTTTTTTGCTTTATCGATAAGTTGCTTCAGTTCTTGAGCAAGCTTACCGTGACCGTTTCTTGCTTCATGAGCGGCTACCTGAAGCGCGATAGATAAAAATCTATCGTCATCTTTATCTATGTGCGACTGCATGAGTGCTTTTATTTGGGTCGAACTAGCCATTAAAAAAAGATGCTCAGTTTAATTACTTTAACAACTTAAAGTGTATCTCAAACTATTATATACTGCCATGTGTTTACGTTATCTATAACAGCAATACTAAGCCCTCAACTATACTTCGCATCTATCTTCTTCAACGACCTTAAAAACAACCCCAATCCACCCACAGCCAATATCAGGATCACAATCAATTCAAAAGACGTCATAGTGCGTAGGT
>JBLHWR010000156.1:0-4356 GCA_047629275.1 Gammaproteobacteria bacterium
AGATGATGCAAGCATTCAAAACGCATACCCACAGAAAACGGATAGGTGGGATGAGGCAGGCCAAACGACTGCTATCGTAGGAATACCCAACAAACATTGAAACATCCCATTATTTTGTGCTTTTTTTAATTGAAGAGGACGAAACATATCTAGAAATCAACGTTTAACGCTTAGTTTTCTTAATACAGCCAACACAACCCCCGTTTTCGTGCTGCCTTTACCACTGTGATATTTAAAGCCCAAAATAAAGTGAGAAATATACACTTTTTATTTGATTTTATTATGGGTGGCCTATTAAGTTCTCGGTGGAAGATTTTGAAGCGTTATTGCCGTGGAATTATAAGCGCAGTATTACGACTGTTTGATACGTGGGTAGATTAGCCGATTACCTTTATATGATTGAGGTGCTAACCGTGGAATACCTTAATAATATTGTCGAGCAGAGTCATCGAAAAGTGAAAGGTAAAATGCACCAATGCTTAGGATGGAAGTCTTGGGTTGTAGCAGAAGCGACATTAGCGGGTGTTGAGCTTTGCTCGATGCTCAAGCAAGGACAGATGATTGACTCAGAAGATAAGGCAGTATGGGAGGAATTTTATTCTCTTGCAGCATAGTTGTCTCTGAGAAAAGCGACAACTTCAATTTAGGCTACGGAATTTGAGTTTGCGACAGAACCATCTTACTGGCCCGTTCTGAATTTGGAGTTGACCTGCAGACTTTCTACAGGCTAATTCGTATTATGGTTGGGGAAAACCGCCGGGAATATCAGGTAGGTTAAATCCTCGATTCAAAATAGCCTCGGCGATCGTCGCAATAGTATCGCCATCGGTATCGACTGCTGACATTAGATCGGTTGTAATAGCCGGTGAGGCTGTCTCATCACTTAAATCATTGTCCAAGTCGGTATCATACTTAAACGTTCCGCTACCATCATATTCACAGCTATTGGTTGGAGCGTAACTGATATCTGAGCCTCCAGTGGAAGTGAAATATAGGCCGCTGGTTTCGTCCAAAGTGAAAAACTGCCGTTGAGTATAATCCTGTAGTGCATGACTATTGTTAGGACCAGCCCAGTTACAAATTAGACCATCAATCATGCCGTCTGTATTTGCTATGGTGTCGCCGTACCCGGCATAGGCTTCGCCGTCAGTTTGGCCGGTACCACCGGTTTCATTGAAATTAACGCCCATTAAAAATATTCGTGAATGGCTATCGCCCAGTCCTGCCTGCCAAACGTATGCATAGGAGCCTTTAAGAGTGTTGGGGTCCATTTCCATTCCAAACAAGTTGAAATTTTCACTCCAACCATCAGGATTTCCTACTGTATCATATTGATTGCCTGGATCGACTTGGCCTTCATCGGTTGCGGTGATATCGGTAATAAACCCTGATGAACCGGTCCCGCATAAGGTTGCGACACGAGATTGCATTTTTAGAAGGGTGTCACTTTCACGGCTATAGGCCAAGGAACCATTTAAAGTTCTCTCACTCTGTTGGCAGTTTCCACCGCCAAAAATAGTATCATCGCCATTGACGATATAGGCCATTAGTCCATCGTATTCAACATCTGATGCGCCGGAGTTATGGGTCAATGTGACCGATATATTCCGTGCTGTGCCACTGCCATCATTATAACTATAGTTTTGGGTATATTTCCATTGATCCGCCGATGGTTGTTCAATGGTGCTGGCGGTAAAATTGATACCTGTTAGTCCTAACGCATTCATATCGGTGGTTAGATCTAAAACGCTACCAACTTCAGGTAAACTATCACCATTGCTATTAGCGACGAATAGCATTGAGGCCAAGCTCATTAGTGAAGCAAATGATTGATTTTTTATTCCTCTGAGCCTTGCATTGAGTTGTGCCGCTGAGCATGTATGACCGCTGCTAGAGTCTGTTTCAAGCCACATCATTAAGTCACCGCCAGGTAATTGTCCTGAGTTCGGCGATGCTGCGTCAGGGTGGTCCTCATATAACAAAGATGGCCCATAACAATTGGCATTCACCCCAGCGTTAAAAAACAGATCGGGAGTGAAAACATCGTTAACCGCCACTTCACCATTCAATAACGCATTGATACGCGCTACCGCGTCAGCATAGGCGGTGGTCGTTGTCATAACAGCTGGAGCAAATCTGGATCGGTGTAGACTATTACCGGCGTCGTTGATTGTGTCAGTTGGTGATGCAACGGCAAGACCATTGGGAAACACCTCTTCAATTAGAATAGATTGTTGTTCTTCAATGGTGTATTCAAGTAAGACGATTGAGGTCTGGTTTGCGCTAACAGTGACCGATTGTGTGCTAACACTGACTAAATAGTTTGAGTTATTTGCTGAAACGTCAGTTGCCGAAATACTATAGCTACCAGGTGTCAAGCTAGTTATCGTTGTTGTTTCCGTGATCGTTTGACTGAAGCTTCCTGAATCCGTTATTGTTATGCTGGCATCAATCCCGCTAGGTAAGCCTGTTATGTTAATGGTCAGAATTCCAAATACTTTCGTGACCGAAGGATCTTCTTCAGAACTATCTCCGCTACCGCCACATGCAACCATTAATGTCAATACTATTGACGAAAAGAACAATAACAACCAACTTTTCATAACTATCTCCTAGAAATACATCAACAAATTAGTGAGTTATTCAAGGATAGAGCATTCTCGGATTTGTGCAAAAAAATCATGAAACGCCCTTGAAAGTCATCAAAGCAGAAAAAGCGACCAGTTATATGAGTATAGGTAAAATAAAACATCATTTTTCCTAAAATCGAAATACATGATGCCTTATATTATCCATATCGACATCTATTTCATATTCTTAAGGGAGTGAAAGTCGGTTATTTTTCGTCTATTAATCAACTGTTTCTACTTAATTCAGAACTCGCCTTGTAAGGGCGAGGGTCATTCGATGGTGCAAATATTGTTCAGTTCTTCTTCCGAAAATACTTGAATACTTAGCAACCTAATCGTCAGTTTAAATATGTTAGTAGAGAACTTGTCATATTCATTAGCCTCAGTTATCTGCTTTTCACTTGGATGAGATAGATACAGCTTAGCCTGCCCATTTGGGTTACGTTTATCTTTAGTCAGAGAAAAACTTTCAGTTGTGTAGCCTTTTATTACTTTTTTCCATTCCTCAAAAGTAGATTAGTGCTGGAAGCCGATCTGAATGCGCCATCTGGATTTGGGAAAGCAATCAATGATGTCGAGCAATTTTTTTAAATGCTCCCAGTGACGCAGTATGATTGCACTGTTGCTACTGTGAGTTCTTAAAAATACAACGCGGGTAAGGTAAGCCAGCTTTTTTCTTGCAACTTCTTTATCGTGTTTGAATATGCCTCTTAGGTGTGAGAGTAGTTTTTGTATATCCTTCTTTTCGGCATGAGAATTTGGGAAAGGGGGAATTAAGCTGTAATCTCGGTTTTCTGGGTTATGTCGAAATCGGTTTTTTGAGGTGCTGAGTGCGCAGATTAACTTGGCGTTTGCGAGCCAGCGGTCAGTTTCAGTTTTATCAAGTTTATGTTGCCAAACAAGCATCTCGGTGGATTGTCCGGACTGATATTCTGAAAGGAATTCATGGAGGATATAGAAAATCCTGCTTTTGTCTTTCTTTGGTAGCTCCAGTTCGATGGCATTGTCAGGCTTTTTCAAAAATTCACTGGTTTCATGCTCTATGCAAAAGTCTTTGTTTTTAAGCTTTTCAATGACAGGGACCATTAATTGAAAGGCCTTGAGGTTCTTGCCTGGGGAGGTCAATTCAGATATTGTTTTTACACTGAGAGGAGATGTATTTATTGCCTCATTTTTAGTGAGAGGCATGGCATTTTGCTGTAACTTACAAAATAGAATTAAGTCGCAAAAATGTAGATAATTATTGAACGTCACTAAGGGGCTGCTATGTCCTGCGGCAACCGCTAAAGCCCAATATCGGCTTTGTGGATGCAAACCAAAAATAGTTTTTCTGACATCTTTTCGCTGTTTCTGACCATAAGGCATGATGGCGTGGGTCAGGCTCTTTGGTAAATGACTTATGTCCATTGTGTCCCAGTGCATGATTAGGTGTAATCTGGAAAATGCGGAATGCCTTAAGCTGTAAAACACTAGCAAAGGTACAGTCGAAATTTGCTTAAGGAGTTGTCCTATTCTAAGCGAAATCTTAAGTTTGGATGGCATCTCATATCGATTGTGGGGCAGGGCGCAGAATAGTTGTTGTGGATTTGACTTTTGTACTGTCGCAAACTTAGTCATGTTTAACCATTGGCGAATAAAGTTTTTCTCTTTTTCAGTACAAAGTGTGATCAGCGGTATTTTTCTGCGAGCAGCACTACTTTTATTGTTGTCGTATTGATTGTCTCTG
>JBLHWR010000157.1:0-4328 GCA_047629275.1 Gammaproteobacteria bacterium
AAAGGCTTGTTTATACCGTTTAGCTCGAAGTGATTTACCAGTTTGATAACGCTTCCTAAAACCTAGCTCACCATGCTTGACATCGAGGGCAATAACGTCACGCACTTCAGTCATACGAGCCAAAATACCAAGGCTCCATTTAGGCGCAAGCACGTCAATTGCGACATCAGGCTGATTTATTTTGATCACCTTCATCAGACTTTGAGCCATGACCATGTCTCCAATCCAAGAAGGCCCAACGATCAAAATCGAATCGCTTTTTATCATCATTCCATTCTCACTACTCATAAAAAAATTGTATCCGATCTCAAAAATCAACTTTTTACAAATTAGCCTAGCCTATTTTTGTTGAGACTTGCCGTAACAACCGTACACTATAAACTAAGGACTCTATAACTGGATTGGGATTTCTTTTCAGTCCCTAAATTAAGCCAACTAGCACTAAGCTTATTTGTGATTTACAACCATTGTCTTTTATAAATATTTTACCTAATTATTTAGTTTTTATGCAAACAATATGAATTACAGCCTGAAACATATTTCTAATACACTTTCTTCAAACATGCCTAGCCCTCCGCTCGACAAGCTGATGCTGCTTCTCATTTTCATGTTCCCTCTTTGCGGCAATCTGATTAAAAGTTGGTATAGCACTTTATTTAGTTTGATCGCTTTGACCTCTCTGTTTTATATAAAAAAAGGCTGGCCACTGCTCGACAAATATCAAAAGTCTATGGCCTATGCTTTGATGCTCTATTTTTCAATCTTTTTATTAAATGCTACTTTAATCGGTTGGCACTCAACTGAACTAAAAGTCCTTGGAACCGAAATACGCCTAGCATTTGTTATTCCATTGCTGTGTATGGCAGTTGTGATCCCAACGTCACGTATAGCCCTTTATATGGGATTAATTGGTTCTTTAGTTATTTTCCTTGGGCAATCATTTTATGAACTTCAAATTATTCAACAGGTGCGAGTAGTTGGCGCTTATAACCCGCTTAGAATTTCGGCTATGGCGCTGGTTGCATTAGCCATACTTTTGCCTTGGCTATACTTAAAGAAGCCCTATTTGGCTGCTGTTTTAGTTGTAGTTTGCTGTATTTTGATGATTTTTTACTCTCAGGGCCGAATGGCAATGATTGCGTCTATGATAATTTTAATTCTATTCTGCATTATCTCAATAAGACCGATGCGCAATAAAATGATTGCTTTGACCGGCATCGTGCTTATTGTGATTACCGTCGTATCAACACCCCAGATTCAGCAACGTTTTGGCGAAGCTGAATCCCTAATTCAGTATATAACAAAAGAAAAACAATATGACGCAAACGAAATGCCGGGATCTTGGGTTACTCATTATATGATGCTTGAGGTGAGTTGGTTAATGCTTAAAGAGCATCCAGTGTTAGGCGTCGGTAACGGGCATTATTCTGCGAAAACACACGAATATATTGACGCTCAGAAAGTTCACCCAATAGTTGGACACGAATTGTTAGTAACACCACACACACTGATAGCAGAAATTGTGGTATCAAAGGGTATTGTGGGCCTTTTAACATTTTCATTGTTTATTATTATGGCTCTCAGGCTAGCCTATCATCGAGGGTATGAAGGCATTGGCATGGGTCTATTCATAATGTGTATTTTGCTGACTGGAATTAGTGAAGCTTGGTGGGTAAGGACAGGGAGCTTTGTAGCGATCATGGTTACTTTTCTGGCTATCCTAAGTACAAAAACTCAAAATAGTAGTGTTATAAGACGCTAGAATTTCACCGCTTTTTTCCCAATATATCTGAATATAACGCCAAGTATTGGGATATACACGTTGTCCAATTAAATCGGTTGGCATAGTTTTTAATTCGGTCTGGGTTGGTCTCATTCTGAATTTTATGCTCGGCTAACTGGACCGAAACCTGATTTGCCATAGCTTGACCCCCATAGCTTTCAAAATAATTAGCAATCGACCCGCCAACCTCCTGCAAGCTCTTGATGGAATTTAAGAAAACTGGCTTCTCCACCATCATTGCTTCTATCACAGGCAAACCAAACCCTTCAGCCGTTGATGGCATCATCAATGCTTCACAATGTAGATACAACCAATATTTCTCTTCATCTGATACTTTGCCTGGAAATATTACCTGCTCCTCTAACCCTAATTCATCCACCTGCTGCCGCAAAAATTGGCCATAACCTGTTTCATTTTCACCAGCAATAACGAGTTTGTATTCTGGAAAGTACTTCATCATCGGTAATAGCACTTCAAAGTTTTTCTTTTTTGTAAACACACCAATTGCGAAGAAATACTTTTCTCTAGTAACGTAACTAGGTTGCCAATTACCTAGATGAGCATTCAGTTTAACGCCATTGTAAATAGTGGTAACTGGACGACCCTTCATATCAACATTAAGTTCGAGGACTTCTTTAGTCGCGTTAGATATTGTGGTAACGGCAACTGACCGATCGACATTCTTTTGCAATTGATTTAGATATTTTTTGACTTTCGCACCTTCTTTTTCGACCAAAAAATTAAGATCATGCACAGTTAAGATCTGAGGCGTATTTCGATTAGGTAAATGAGATGGAAATTGTTGTAGGCTATGCCAAAGATCATACTTTTGAGTTATGCCAGAAAAGTAACGATGTCGAAACCCTGCTTCAACAAAATCAAATCCTGCTTTTTTTTCCAGATTAAAGCCAGAGGGAACCAAAAAGATGAACTTAACATCTGACAGTTCTACAGGGAGCTCAGCTGACATCAACGCCTGAGCGAAGTTGTAAGAGAACTGCCCAAGGCCGCTAAACAATCCTTTCGCCTTGTAGACATCAATAATGATGCGTTTCACTTTAAAGAATACTACTCAAATGGCCCATTCAGAAAAAGGACTGGATGTCTTTTCGACCTTCCGGTTGACTAGAACCGGACAACAGTGTCAAACCATCTGAAGAAACCTGGTCGATAGTCACCTCAGAAATACTAGCTTCTTGAATACTGTGATTTGATGAAACTACTTTGTGATACTGAGGCGTATACCCTGACCACGATCCAGTCTCAGCATTAATTTTCTGCTCCCACAGCACAGAGGCTGTTTGCCCAAGGTTTTTTTCAAGCTCAATCTTCTTCAAACGTGATGCCAACTCATGCATTTGCCGGCTCCGCTCTTTCTTCGTTTCTTTATCAATTTGATCAGGAAAACGAGCTGCTGCAGTACCCTCTCTTGGAGAAAAACTAAAGATATGCATATGACCAAATCCAGTATTTTCAACATAAGCCATTGTCTGTTGCCATTCATCTTCAGTCTCACCCGGAAAACCAACAATCAGATCGGTAGTGACATTGAATAATGGCGATGCTTCACGTGCAATTTTTAGAATATGACTAAACTCTTCTGTCTTGCAGCGTCTTGCCATGCGTTTCAAAACACTGTCACAACCACTTTGAATCGGTAAATGCATGTGTGGCATTAGGCGTGGGTTTTGAAATAATTCAAAAAAGTCATCAGGTAAATCCCATGGTTCAACTGAGGCTAGTCTAATTCTTGGAATATCCGTTTGCTTTAAAATTTCGGCCAGCAAAGTTGTCAAACTGGAATCAATATCACTACCGTAACCACCAACGTGAACACCTGTGACAGCAATTTCCTGAACACCCTGTTGGTGAAGAGTATTGATCTCATTAATAATATCGTTAATGCTCCGACTGCGTTCGTCGCCACGCGCAATGGTGACGATGCAATAGGTACAGCGATATCGACAGCCATCCTGTACTTTGATAAACGCCCGATGCCTGCCACGCAGAAACAGGGAATTTTGTATCGGCTGTTCTATTTCTGATACCGTTAAACCGAATTGCTCAACCGCTTTTTCGACCAAATCATCTTTTTGATCATTACCAACCACCATATCTACGCCCAGATAATCCTTCACAACATCGCTATTCAACGTTGCATGACAGCCTGTGACAATCATTTTGGCTTGTGGGTTTTTTCGATGAAGCCGACCAATTTGTTGCCTCGACTTTCGATCAGCTTCAGAGGTTACTGCACAGGAGTTAAACACGACAATATCAGCCTCGCCACTATCGGTAGTTACCTGATGTCCCAGTTTTAAAAACTGACTGGCCCAAGTTTCTAACTCAGCTTCATTTAGGCGGCAACCTAGCGCTTGGAAGTTTATATTCACGGATTGCTTCTATTTGGAAAATGTTAACGAATGATAACAACAACTGTCTGAAATGCCTATCAACAGAGACCTATGATGGTATATCTTCATTGAGCTTTTCTGAACCAATAAAGGCAACCATTAAAGAATTCTAATTGTCTCAAATTCCGAAC
>JBLHWR010000158.1:0-4253 GCA_047629275.1 Gammaproteobacteria bacterium
ATCGATCGTGACTAATGTTTGTATTACGGAAGAGGACAGTTCAAAGATGCATGTGATTCCAATAGACCAGTACTTCCCTAAAAGGAGTTATGGCATTGTCACAAGGAAGGGGAAATTTCTCTCGGCACCAGCACAGAAGTTTATCGAAATCATGAATGAAGGATTTGAGAGAAAGTAGCCATACAACTTGAGCAGAATTGTTGACAATATTCACCAAATTTCTCTTTTTTACGAATTATAGCCTTGAATGACGTCGCTATTGTCAACAATATAATAATCACTTATGATCTGACACGCTCGATAGCCAGCAGCCCGAGTACTATAAGAATTATCTTCAGAGGTTAGGAATGTTATATCAACAAGAGTTTGACCAATCGATAGAAAATCCCGAAGAATTTTGGGCCGATAAAGCTAAACAGTTAAGTTGGTATAAGTATCCCGATAACATTTTGTCAGTTGACTCAAAGGGTATTCATCATTGGTTTTCTGACGGGGAAATGAATACCAGCTATTTGTGCTTGGACTATCATGTTGACAATGGTCGAGCCGACCAACCCGCTTTAATCTATGACTCTCCTGTTACTGGCGACAAAAAAACATTTACTTACGCCGAGTTAAGAGATGAGGTCGCGCTGTGCGCAGGCATGCTGAAACAACTGGGTGTCGTCAAAGGTGACAGGGTTGTCATCTATCTACCGATGATCCCAGAAGCGGTGATATCAATGATGGCCTGCGCGCGAATAGGCGCGATTCACTCAGTTGTATTCGGTGGATTTGCATCACCAGAACTAGCCGTTCGGCTCAATGATGCGACTCCAAAGGTCATATTAACCACTTCTTGCGGCATTGAAATCAAGCGAATCATCGAATACAAGCCTTTGGTCGATGAAGCCATTCGACTCGCTGTCCATAAACCTGCAACTTGCGTTGTCTTGCAGCGACCACAGGCACTTGCAACGCTTCTGCCAGGTCGTGATGTTGATTGGCACCAACAAATGAAATCCGCCGTGCCAGCAGACTGTGTGCCATTAAAAGGCAGCGATCCGCTTTATATTCTTTACACCTCCGGTACAACGGGTAAACCAAAGGGCGTTGTTCGTGAAAATGGTGGCCATGCTGTCGCACTGAAGTACAGCATGACGGCTATTTACGATATGAAACCCGGTGATGTGTATTGGGCTGCGTCTGATGTTGGTTGGATTGTTGGCCACTCCTATACTGTTTATGCACCCTTATTACACGGCTGCACGACCATTATATATGAAGGAAAACCAGTCATGACACCCGACGCTGGAGCCTTTTGGCGTGTTATATCTGAATACAAGGTAAAGGCTTTGTTCACGGCTCCTACCGCCTTTAGAGCCATTCGTAAAGAAGACCCTGATGGGAAGCTAGCAAAACAATATGACCTGACTTCGCTAACGACTATTTTTGCAGCCGGCGAACGTCTCGATCCACCAACGTATGAATGGTTGTCGAATACTTACAAAGTACCGGTCATCGATCATTGGTGGCAGACAGAAACGGGATGGGCGATTTCGTCTAATTTGTGGGGCGTTGAAAAGATGCCGATTAAATCAGGTTCATCAACAAAACCTGTGCCTGGTTTTGACATACAAATTCTGGATGAACAAGGCCAGCAATTGCCAACTAATACACAAGGGTTTATCGCGATTAAACTGCCTTTGCCACCAAGCTGCCTAACGTCTATTTGGGGTGATGAAGATCGTTTAAAATCGTCATACCTCGATCGTTATTTAGGTTATTTTAATACCGGTGATGGTGGCTATATTGATGAGGAAGGATATCTGTTTGTTATGGGCCGAGTCGATGATGTCATTAATGTTGCTGGTCATCGTATGTCTACGGGTGAAATGGAAGAAATTGTAGGTAAGCACCCTGCCGTTGCCGAGTGCGCAGTGGTTGGACGAAAAGATCAGCTAAAAGGTCAGATGCCAGCAGGTTTTGTGGTGCTTAAAAACACATCGGATAGTGACAGTGATCAAAGTCTTATCATTGAGGAATTAATACAATTAGTCAGGCATGAAATCGGTGCTGTTGCTGCTTTTAAAGAAGCTTATGTGGTTAATCGATTGCCTAAAACGCGCTCTGGAAAAATACTCCGAAAAACAATCCGATGTATTGCTGATGGCGAACCTTACCCACTACCCTCAACAATCGACGACCCCAGTTCTCTCGACGAAATAAAAGCTTTATTTACACACTAAATAAACCAAAAATCCTTTTATTTTGTCAAAACGTGGTTTAGTTTGTCCAATCATACTAATACGGTCCTACCTGTCGAGGGCACTAATTGAAGTGCCTTCTTACAATAGTGACTCATTACTTATTCGGAGCAATCCTTCATGTAAGTAGTAGCATTTTTAGGGGCGTCATCATTTCCTATCTATCAGCTAAGTCCGCCTGTAATGGCTAAACCATGCCCGACTCAACGAAAATAGTGGTCTATATTACGACTATTATTGGCGTTTCATTGGTTTCGATTAGCGATCAAGTCGATGCTGAAGTACCCGGTTTTTTAGAATCTACACCGTACACCACCCGTTAGCTTGAACAGTTTTATAAGCAGTATCGATTCGAAAAGACCGTTATGTCAACTTATAAAACAACCATCCCTTGCTTTTAACTCGACTAGTTTCCGTATTAATCATCACCTATTCGCTATGCTTGAGCTTGGTGTTTATTGAGTAAACCCTTTTTAAGCCTTAATTTGATTGCCATCATTTGGGTTACAGAGCACCTTTTTTATGTCACTATTCTATAAAATGAGCTTAACGAATTTAGATAACTATGAAATTATTCTTAATTATAGCTGTACTTGTATTCGCTATAACTGCCTGTGCTAATGATTTAAAAGCAGTCGATCCTAATACTCAAAAACTGCAATGGCTAAATGCTGCTGACCCACAGGCTGACGCAAAACAGGCCATTAAAACAGGCGACCTTCGTTTACTTGGAATGGCAACTCGCAGTGTCAGTATCCCAGGTGTTGAGACGAATAGAATTCTCAAATATGAAACCAAGTGTGGCGTTCAGTTAATCGAAGGTATTTCTGACGTGGTACGAAGTGACGAGCATTTGAGATTGATGCAAAAAGCACGCAGCTATGCTTTGAAGTACAACGCCATTATCAAAACGCATTGTAAAATCTAAAGTCGTTATAACGTGAAAAACATTTTATTGAAATAAAAACCCACGAATTTAATGCTCTTTGGTGCCACTCTATTAGGAGGCTAATTTAAGTTCGAAGATACTGCGTCTCTAACAGCCCGCAACCAACACCCCCAAATTAATAAGCTTAACAAAAATGTTAACAACGCTGCGCGGGTCAGCCCCCCTCCGCCCGTTGTTGAAGAACCAGCTACCGTTGTAATGGTGGTGAAATTAGCAGTGTTGGCAATATGAATTGAGTTACCGGTGGTTGGAAAAGCCGAATCACCGCCCGTAATATTTTGATCATTGTTTGAAATATCATAAAAAATATTATTACTACAGGCGACCGAAAACCGGGCCTTTGAGTTATTCATATTGGGAATAAAAACGGCCTGCGTCCCATCATTGTCTGTCAGACTAAGCAGGTTAGTAACCGCATAGGTGCTCCCGTCGGCTGAAAAAGTGAGTAGCTCGATATCAACTTTAGCGCAATTGACAGGTGGCCCTAGTGTCCCAGCGGCATCCCAAGTGACAGTTCTCTCAGCATTAGCAGTAATATCGCCAACAATACTAGGTGATGTAAGTGTGAAAGGTCCAGACGCAATGACAGATACCGCCATATCATCAGTACCTTGCCCGCTCTTACCGTCACGTACAGTTAAACGAAAATTCAATGTTCTTGCTGAAGTCGGCAACGTTTCACCTCTCGCTAACATCACTGTTGTTCCGTTCACCTGTGTATTTAAAGCAGGAAAATGGCGATTGCCGATTGGTTGTGGGATTTGACTTCTAAACAACGGATTATTTCCCTGGTCTGTACCGATGGTTTCTGACGTTGTCCTAACGCTACCTGCATCCATTTGATCCCACTGATAAGTTAAGGTATCACCCTTATCAACCGCACTACCACTTAATTGAAATGCGGTTTTAGAAGGAATAGTGCGATTAATACCAGCATCGATAGAAGTTGGATCGGAGTTAGCTGGTGTTATCGCTAAACTCACACCACAGGCGTTCAAACCAGCGACAAAACTATTTATTTCCACAATAGAACCCGCATGAAAGGTGGCGTCACTGTT
>JBLHWR010000159.1:0-4131 GCA_047629275.1 Gammaproteobacteria bacterium
TATGCCAACATATAAATAAGCCGCCCACTTAGCCCTGGCTTTTCATATGTAGCTCTTCATAAATGACATCTATATCACGCATTACATTACCCAACGATATAGAAAAGCATCCTGATACACCGTCGGCAGCAGTAACCGCTACGCCCATATAGTGACATTTAACGTCACCATCCGGCATTTTAAGTCAACTTATTTGGCGATTTGCTTTTTCTCCCGGTTTTCGATGCACGGTAAGAGAGGCGACTATTCTTGACCTAAATAAAGTCAACACTCGGTATTGCAGAGTCCTGACTTCATTACTTTTTGCAAAACTGCTATCCAGCATAATCAACACAACATAATTAACCATTGATTTATCCCCCGTTGTCCGACAGAATCAGGCTATTGCTATACTCTATACCCTATAAATAATGTAACTACTCAGCTCACAGCCAAAATCGCGCTGAACTGTGTAAAAAAATGATTGTTTACACTGGTAAACTCACATTTTTCGCCTTGCTCAGCACAATGTTGACTGCAATCTGAACAGTTACGGACAGTGCTGAGTAGTGACTAAATAATAACCATACGGTAATAAGAATGCGTAGATTATGAACACACCTACTTCTACTTCTACCTCTACTCCTGCGTTAAGTGGCTTGGCTCGTAGAATGGTGGAGGAAAAGCTCCTTAGCCACGAAGAGAGTTATAATTATTTAATCGCTAGCCGACAACAACGCACTAGTTTTGTTGCCCATTTAGTAAAAGAGTCTGCCATCAACTCTATCACCATTGCCAAGATGGCATCGGTAGAATTCGGCACGCCGCTTTACGATATTAATAGCCATAACCGCCAAATAATTCCAAAAGACCTGATCGACACCAAATTAATCACCAAACACCAAATACTGCCCCTATTTCAGCGGGGCAAGCGTTTGTTTGTGGGGGTTAACGACCCGAGTAATTTACAAGCACTAGACGACATTAAGTTCCATACGGGTCTAACGATTGACCCCATTCTTGTGGAACAAGACAAGCTAGAACAGGCTATCGAACAATTTTTGTCTTCTCAAGAAGCAAACATGGGTGATAGCTTGGGGGATCTGGGCGATGATGAACTCGCCAATATAGATACCGGGCAAGAAAAAGAGTCCGACAATAGTGAGGATTCATATGCAGACGAAGCTCCTATTGTTAAATTTGTGAATAAAATGCTGCTGGATGCTATTCGCAAAGGTGCTTCTGATATACATTTTGAACCCTACGAAAAAACCTATCGCATTCGTTTTAGAATAGATGGCGTATTAAGTGAAATCCAAAAGCCCCCGGTTAATCTTGGGGTAAGGCTCGCATCGCGCTTAAAAGTCATGGCGCAAATTGATATTTCTGAAAAGCGTATGCCGCAAGATGGGCGTATTAAGCTTAAGGTAGGCAGAGGTAAATCGATCGATTTTCGGGTTAATACGCTACCCACATTATTTGGCGAAAAAGTAGTGCTACGTATTTTAGATTCATCCTCAGCAAAATTGGGTATTGATGCGCTAGGCTATGAAGACGAACAAAAAAAGCTCTTTATGGATGCCTTAGATCAGCCCCAAGGGATGATTTTAGTCACCGGGCCGACCGGTAGTGGTAAAACCGTATCACTGTATACCGGGCTTAATATTCTTAACACTAGCGAAAGAAATATTTCTACTGCCGAAGACCCTGTCGAGATTAACTTAGAAGGGGTTAATCAAGTCCAAGTGAATAATAAAGTCGGGCTAACCTTTGCCGAGTCACTGAGATCGTTTCTACGGCAAGACCCTGACATAGTTATGGTGGGTGAAATACGCGACTTGGAAACGGCCGAAATTGCGATTAAAGCGGCACAAACCGGTCACCTCGTATTATCGACTTTGCACACCAATAGCGCAGCAGAAACACTCACACGCTTAATGAATATGGGCGTGGCGACATTTAATGTCGCAACAACCGTCAGCCTCATCATTGCTCAACGTTTAGCCAGACGGCTATGTACACATTGCCGAGAGCCTATGGTATTACTGCCTGATGATATTAAAACAGCCGAGGGGCTAACCGAAGAAAAGGTAGGTATCCCGAGTAGCGAGTGGCAACTATACAGTGCTCAAGGATGCTCAAAATGCTATAAAGGGTATAAAGGCAGGGTCGGTGTTTATGAAGTGGTTCGCATCACTCCGGAAATATCACGCATTATTATGGAAGGTGGAAATTCACTAGATATTGCTGCACAAGCGAAACAGGAGGGGTTTTATAATTTAAGGGTAGCTGCACTACGAAAAGCTGCTCAAGGCTTAACCAGCTTAGAAGAAGTGAATCGCATCACGAAAGACTGACAATCGACTACCAAGCCGCCTAATAAGCCGCTCATAACACATCTACAGTAGGATCCACCTATGGCCAATACAAAAAACGTTTTTACCTATAAAGGTATCGATAAAAAAGGAATGAAGGTGGAAGGGGAAATGTTAGGGGCTTCCCAAGCACTTGTTAAAGCCCAATTACATAAACAAGGGATACGGCCTAAGGTGGTGCGTAAAAAAGCTAAACCGTTATTTGGCAGTGGCGGAAAAAAAATAAAACCCATGGATATTGCTGTATTTACCCGGCAACTGGCGACTATGGTTAAAGCCGGTGTACCCATTGTACAAAGCTTTGATATTGTGGCCGAGGGCTCTGACAATCCAACAATGAAAGAGCTTATATCGGGTATACGAGATGAGATATCATCAGGCACCAGTTTTGCTAACGCACTAAGAAAGCGCCCCGATTATTTTGATAATTTATACTGTAATTTAGTCGACTCCGGGGAGCAATCAGGCGCACTAGAGACCTTACTTGACCGTATCGCCGTCTATAAAGAAAAAACCGAACAACTAAAAGCAAAAATCAAAAAGGCATTAACTTACCCAGCGGCAGTAGTCGTGGTTGCCATGGGCGTCACCATCTTACTTTTGGTTAAAGTGGTGCCCCAGTTTGCCGAAACCTTTGCTGGTTTTGGCGCAGAGCTGCCCCCCTTCACACTGTTTGTACTCGGCTTATCTGAAGGTGCACAAGAACATTGGTTAACCGTGATTATCGCTATGATAGCGGTGTTCTTCTTGTTCAAATATATTTATAAATCCTCTATGGGCTTTAGAAAAAAAATGGACATACTAAGCCTTAAAATCCCCATTGTTGGTCCCATTCTTTACAACTCTATTCTTGCTCGCTTTGCACGCACACTGGCAACCACCTTTGCTGCAGGCGTACCCTTAATTGATGCCTTAAGCTCTGTCGCCGGCGTTGCCAACAATATTATTTACGAAGAAGCCATAATACGCATAAGAGATGACGTGTCGACCGGCATACAACTTAATGGCGCGATGCGTACATCGGGTTTATTTCCCAGTATGATGCTACAAATGACGACTATTGGAGAAGAATCTGGCGCACTGGATACCATGCTAGATAAAACAGCAAACTACCATGAAGATATTGTCGATCACACTGTCGATAATTTAACGGCTCTGCTTGAACCCTTTATTATGGTGATACTTGGCGTTTTGGTCGGCGGCTTACTCATCGCAATGTACTTACCTATATTTGGTATTGGCGATGTGGTTGGCTAGACGTATTCTATTTAGTAACATTCTATGTAACTACTTCAGCTCACAGTCAAAATCGCGCTGAACTGCGTTAAAAAATGATTATTTACACTTGTAAACTCACATTTTTGACTGCAATCTGAACAGTTACGGGCAGTGCGGAGTAGTTACCATTCTATTTAGTAGCATTCAATAAGCAACTTAGCAGCATTCATTAAGTCCAATAAGGCGATAGATATGTTTCAGGCGTTAGACAATGTAATCGTTCTTATTTCTCAGCATGCGATTATTTATTACCCCGGCGTACTGATACTGGGGTTACTGATAGGCAGCTTCTTAAACGTCGTCATCTTCCGCATTCCGAAAATGATGGAGCAGGAGTTTCGCGCGGAATGCCGTGATTTTTTAGAGGTCAGTAATAAAGAAAATAAAAAAAACATTATATTAACGCTATCCACACCTAATTCGACTTGTCCCTCTTGCGACAAACCCATCAAGCCTTGGCACAACATTCCGGTAATAAGTTATTTTTTTTTAAAAGGAC
>JBLHWR010000160.1:0-4117 GCA_047629275.1 Gammaproteobacteria bacterium
CTTTCGTTGGTGGAAACGCTAATATTAACGACGGGGCTTCCACTGGCGGTGTACTTGACATCAGGGTCTTGCCCTAGGGTGCCTACGATGATTGCTTTATTTACGCCTCTAGCCATGGTTTTCTCCTAATTTCCATTATCATTACTATCTTAAATATTGGCGCGTATTCTACCGCCGTGTCATGAAATAAGCGAGTTTGAATATAAGCTAAATCCTTATATGGAAATGACTAAAATGCAAAAGATATTAGGAGCCCACTAAACTGCCTTGATTTATTCTAGGAGCCTGTCGAACTTAGGATAAAATAAGGTCTGATGCTTTTTGGCATTTACGCTTTACTTCTAAATAATACTAATATCGATATAGCACCTTACTTGTACAGTTTCTAAAAACACCTGCCTTCTGTCGAAACAAGGCTGCTTCTAAAAGACTCGGATCGTGCGCACCCTTCTGAGCACGAAACCGATCTATCTAATCTGTATGAATCGTGAGGATATCATCAGCCCCTTCTATCCACTTGGTAATTTGATCTTGTTCAGCAATTTTTCGATTCAATAAGGTTGCCGTTAACCTAGCTTTTTCTTCAATGCCTTGTGGGGGGGCTAAGCGCAAGGCTTAAGGCTATCTTAAGGGACTTGCCTTACCCATGCAGTCATGCGAAGGTATTTTTATTAGTAAGAATGCTGGCCAAGCTCACTTGGCGAGCTAGCACGAGCGCACAATCCTCACCAAATATAGCTGCGTAGGCAGAAAAGCGAAACGTCTTCGACAACCATTGAAAAATAACAAAAAAAACCACCGATTATTACGATTATTTTCTTAACGTCTGTTTGGTGGTTTGGGTCAGTTGAGCGCGCCTTGTGGCGCCGTGGCTTATCAGGCCAACATTGGCAGACATAATTAATTTAGGCTATATGCTTCAAAAGCTCCCAAAGAAACTATGCTTATACGAGCAATTTAACTGGCCTATAAGTTCGGCATCCATGCCGAGAAATCATCCTTGATTTTGTACTATTTTACGAGAATATCTTCCTTATTCTTTTCATAAGTTGCGGGCCCAATACCAGAAACATTAACTATCTGACTGGCATTAGTAAAGTTGCCATTGGCTGTGCGATATTCGATAATTGCTTGCGCTTTGGCCGACCCAACGCCGTTTAGAGCAGCAGCAATTTCGTTAGCACTGGCAACGTTGATATTAACTGAGCTGGCAAAAGTAATTGTCGAGAAAAAAATGACTACGAGGGCGATTAACGTTTTAGTGATTTCCATACTAGCTCCTTAATTCAAATCCTAATGAATAACTAAATAATGATCCTTAACAGACAACCTAGCCTGAACTTCAACCATACTATTGTGATCCCAAAATTCAAGCCCTTTCTTGGTTATTCGTATTACTTATTCTGAAATTAGTGTGTCGCTTAGATTATTCTCTGCTGTCGACAACAGCCTTGCGACCTATTCCCCGATATAGAACTTGCCAATTTTCTATTAATTTAGCATGTAAACAATTTCATCCATCCACAACGACTTCTACTTGGCTGTTTTACATATCAAACGACACCATCGCCTCAATAATATCGCTATGCTCAGTAATAATAAGTGTAGTTCGTTCATATGTGACTGCTGCCTCAACCGTGCTAACTGTATTCTCTTGCGTATACCAGATATCAAAAATGTTCAGTTTCGCCCCTTTACTTAACAGCATTTCTTGAATTGGGTAAAAGGGCAATTCCCTTGGATCATCTACATTCCGCTTATAGGACACTCCAAGCACTGCTACTTCTAAGCCTTATTGGATAACCACAATCATTAAGTAAATCCTACAAGATGTATACGGTTTATTCCGGCATTCCATTATTAAGCGTTCGAGCAAGATTAATCATCTCTGGCATATGGCAAGATTTTTCTGACACTGATTTTAGCTACTCTTGGTCTACTGCTATGTTCACCAACACCAGGGCCCGGATAGAAAAGCCCTTTGCCGAAGGGTTTGGTTAACATACCATCAATAATATCGACAACATCTAAATTCAGGACATTGCTTATTTTGAAAGCTCATTTACAAACCCAATATTGACATCGCGTACCGTATTTTCCATCGCTTTTACCGCTTCGATATCGAGTATGTACCGCATCATGGTGACCCTACCCAGTCCAACATGGGCTAATTTCAGCTCTCCATTTTCTATTGAAAACTTAGGTATTAAGCTTTGCCTCACGTCACCCACTCGATAAATTTTCCCGCCTAAAATTGACGCATAGAACTCGGTAGAAACTTCAGGACCCGTCGTTGTCAATGCACCCACTACTCTGGGAATATTACTGGAGTCCCAATACAAATCTCCAGGATTAATTCGCTCTGAGCAGTGAGAAAGATAAAAACCTGTCGTGTAATTCAAGCCTGATACCCGTTCTATCAACGGTAAAACAACCTGTTCGCAAGTGCCAGGAAATACGGTTGACTCCACAGCAATTAGATCCATTTTTTGCACCAATGGCGCTATATTTCTTATGAGCTGCTCAATTGGCTCAAGATCAGGGTCATTGTTAATATCTATAGGTGTGGGTACGCAAATGAGGTAGATGCTGCAATCTCTATTTTAGTCAACGTCCTCAGTCGGTTCAGCATTACCAGAGCCCAATGCTTCAGCTAGCAGGTTTTCTACTACCGCATCTTTAATGTGACACTGACCGAGTGAAAGCTTAGACACTACTTCACTGTCCTTTTCGAAGCCAACGGCTTCAAAGCCTTGCTTGGCACACAGTGCGGCTAGCGATAGTCCATAACCAATACCAATTACAGCGTCTTTGACTGTTAAACACTTCGTTAATTGACTGTATTAAATTGTTATGACTGTCGGTACGAAAATGGAAATTGATAGCGTCCCTAAGCTGTTGATTATTTATAGCACTACAGATTTAATTTATTCTTATTATCTAAACGATCAAAGCCAGTATCGCAAGCAATGCAAGCTCGCAGTCGTTATACTCAGCCGCTCTGATCTAAGCCTTACTAAAAATGAATAATATTAGCATTCGAGGTGCGCGCACGCATAACCTCAAAAATATTGACATCACTTTACCCAGAGATAAATTAATTGTTATTACCGGGCTTTCTGGCTCTGGTAAGTCTTCACTCGCTTTCGATACAATTTTTGCAGAAGGCCAAAGACGATATGTTGAATCACTGTCGACCTATGCTCGGCAGTTTCTTTCAGTTATGGAAAAGCCTGATATTGATCATATTGAAGGCTTGTCTCCAGCGATTTCAATTCAACAAAAAACAACCTCTCATAACCCACGTTCGACTGTTGGAACGATTACTGAGATTTATGATTACCTGCGCTTGTTATTCGCACGGGTGGGCACGCCTCGCTGCCCTACTCATGACATTGGATTAGAGGCTAGCACGATTAGTCAAATGGTCGATCAAGTCTTGGCGTTGCCTGACGACTTGCGATTAATGCTAATCGCACCCGTTGTTGTCAATCGCAAGGGGGAGCACGTGCAATTGTTTAATAGCTTGCAAAAGCAGGGGTTTATACGCGCGCGGATTAATGGTGAAGTTTATGAACTAGATGATCCACCAAAACTGGACCTTCATAAAAAACACAATATTGAAGTTGTTGTTGACCGATTTAAGGTTAGGCCCGATTTGAAACTTCGGTTATCAGAGTCTTTTGAAACAACGCTGCTAATGACTGATGGTATTGCTCGGATTGCCGCTATTGATCCTGAAGCAGGCTTTAAAGAAATTAAATTCTCAGCTAACTTTGCCTGCCCTGAGTGTGGTTATTCAATCAGTGAACTTGAACCACGTTTGTTCTCATTTAACAGCCCAGCTGGCGCTTGCCCAGAGTGTGATGGAATCGGCACCATGCAATTCTTTGATCCTAATTTAGTCGTGAAGTCACAAGATTTGAGTCTTGCTGGCGGTGCGATTCGAGGCTGGGATCGACGAAATGGTTATTATTTTCAAATGCTACAATCGTTAGCAAAGCATTTTAAATTTGACATTGAAAAACCATTCCGTGACTTACCCCCCAAAATTCGCGATATAGTGCTTAATGGTTCTATGGAGATTATTAAGTTCACTTACCTAAATGAACGAGGT
>JBLHWR010000161.1:0-4113 GCA_047629275.1 Gammaproteobacteria bacterium
CCATTCATTATGATGAATAGGCGATAGAAATCGCAACTGTTGCCCATAAGCGATGCCTTTGTTTGCCCAGAATTGTTTAGAAGTCGCGGGGCTATTTTTCTCAATCAACTTGAATGTAGCAGAAACAGCTTGGTGGTTGTAACGTGCCAATGTCGCCGTGCCACCATTGACAAAAAAGCTGGCTGCACAGCGAGACACAAATGCTGCCCGAAATAATATATCTTCGTTATCGCACAATACACCTGGTAGATCAGATAGTAATCTATCATTACCTGACTCAGCATCACTAAACCAGACGACTTGATAGCCTTCCATTATTCTTGTATTAGCAAACGAAGTCCAACTGGCTACATCTGAATTTCGCCATGTTTCGTAAGGGGTTTGACGTAAAAACACTAGCAGCGTCTTGCTGGGAAGAAGATTAAATTGCGCTAAGTACCTTTCTACACTTAGTTCCTGCTTTTCATCCGTATATAGGCTTGGCAGAACTCCACCTTTATTTAAAAGATCAATTAAACAATCGATTCCATATGC
The DNA here is from genome assembly GCA_047629275.1 of Gammaproteobacteria bacterium. Taxonomy (GTDB): domain Bacteria; phylum Pseudomonadota; class Gammaproteobacteria. The sequence continues at coordinate 535 of JBLHWR010000161.1, forward strand.
TGCGACAGGATCACTAATTGAATAATTGGCTGGGAATATATGTCCATGAAGAAAGTACTTTTCCAAGCTATCGCGATCGCCCACATACTGCCAGTTCGCTTGATCGATAGTGAGGGTGATGAGCGGCTCGAATAATTTCTCAATTCGATTTTCAAAGAATTCCAAACCGATCATTTCGTCACTACAGTTCGAATAACGCTCAATTAAATTTGCCAGTCTTGATCTAGAGGGAGCCACTATCAGCACATTCAAATCAGAGTAATTGTGTTCGTTTTTATATTGTTCAGCCAATAGTAAGAATTTAGTAATATCGAAGGTGATAGGGCTCACTTCAAGATCATAAATTGCAGTAAGTATTTTCAATGTATGAGTCTGTCCAACTTTAAAATACCAATAGCAAAGAATCTTCGTATCTTGTACGCGAGTTTTTGCCTGATGCTAAGAGAGTCACTATCCGCACTGACGTAATCAACTCGTATTTGGGCCAGACTGAAATAGCGCAGTACGAAAAAATTAAATAGGCTATGACGCTTCACCAAATTATAGTATTCAACAAGCTTTTCACCATCATTGTCAGACAACCACAAAATTATGCCACTGTCCTTTAATACGAGGGTTTTCATCCGCCAAATCAAAGGCACAAACCTTTCTCTCCGAGGAAATTTCGTATCCGCAAAGGACAACCAGCTTTTAATTGCAGTGTGACTTTCGAAACACTTAACTGGGTCAGCGCTGCTGGTTGTGTTGCCTTGGACTTGCTCTCGGCTATGTTTTCGATATGCACAAACAACATTTTCAGAGGCTAAAACATCATGATTGATAGCAGGCAATAAATGGAAACTTTGATCATTACAATGAATATCAAACCAGCCTGCTGAAATCAAAGACTGACGGCATGCAATAACTGAATTACATTGACGGGGAGTATATTTCGTCCAAAATCCCTTGAAATATTGATTTCCATCGATTTTTTGCCATTTGAGTTCGATATTTGAAACATTATTATTTTGAAGGGTGTTTGCAAACCAGCTGGAAGATCCATCATCGTAAACTTTAACCGCTCGATTAACTAAAACAGTGCATTCTGGATTTGCCAGCAATGCCGAAATGGCGTTAGAAAAAAAAAGCTTATGCAAATAGAAATCATCATCGTCAGTCACAATAACATACTTGCCCGTGGCCAGTTTCACACCTGCATGTTTGTTATTAACAATACCAACATTTCGTTTATGCCGAGTATAATTAATTACTATCCCACGTTTCTCGAATCGTGTTTTATAGCAACTAACTAGGTGCTCGTTTTCATGAGGAACGGGCGTCGCGTTGTCTACAATTACGATTTCAAAATCATCGAAATCTCGTTGTTGAGCAATACTTTCTAAGCAATTAGCCAACGTAGATGGTCTGTTATAAGTCGGTATTACGATAGAAAGGAGTGGCGAATCCATGTCACTTTAACACTCTATCTATTGCTATGGAAATTCGATACTCAGTTCCATCTTCAATAAAGTAAGGTCCTGGGAAAGGCGGAAACGTTGCAGCCTTAAGTTGTTTCAATACTTTTCTGGCTGTTGTTGGTGCATCCAAATCTAAACACTTGAGATCTGCCAAATCTTTACCTGCATGATAAGAACCTTCAACATCATCGAAATCAGTTAGTTCCGATTCTCCGCAAATATAATTGGGAAATTCGGAAGTGATAAGATCAAAGCTAGCGGTCTCTAATAACAAATATAAATCTTTTGCGGTCATATCAGGTAAGACTTGTATTTCAGCTTGAGCGATAAGCTTGCCTTCATCAATTTTCTCATCAATTTGATGCAAGGTGACACCAGCCTTAACCTCATCCATAATCGCCCAAGCGTTTGGATTTTTGCCTTTGCAATGCGGTAAAAAGCCGCCATGTATATTAACGATACCGGCGCTGAAAGCTTGAATGTGAGCTGGGGCTAGAATGTAACCAAAGTATGCTGACAAACCGACATGAGTTTCAATGTTATCTAAAAAGTCTGACAATTTTTGATGATCATTGTCATACTCAATATAATATGTATTAGTGGTAACTAACAGCCCCTGTATTTTATCGTAAAAATATGCATCAGAAGCAGTATGCATAACTACCCCCACAAGATTGTATTGGTTTTCAAGCAGCCATCTGAGTGTCCAATAACCGACCTGATTATTGCAAAACAATACTATAGGAACGACTTTTGCGTCACTCATAGACATAGTACGCTTGAGTCGAACTGAATCTGGGTCGAATAAGTCTAAGATTATTCAGCCCCAGAACTTCTCTTATAGCGACGGTCTCTCCTGGATAAACGCTGTGATTGATTTCATCGAAAGCGACGATACTTCCTTTCACCAGACGTTCTTTGATCATTTTGAGTGCTTCGGCGGTTGGTTTGAAAATATCAAAGTCAAAGTACGCTAGTGAGATGATACTTTCAGGGTACTTATCCAAATGCTCTGGCAATGTCTGGGTTACATCACCTTTAATTAATTCGAACCGCTTGATATGGCTAATTGGACTCAAACTTTGATGTTCATGCAAAACCGCATCAAGGTGATTCTCATATCCATGACTTACGGCATAGGCTCCTTCTCGAATTATGCTGTGAGCCCCATCTCTTGATTCTGTGCCAACAAACCCTTCAAATGTATCAAAACCAAATATTCTTCGTGTGAAGTTATAGGGCTCATGAATTCCTCGCAATGAACTGAATAGAGATAAATTCTGCCCCCAGCGCACACCAAACTCATAAATATCACCGGGAACTTGAAGTGACAGTTCGAATAATTCAGAAATAAACAAAATCCGAGTCAAATCTTGACGTCGTAAATAAACACCTAAGTTGTTTAATTGCTCCGATGGCGGAATCGGTGAGCCCTGATACAGATTTTGCATATTCGAAAAACTTGTTTGCTCTTGTTTAGATAAATTTTGGCTTCTTTCAACCTTGCTCATTAGCTAATTCCTTAATGATTACACATACATAGTCTACCATTGCAGTCGTCATGGTCGGATAAAGAGGTAAACTCAAGACTTGGTCATAACATAATTCTGCATTTGGAAACATGTCCTGTTGGTATGATTCATTGATTAAGAACGGTTTGAATTTGTATAGCGGCGTATAATGCACATTGCATTGTACACTTTTTTCGCCCATTTTTTTGTATAGGACATCCCGATTCAACGGAAAATCATTGCTAACCCTAATAACGAAAAAATGCCAGCCTGATACACTTTTTTCAGGCATCAGTGGCGTTATTATTCCCTCTACTCCAGCAAGAGATGTAATATATTGCTGCGCTAATATTTCCCGCTGGGCATTCATCGATGTCAGTTTTTTTAACTGTGAACGACCCACAACGGCAGCAGCTTCAGACATCCTATAGTTATAACCAGGCTCAATGCATTCCCTTAGCCATGGCCTAGCCATTGTTGTAGGGTTCTGATAATGATTAAGGTATACAACCCCATGGTTTTGAAACAGTTTTAATTTGTCATAAAGCGCCTCTTTATGACAAGTCACCATTCCCCCTTCACCTAGTGTTGAAAGGTTCTTTTGGGTATAG
>JBLHWR010000162.1:0-3920 GCA_047629275.1 Gammaproteobacteria bacterium
ATTTGGAGAGCTGGCCGAGTGGCTTAAGGCGCGCCCCTGCTAAGGGTGTATACGTTAATCCGTATCGAGGGTTCGAATCCCTCGCTCTCCGCCATATATAAGACCTGAGCAGTTGACATTGCTTGGGTTTTTTTATGCCTGATGGGTTTTCCCTCCTGCTGCTATTAACTCAGGTTGGGGTTGAGGCACAAATCCACACAAAACAAGCGTCGATTTCCTAATACAAATTCATAGTGTTTTGATTTGATAACTTTCGCTATCGACCTGTGGGGGTATTAATCTAATCACCAAGGAAATTTATTTGCTGTTGGGGTTGTGTGGTCGTGCACAATCAACCACTATAATGGAAGGTAGCTCCAATCCAATAACCTATATTATGACGTTATAACGATATATTACCCATTCGGGCTAATAATTTCGAAACCGACTTTTTAGGGGTTTTATTTATCTTTTGGATAAGTGAGAACGGAATGTTGGCAAGGGAGTAGTGTTCGCGAACGGTGGACAGCATTGCAACCCAGACTTTGGCAGTCATTTCTGCATCGTAGAGTGCGCGGTGAAAGCTACCGCTATTTTCTATACATAAAAATTTAACGAGTGTTCCCAATTTATAATCAGGCGCGCTTGGGAGCAGTCTGCGAGAGGCCAGCAGAGAGCAGGTGATTTCGCCACTATAGCTACGTCCAATGTTCTGAAGTTCTGAATCTAAAAATCGTTTATCAAACGAAGCGTTATGGGCCACCATATTTGAGTTTGAGATAAAGTCAGCGAAGCGATACATGACATTGCTGCATGAATCTGCGTCTCTCAGCATGGCGTTGGTAATACCTGTATAGTCTTCAATAAACGAACTAATACGGCTTCCTGGGTTCATTAGCGCCTGAAACTGATCCACAATGTGACCCTTTTCTATGCGTACAGCACCAATTTCGATAATGCGATCACCCATATCAGGTGAAAGTCCGGTTGTTTCAAAGTCGAAGATAATGATGGAGTCTGCCATCGACATAATATGTACTCATGCTGTCCTGGGAGGGGAGTTTAGCAGTTATGACAGCACAGCAGCTAGAGCAGCTAGGGTTGAAGGAATATACATCTAACAACATTACGGTATTAGCTACACCGCTGAGAACCAAAACGATGTCCACAATGATGTTTTAGAATCACCAGCAAAGTTCGAAACTCATGCCGCGTCCGGGGATATCGATACCAACTATAGTTCTTCAATTTTTCTTGTTTTAGTATTGGCGAAGGAACTCTTATTATCAGGCATCACAGAAGAAAAATCTTTTCAATTAATATTGCAGGATTATATGATGGCCAATCCTAATAAAGAAACGTGGAAAGCACTATTTGCCGAAACGTTCAATATGACTTCGGACGAGTTTTATGCGGAATTGCCGGGTTATGTTGGGCTAAAAAATGCGGATGTCTTGCTAACATCTACGTTAACATTAGAAGATATTTTCTCTACTGCGACACCCTGATGAGTCCTTTGTTTTCGCTTTCTGTTACTGAGGGTATCGATGTCAAAAAATATTGAAAATACGCTGACCAGCTTAAACCTTAATATATCTAAGTTACGCTAACTGTATAAGGTCAAACTCTGGCAGCGTGTCAATGGCTTGTGATCTGCAGTGAACTACAATTGGTAGAGTCATCAGTTGGGAATTATTGTTGTATCCAAAACAGCGTTTCCGCACGGTTTGTTGATATAATAGTCGCCGGTTCAATAAGTTTAAAAGGAGAACCTGGTTCCAAAGCTGATATTCATAGCCCAACGTTGTAAAGCAATTTCCAGTTAAGTACTTAAGTACAATGTCTGATTCAATTCGTCTCTATAGGATTTATTGCCAGCCAAGCATCATCTGCTTTCCAGTTTAATGCCCACTCAGGAAGATCATCAGCAGGCATCGGTCGAGCAATGCCGTAACCTTGCGCCAATTCACAACCCAGTTGCAACAGTGATAGGCCATGATCAATCGTTTCTACACCCTCAGCAATTACTTCAAGCTGAAATGCTTTAGCTAAACCAATAACGGCTTCAACAATCGATAAATCGTCGGCATCTTCTAACATGTCCCGCACGAAGCTCTGATCGATTTTAATCAAGTGTGCTGGCAGGCGCTTGAGATAAGTAAGTGATGAATACCCGGTACCAAAGTCATCTAAGGCAAAGCGTACGCCCAGATCCAGGCAGGCATTCATGGTGTCAGACACTTTTTTGATGTCATTTAATGCACTAGTTTCGAGTATTTCTAATTCTAAAAAGTATGGGTTCACCTCAGGATGGTTCTCCAACGAGGCTGCCAATCGGGTGGTGAAGTTATCGCATTGCAATTGATAGGCGCTAACGTTGACGCTGACAGGCATCTGGAGCCCCATACTGCACCAGTGGCTTATCTGGTTCAATGCGGTATCTATGACCCAATCGCCCAGCTCAAGACTAATGGCATGACCTTCTATTGCGGGTAAGAACGCTAAAGGTGGCACTAAACCACGCTCAGGATGCTGCCAGCGGATTAAAGCTTCTGCGCCGACCACTTCCCCAGTATTCATATTCACTTTGGGTTGATAGTACAGTACAAATTCGCGTCGGCTCATAGCGGAACGAATATCGCCTATACTTTGCCGCTGAATCTTCATTACATTATCTTGTGCGACATCAAACAAGTGGTAACGGTTTTTGCCCGCTTGCTTAGCGACATGCATGGCTTGGTCTGCGTGACGGATAAGTAGATCTGCGTCTACATCGTCTTGGGGATAAAAAGTAACACCAATGCTGACTGAAACTTGCATTACGGCATCACCTACGGCAACAGGTTCAGCAGCAGCTTTTAATAATCTTTCTAATACAGGTTCACTGTCCTCGATCTTATCCAAATTTTTCATCACAGCGACGAATTCATCACCGCCAATCCGAGCCAACGTATCACCTTCATGTAAAGCTGCTGTCATGCGTTGTGACGCGATAATGAGTAGTTCGTCCCCGATATCGTGATCATGGGTATCATTGACTGCTTTGAAGCCATCTAAGTCTAGAAATGCAATGGCTAAACACTGATTGAGAGATTGACACTGCGCCATGGCTTGATTGAGAAGGTCTAACAATAATACCCGGTTAGGAAGGTTGGTCAGTAAATCGTAATGGGCAATTCGTTCAAGTTTTTGTTCGGCTTCTTTATGTTCGCTAATGTCAGTATCAATACCAATCACTTTTAACGGTTGTTGCGATGAACTCCACTCGATAACTTCAGCCGTTGTATTTAACCAGAGCCAATCCCCACTTTTCGTACGCTGACGATATTCCATAGAGAACACATTGCTTTGACTCAAGCCATTTTGATAGGCAGCCATTACAGCGTCATAATCGTCCGGATGCAGGTTGTCTTGCCACTCTTGAGAGTCGTATTGAAATTCATCTGGATCATACCCCAGTAGCTTGGCGTACTCCGGACTCGTTAACGTAGCCCCTGTTTGAATATTTAGTTCGAACCAGCTCTGTTTCGTTACCGTTAGTGCAAGACGTAAACGGTTTTCACTCGCTATTAATACTGAATTGGCTCGAGTTTTCTCAATTGCAATACTGGCAAAGCCCGCTGCTTGTTCTATCGAGTCAATGTCAGCTTCTGTTGGTTTATGTGTGTCGTGGTGATAGATCGCAAAAGTGCCGAGCACCTCCCCTTTTGTTGATCGTATTGGCTCCGACCAACAGGCGCCCAATTTTGCTTTAGATGCCAGTCCTTTAAAGGTGACCCAGTAAGGGTGGGTCTGAATATCATCAACAATGACACGCTCGTTAATAAAGGCTGCTGTTCCGCAAGAGCCAGCCCCCACACCAATCTCCATACCGTGAATTGCTTCGGTATAAGAATCGGGAAGACTTGGCGCTGTGCCACATAATAGATGTTGTCCTGCAT
>JBLHWR010000163.1:0-3910 GCA_047629275.1 Gammaproteobacteria bacterium
TTTTCTTTGGCCGATTTATCGGCCACTTACTCATCCAAACCTGCCTAATAGTAATGACTCTCGTAATTACCTACTTGCTACTGATCTTTAACAGTACACAACTTTGGTTAGAGGGATTGAAAATCATTCCCTTGTTATTATTAAATCTAGTGTTCGTTGTCTGTCCTTTTATTGCATTAATGAGCCTATTGTCGGTTTTAATGAATTCTGTGCGCATGGCCTCTTTAATGGCAATTATGATACTGCTACTGGGTGGATTAATTGTGAATGTTGCCGCTTCGTATTTTCCTTTCTTGTCGCTATTAAATTACTGGATACCGGGCGCTCAAGTCGCAGAAATATCTCGGCTCAATCCTACGATAGCACTGTTCACCGTATGGCATCCTGCGATGCAAACATTGGGGTTTTTATTATTAGGCTATGGACTATTTAGAAGGCAGGCAATATGAGTTCTTTAATTGAATGCCATGATTTGACTAAGACGTATGGCAATAAAAAAGCGTTAGACAACGTCAGTTTTGAAATTCAAGCAGGGCAACCCATTGCTTTAGTCGGTCCTAATGGCGCGGGTAAAAGTACCTTGTTCAGTATTCTTGCGGGTTATATGCCAGCAACTTCGGGTGAGGCTAAAATTTTAGGTTATAAAGTGGGCAGCCCTGAATTAATCGGTTGCATTGGTGCTTTACCCCAAGATGCGATGTTTGACCCTAATCTAACGATTATCCAGCAGCTGAGTTTTCTTGCCCGACTACAGGGCTTCGGCAAAAATGAAAGCATTAAGGAAGCGGCTCGAGTTTTAGAATTGATGCATCTCAGTGATACGGCCAAAGAAAAAATGACCGCGTTAAGTCATGGTATGAAAAAGCGCGTCGCCATTGCCCAAGCATTAATGGGCAAGCCTGAGTTGGTGCTATTAGATGAACCGACTGCAGGCTTAGATCCAGAGAATGCTCGCAATATTCGACAGCAAGTCATGGCGTTGTCGGGTGAAACTACCTTTGTGATTAGTTCACATAACTTGGCAGAATTAGAGCGTTTATGCGATCAGGTTCTGCATTTAGACCATGGCGAATTAAAAGCACATAAAATGATTGGTCAGTCAGAAGTGCAGCAATCTATGGCTTATTTAACGTTGCGCTTAGCGATTAAGAGCGCAACACTTGATGACAAAATAAAACAGCTAAAAGCAGTTTTTCAGGTTGAAACGAAGCAGGGAGATGAGTTGATAATTCGTTATAATTACAGCGAAAATCCTATACTAGACCAACAGTTGTTACAGCTATTAGCGCAGCATGGAATTTCTTACCGCCAAATCACTCACGGCCAATCGTTAGAAGATCAGCTTTTTATGAATCAGCAATAATGATTTTAGATTTTTTAAAATATTCTGTTTCTATGTCAATGCTCGGCTTCGGCTTGCTGAAATAGAAACCCTGGATTTCTTCAGCACCAAGCTCTTCAATAATGGCGAGCTGCTGTTGATTTTCAACCCCTTCTGCAATTATGGTAAGGTTTAAGTTATGAGCAAGATCAATAATGCTTTTGGCTAATACTTTATCGTCATCATTGTTTTCTATATCCATAACAAAAGCCCGATCTATTTTGAGCGTATCAATAGGGAATTGTTTTAAATAGCTTAACGACGAATAACCTGTTCCAAAATCATCAATGGATAGTTTGAAACCGATATCTTTAAGCTGATGCATGATTTGAATGCTTTGCTCGATGTCATTAATTAATAGACTTTCTGTTATTTCTAGTTCAATGAATTTTGCTTCTATTTCTGCTTTTAATAGGTGCTGTTTGATATTGGAAATGAAGTCTGGGTGCTGAAACTGTTTAGCCGATAAATTCACTGCTATAGAGAAGCTTTCTAATAGTTTTAAGGAACCTTGTTTCGCGAAGATATTTTGCCAATCTTTTAGCTGCTTAAAGGATTGCTCGATGACCCAATTACCAATGGTGATAATTAACCCAGTTTGTTCAGCAACAGGAATAAATTCGAACGGCGAAATCATCTTACCATCCTCTTTTCGCCAGCGAATTAATGCTTCAACGCCACAAATTTGATGCTGAAAAGCCTGTATTTTAGGCTGGTAAAATAATTCCAGTTGTTGTTTATCAATCGCTGTACGCAAGTCTCGTTCAATAATAATCCAAGCTTGTTCTTTATCTTGAATGTCTTGGCTGTAACATAATATGCCATCACCACCATCAGTTTTTATCCGTGTTAATGCGGCATCTGCATTCGCCAACAGAGTCTCACCTTCAGATCCTTGCGATGGGTAGTGACTAATGCCGATGCTCAATGTTAAGTAGAATTCTTTTCCTTCAATACAAATTGAATGGCTTAGGTTCTGGCGTAATTCAATCGCGAGTTTTTCAGAAAATTTATGCTCTGGAAGTTTGTCGAGCAATAATGAAAACTTATTAGAATCGAGTCGATAAAGTTTATTGCCCAGATCAACACTGCAGTAACCCTGACAGAATACTTGTAACTGCTTGGCGACAGTTTGCATAAGTAGATCACCCGTTTGAAATCCGGCGCTGGAGGTCACAAGATCAAAGCGGTCGATATGGATCAGCATTAATGCGAACGGTGAGCTATGATTATTAGCAACCAGTTCATTGAGGTGTTCATAAAAATAGCGGCGGTTGGGTAGATCAGTTAAAGCATCATGGTAGGCCTCATGCTTTAGTCGCGCCTGTGCTTGTGTTCGTTCGGTAATATCTTCAAGGTAAAGGTGGCAAGTATCGAGATCGCGGAGTAACGATAACGAGTATTCTAAAATACAATTGTCACTTATTTCGCTAATCCATTGAGAGTAATTACTATTGGATTTTTGCAGTTTCAATATATTGTCTTGAAAGCAGTCGGGCAGCAAACTCTCAACTCTTTTCGAGTGATTACCTTGCTGCTCCATCAGTTTAAAACAAGCTGGGTTGCTATAACTGAGCTGTCCTAGCCAGTTAAAACTTAATATGGGATTTGGGCTGCGCTCGGCAAACATAGCCAGTCGGCGTCGATTGATCGTTTCAGTGATGTAAGAGTTCACGTAGTAACCAACAAATGCCGCGATAATGATGACGAAGATACTGAAGCTGATCACCAAGCGAGTGCTTAGTTCTGTACTGGCACGGGTATCTTCTCCGCTTTGGAAAGCCTCTTGATTCACTTGCGCGACTAAAGATTCTAACGCGGGTAATATTCTTCGACCCGTTTCAGTCAGCTCTACTAGCTGTGCGCGCGCACTATCCCAATCCACCTGAGGCTGTTGTAAATTATTATCCAGCTGCTGAGTTAACTCACGCACCATACCATCACCATAGCGAATGTTGCTGATGGCCTCAGAGTTTGGGAAGGCAAGCTCAATTTGATGGAAGTAAGCACTGAATCTATGGTCTAGTTCAGTTAGTTGTGACAGTATTTTGGTACTGTCGGTGGTGGCATAATATTCATAGAGTAAGCGCTCACGTTCGATAATAGCTAAATACAACTCATTGATTATTTGAAGTCGTGGTAGCTTTTCTTCAATTAAGGTCGTCGTGACACTGGTCACTTGGCGTCCGGTAATGAAAATAGTTACCGAAATCGCGAGTCCTAAGCTGAGTATAAAAAGGTAAGCGAGCAGTATTTTAACTCTTGGCTGCACGGGCAATTCCTTTACTGTAATGGTCATAGGTCTATGTTTGACGAAGACTTTTTGAGTGGCGTTGTTGCCATTATGGCCCCTATTTTAACAAGGGTTAGTTAATAAGAGTAGATGATTATTCATGGTTGAATAGGTACAATCAAAGCACACTTTATTGCATAGTCGATCTTGATCCATGACCAGTCCTGTTGATACGCCAGAAATGATTGAAAAGCTGCCTGCACCTGCCCATTTTGTTCATTTACGGGTGCACTCAG
>JBLHWR010000164.1:0-3897 GCA_047629275.1 Gammaproteobacteria bacterium
AACTACCGAGGAATCCTGAAGGCATTGAACATCTGCTGCCATGGAATGTTGATTTAACATAGTCCGAAAAACACGACCATGTGGTATTCGCCAGACGTTCACCATACACGCAATAGGGTGTTGAGCATCACCTGTTTCCAGGGCGCAAAAACGATCTTAAGCAAGACCATCAGATTCATCACTAGGAATATGCTGTTGATCCAGGCCACTGAGGTGTCCGCACGCTTAGCTCGGATATAGCCGAGCTGATAAGCATGTTTGCCTTGCCCAAACTTACCTTCTATTGGGATGCGTTGACGGTAGTCCTCGCATCGTTGTTTCTTTTCCTGCTTGAGCTCAGCTCGATTTTGGTCTGTTACTTTCTTTGGCCGGCCCAGTGTCTTACTTGTAAAATGAATGCCTTTTTTTGAGGTATTTTCGATTATCTCTACGTACCGTAAAGTGGGTCAGCCAGTAGCGATTCTGGATAGTATCCAGTACGCTCTTTATTGGCCTCAACCTGACTCTTTAAACCTTCTCCTTCTTTGAAAGCGTTCCATCAAAGCTCGTTCACGTGCGCCAAACTCGACGGGTTTGTTTTGCTTTCCCCGCACGATTGGGCATACCTGTGGTTGACTGACACTAACGATGCGATAGTTACAATGCTTTGTCTTGGTTTGATACATCTCCCATTGCTGTTGATACAGGTGTTGAATCACCTAGTAGTGGCGCAATAACCAGTTAGGAATAGTGAGTTGCGTGCCTTCAGGCCAATGTGTGAGTAAGGTCTCGATATGGCCCAGGTTACGCGTAGGTATTGGCATTGCTGCCGTATACCTTTACGTATCACTTTGCTACTCGGGCGTCTTTGTTTGACGATAGCCAGATAGGCCGAATGGGCTTTCTCTCGATAGGTTCGCGGTTTCTTTTTAAGCGTTGTGTTTGCATGCAATATATCGATTAATGTCTCTGTCAATTCTCGGCCTTCTTTAAGTAGACCCAAATCGGTGGGATAGCGGATTGCTTGCTCAACTACGGTGCCGTCTAGGATCAATTTTCCTTGGTGCGTCGGTTTGCCCTCTTATTTTGCTGTTGGCGAATTTTGATTATCTGAATCTTCATCATCGTGGCTAGAGTGTGGCATGTGCCTCGGCTGGATCTGGTCTAGTTGCTCAATGATCGCTTCATAGAATCGATCAAAAACGCCCTGTCCCATTCGCTTTTGAACTTCAACCAATAGCGAGGGCGCAAAGGGGGCCTTCATTTGATAGCCAGGTAGCCCGACGAAGTATTGTAAATAAGGATTTTCCTGTATCTGGCAAACCGTTTCTTCGTCAGACAAACACAGTTCATGTTTTATAATAACAGCGCCAATCACAAGGCGGGCATTTTTTGCTGGGTGACCTTGTGTCACACTCAGTTTTTGACAATAAGTTCCCGACAAGGCATCCTAGGGAATGAGCCTGCTTAATGTGACCCAGCGATTCTTTTCATCGATATCAGCTTGAAAAGGCCAGTCGAATTCAGGCAGGGTTAGTTAATTATGACTATGGGAGCGAATCATGGTGCAAGCCTTTTGAGGTGTTTACGTTACTTTTCGTGCGATATTATACCAAATAAACCTAATTAATTCATATTTTCCAATGAGTTATGATTTATTAGTTGACTCTACTTAGCAACTTGACAAATTACGTGACTAAATTACAAATCATTTACTTGGATTTTGAATTCAGACCGTTAGATGCTAAGCCCTAAGCCTGAGAAATACTGCGCTTGTTGGCAGTGAGATTAGTCTGCCCATTTTTAGAATAAGTGCTTGATTTTTCATTATTAACTTGGCCTGTGAGTAGGTTGACTGAACGTCTAATTCGATCCTGACCTTTGTTAACGAGTAACGCGTTGATTTGAATAGATTCTTGCAACTGAATTAAAGACTCGGATAAAAGTTTATATTGTTTAGAAAGAATTCCTTCATCATTATCGCACCATTTAATACAGGCTGCTTGGCCTTTAATATTAACTTCGAATCCATATTGATTTAAAAGTTTATTTTTACTATTTTCGAACTCTTCAATTTCATTGATGGGCAGATTATTCTCATACAACGTGGTGTTGATAGCCTCGCTATCATTTTGAGCTATTGATGCCTTTAACCTAATTAAAAAAAGGTTTAACTCATCAACTCTTGCTAGTTGTGTTTGAAATAGTTGACTCAGCGCTTGTTGGCATTGTCTGGGCATAGCCGAGCTCATGGTAATAACTTTTCTATTTCACTAAATTTTTTAGCTATTACTTCTGCATTAGGTTGGTACTCACCCTGAGCTAACGCCAATTTAATCGACTCAATTTTAGTTTTGTTGACTTCTGGCTGTTGCGTAATTGAGGTATTCAGGTCATTTAAAACATTCGAGCTACTTAACTTTACAATAGCCGCTGCGCCAGAGTTCGTAGGTGTATTGTTAGCGCCAACGGGGGGTTGGCCTAAATCAGGTTCAGCGCTTGGTTTTGCTTCTGATTTTATTGTGGCCGACTGTAATCTATTTTGTGTAATGATGGCATCTGTCATTTCAAACGCTCCTTAATTTAAACGTTGGTTTATTAATAAGTCGGCTCTGAGTGGATAAAGTTAAATTTAATTGATGATTATTTTGCGTTAACTTATCTTTATTTAAATTACTATTAGTAATCCAAAATGTAGGGGCTCGTTTTAGTGCATTGCTAACAAACCAAATAGGTTTTATGAAAGTCATATGTTAATTTTCACTAAACCTTCACCAAAGACGACACCCTCAACAATTTTTTGAGATTTCGAATTTCTTACCTTAACAAGCTGCCCGATTCGTGCTGATTGTAATGCTCTTCCAGACGTTCTAATGCTGATGCCTTTGTAGTCGAGAATCAAGGTCACATTTTGACCTAATTTCACGATTTCAGATGGGCGAGTGTTGTTCTGATTTAAAACACTGCCTCTTTTTAAGTTTCGTTTGGATTCTGTATGCTTTAAATCATTAATCTGAGTAAAAAAACCTTGATTTAACAAAGAAATGTTTCTTTTTTCATATCCCAGCATGTTTTTGTCAATTTTTTGACTTCTGCTAAAAGGCCGTTGCGCTACTATTACATCATCAAATACATCGACCTTTATGGGTAAACGAATACGCCACTTTGGCGAATCTTGGCAATCGATATTTAGTGATGTGCTACCATAGATTTTTTGATGGTTAGAAAATTCTATCTGCAGCGGTGCATTGCAGCTCGCAAGCTTCAATCGACTATCGAGATAATTCATTTTAAATTCAGGTAGGTAAGGTGTCTTGTAATTAAATTGCATGATGTATTCTTCCGCCTGAAATCTAATAGATTCAAGACTCTGATATTTATCAGCTTTTACTGTATCAGCGATTATAATCAAGCCTAGGCAAGCTAGAGTCAAATTTAGAGGCTTTATTAGTCTGCGCGTATTCAATCTTTTTCCTGTAACTGTCTGACTAAAATAGTAGTTGAATAAAAAAAGCCAAAATTATGACGTTTAATGGCTCAAAAACAAAAAATTAGGTTATATTGTCTATATATTAAACTTCAAGCAATTAACGAGCCATTAATCTCTATTAAAGTCTTTGTGTCCATGGCCGACAAAGTTAGTATTAATTATCGAAATTATAGGAGTAGATTATGTCCGGTGTAATGGCGTCGGTCGACCAGCGTACCCAGCTAGCGGGGCGAAACCGATTGGAATTGTTAATGTTTCGATTGGGTGGTCAGCAACTTTACGGTATCAATGTCTTCAAGGTGCGGGAAGTATTACAGTGCCCAAGGCTGTCGATAGTGCCGAAATCTCACCCCGTTGTTAGGGGTATTTCGAATATTCGCGGTCAAACGATCAGTATTATGGACCTTAGTATGGCCATTGGTGGACCA
>JBLHWR010000165.1:0-3853 GCA_047629275.1 Gammaproteobacteria bacterium
TAACCAATCATCTATATTACTGACAGTGCATTTAAGTTCAGGCAAAAAATCTTTGCCGATAAAATCAAGAATGGCTTGTAGCGTTGATGGAATTTCATCATCTGCAAAAAAGTGCTGTAGATAATTTGAGTACTCTGGTATGTCGGCGTTCTCTGCATTCATGCGCTCCACCCAGCGATAGACTCGCTGTGCTTTGCTTTTCATAATCAAACTTGGATATGGGTCACGCGATAAATGCGCGTACAGCGGTCCCATCAAACCATAGTCAGCAACCGATGGCAGGCCACCTAACAGATATGGGTGCTGCTCAAAGTGGGCATTAAGCAGAGCTAAAAATTCTAGGTAATGCTCTTCAATCGCGGGGATTGTTTTTTCATTCACACCTAACATCGGCAAATATGCCTGCATGGGTGCCATCGCCTTTTGTGCCATTGCGCGAACCACATCAGGCGTAGCACCCGGTACAATATGATCACCAAACTCCATAGTTATAAAGGCTTCGTTATGTTCTAAAAAATTCCAGCGATAATGCATGGCAACTTTTAACATGCCTTCACTGCCAAACATATCAATCATTAATGCCGCAACACGCTGCTTGGGTGTAGTGGGGTAAACCGAAAATTTGGCGTGCGGGGATTGCTCAAAGTGGTCAATAATATCCACACTATCTTGAATCACCTCGCCAGCTTGCAACTGCACCACAGGCACAATGCCGCGCTTGGTTTTAGGAATAATATTTTCTCTAAAGCTGGCGTCCCCCGGCATAACTTCAGTAAAAGCAATACCCTGCTTGCGCAGATAAGACCTTACCTTGCCAGAATATAAAGACATTGGGGCAGCATAAAGACTGATAATTCCATTAGACATTGGCAGTTAATCGCTCAACTTAATCATTAACTTGCCATGGTTTTTACCTTGGTAAATCATATCAACCGCGTCTGGGAAACAATCGATGCCTTCAAGAATATGCTCACGGAATTTTATTTTTCCCTCGGCTTCCCAAGTAAGTAAATCGACTACCGCTTCTTTAGTGCGGTGCATATAGTCGCGCATGGTAAAACCTTGCATCACAATACTTTGGGCTATCAACTGCATATAGTTTGACGGCCCAACTTGTTTATCCATATCGCCGTATTGGGAAATCGCGCCGCAAAGTACTATTCGCCCCAGACGATTCATTAGCATTAATACCGCGTCCAATGTTTCACCGCCTACCGCGTCAAAATAGACATCAATACCATCGGGGGATGCTTGCTCTAACTGCTGGGCTATATTGCCTTGCTTGTAATCAACTACCGCATCAAGTTTTAACTCATCACGAAGATAGCCGCATTTTTCTGGCCCGCCAGCAACACCAACAACACGACACCCTTTTAACTTTGCAATTTGGCAAACCACATGGCCAACAGCACCTGCGGCAGAAGAAACAACAACGGTATCGCCCTGTTGAGGTTTACCAATATCTAACAAGCCAAAATAGCCAGTAAAGCCCGGCATGCCTAAGCCACCCATAAAGCGGCTAAGCGGTGCAAAGTTTGGGTCAATTTTTCTTAAGCTTTTACTATGACAAGTAGCATGGGTCTGAATACCGGTAAAACCTGTGCAAAAGTCACCCACCTGATAATAGTCAGAGCGGGAGTCGATAACCTCGGCCACGCCAAAACCACGCATTACTTCACCAATTTCTACTGGTTCTATATAACTCTTCTTGGTTGATATCCAACCCTTCATTGCTGGGTCAACAGATAGGTAATGGAGTTTTACTGAAATCTCACCGTCTTCAGGTGCTTTAATCGCATCACTAGTAAATTGCCAAGTGTCTGCGGTTGGGAGGTTTTCTGGGCGTTGCGCTAGGCGCACCTGCCTAATTGACTCACTCATAATCTCTTACTTCCTCAATCCTTAAGGAAGCATTATTATATATTGTCACTATTTATGTCAATATATAACGCCATGTCAATTAACGCATTTTTTTAGCCACTAAAGTAGTCACTGTGGCGATAAAAAATAGTAACAAAGCAAACAATAAGCGCACCGAAAAGAGGTTAATTACCGGCTGTGCTGGAAACACATGGGTTTGCTCCATCGACGCAGACTTGTGTGTAGCTAATCCACTATCTGCCATGCCTACAATCATGTCTAACATGTCTTTAACACTACGGTAGCGCACAATAGCGACATCATCCCAATCACGCCAATCCTCGTCGATAAGAAACGCACCGATAGTATTTGCCTTAAGAACAGGCAAGCTACCGCGTAGTAATAGCTCCTTTATCACACCCTCTGAATAACGAGAGTCAGCGGCTAGCGCATCCGAGTCATCTGACCACGGTGAACCTGCTGGATATAGGGCTTGCTTGCGATATTTCATCAGATTTATCATGAGAAATTCATCGCCGGTATCAAATTCGGCTAGCCTGCGCATTAGCATTTCTGTCTCTGCTTGTTTCTCAAGCCCACTCGATGACTTTTCTTTCATGGCTGAGATATAGGTATTCAATTCTTGGGGAGTCACGGGCTCACCACTGCCGCCATACCAGATAAACCAACTGATATAGATAGCCGCCAGCACTCCATAGAAAACTTTCATCACACTTCCCTCCTCAATTACCTATCAAAAGCGCTTACTTATTTTTGCAACATTTCTCGTGCATTGGCTTTAAACTTTTCTTGCTCTTCTTCATCATCTAGTAAGTTACCTAAACTAAAAGGCACATCAATTCCTTTACTCATACCTGGCTGGGTAAACATCACGTCATTCCAACGCTGTAAATTGTCTAAGCCATCTAGTGATATTCCTGACCACTTATGGGTACGCACCCAACACCAATTAGCAATATCGGCAATAGAGTAGTCACCCGCTAACCATTCGTTATCACGCAATCTTGTATCTAGTACCTCAAACAAGCGACGACCTTCATTTTGATAGCGATCAATAGCGGCTGGAATTTTTTCAGGGAAATAACGAAAAAATACATTGGCTTGCCCCATCATTGGCCCTACCCCGCCCATTTGAAACATAAGCCACTGAATTACTTCAGAACGACCCTTAGCATCAGTTGGCATTAAGCGGCCAGTTTTCTCTGCCAAATAAATCATAATCGCGCCCGACTCAAAAATCGGGAAATCACCCGCATCGCGATCAACAATCGCAGGAATACGACCATTAG
Source organism: Gammaproteobacteria bacterium (assembly GCA_047629275.1). Taxonomy (GTDB): domain Bacteria; phylum Pseudomonadota; class Gammaproteobacteria. The sequence continues at coordinate 3,171 of JBLHWR010000165.1, forward strand.
GGTTAAGCGCCAAAAACTCAGGTAGCTTCTGTTCGCCTTCACCAATATTCACAAAGTGAGTGGTGTACTCCAGCTCAAGTGCTTCTAATGTGCATGAGGCTTTATGGCCGTTAGGCGTTGGTGCGGTATATAAATCAATCATCAAAGTTTCCTCTAAGTTTAAAACCCAATAGTTCCGTCAAGCACTTGCTGATAAGTCGCCTTATCGAGCAGCTGGTACACGCTGGTTCTGGGTTTAAGAATATAAATAGGCTCGCTTACTTGGTATAAATGATACGCTTCTTTGCGTAAAGCCCCTTTAACTAGCTTAAAGGTTACGGTTGTTTCTGCCTGCGGCTGCAGACGAATAAACACTGGCCTAGCATGTGCTGGCAGTTCACGTTCTACATAGGCCGAAAAACCTTTTACATCAAATTTTTCGCCTGAATTCAGCGTTAATGCCGCCATCCCTGCTTTACCTTCAGCATCAGGCACTTCAACGCCGTATACGTTAGACATTTCAATCTGCTCGAAGGCGTTTAGTATTTCTCCCACCTCATTAGTCGACACATTTTCTGCGCGCCAACGAAAGGTATCACCAACCCGGTCTACAAATTGATAGTGCGGAAGCCCCATGGCAAAGCCGACGTCAATTTGTTTAACCAAATCCCCGGTATTAAACCAACGGTCACCTTTCTTTTTCA
>JBLHWR010000166.1:0-3839 GCA_047629275.1 Gammaproteobacteria bacterium
TCAGACACCATCGCTTGCGCCAGCATCACTCGACGCTGCCAACCACCCGACATAGAATCGAAAGCTGCATCGCCTGGCAAGTCTAAGCGATCAAGCATCGAATCGACTTTTTGCTGCCATAACCAACCGTCATTCGCTTCAATGATGTGCTGCAGGCGTTCAAGCTTAAGCAAATCAACATGCTCACCTCTTAAAGTTTCTTCATGGTAAGCAGAAATTGTTGTGCCTAACTCACCCAGACCTGAAGAGACCACTTCGTAAACCGTTTGTGGATCGGTAACGGGCAGTTCTTGCTGCAAGGCCGCAATTTTTACCGCATCGTTGTGTTGAACCGAACCTTCATCCGGCTTGATTTGCTTATTCAATATTTTCAGCAAGGTTGACTTGCCTTCGCCATTGCGACCTAAAACACAGACTCGCTCACCGACATTAATGTCTAAATCTACTTTGTTCAGCAACACGTGATTGCCAAATGCTAAAGAAGCGCCTTTTAATCGAACCAAAACCATAATTTCTTCTGCTCACATGTATAGAGAGGTATAAACTGGCGCCAGTATACGCACTTTGACAGGCAATCCGAAACTAACCCGAATAAAACGTTTTGTGAAAAATCTTGTTACCCTGCCCAATAGCTGTAATTATTGCTGCGCTCAGAAAACCGAGCCCAAGATACTGACGTAATATACTGCGTCCTAGTTACTGAAACCTAGATACTAATACCCTAGCGGAATAACAATAATGACTATCCACCTAAATCGAGGCCATATACTAGCCCTTGCATTAATTATTATCCTGACCGGCTGGATAATAATTGGCCTTAGCAGTGAAGCTGAAGAGTATATCAATCCACGCCCTCTGGTCATGGAACAGGGTTTGCGCAAAGTTCAAGTTGAACGTATGCAAGGTGACCTGATTGAACGTTCGATTTCGGTTTCAGGAAAAACAGCGGCCAATCGCAGCGTCGAATTAAAATCTGAAATTCGCAGCAAAGTGAAAAAAATACACAAGCAAAAAGGTGAACGCGTTAATCAAGGCGATCTCATCGTTGAACTTGATGCCCGCGACTGGCCTGCTCGCGTCGCGCAAACGAAAGCCAGTTTACGCCAGTTCGAGCTCGAATTTGAGGGAGCCAAAAAGCTGATTAAGAAAGGCCTATTCAATGAAGCGCAGTTAGCCCAAGCCGAAACGGCGCTTGCCAATGCCAAAGCAGACTTAACCAATGCTCAAATCAACCTCAGCGCCAGTCGCATTACCGCACCTTTTGAGGGTATTGTTGACCAGCGCTATGTTGAACTCGGTGACTACGTAAAAGAAAATACCGCTATTGTTAAAGTCTTAGATTTCTCACCCTATTTAGTCACCGGTCACGTTGCTGAAAAAGACGCCTCTTTTATTAATATCGGCGATGACGCTGAAGCACTGCTAATAACTGGGGATTCAGTAACGGGCCGCATTCGTTTTATGTCCGCCGAAGCCGATAGCCAAACTCGCACCTTCCCGATTGAAATGGAAATCATCAACCCAACAGGCTCCATGGTAAGTGGCTTAACCGCTAAATTGCTCATTCCTCAGCCGAAACAATTTGCCCATAATATCTCTCCCGCCTTATTGATTCTTAGTGATCAAGGCCAGCTTGGAATAAAAGGCATTACCCCAGATAATAAAGTCATTTTTCATGCCATTGATATTTTAAAAGCTGAAAATACCGGCATTTGGATCACCGGTTTAGCAGAAGAAACCCAAGTGATCACGGTCGGCCAAGGCTTTGTTGATTATGGCGAAAAAGTTATCCCCGTTTATAAAACAACAGGCCTTACTGAGATGGGGCAAGAGTAATGAATAACCTTATCGATGCTGCCCTACACCGTTCTCGTACGGTATTAATGTTATTTTCATTAATTATGATCGTAGGCATTATTACCATGATCACAATCCCTAAAGAAAGTAACCCCGACATTCAAGTACCCATTGTCTATGTTTCAGTAGGCCATGAAGGCATTTCTCCTGAAGATGCCGACCGTCTTATTTATAAACCGCTAGAAGGTGAATTGAAATCTTTAGATGGTTTAAAGGAAATGATCAGTACCGCCTCTCAAGGGCATTTATCAGTGATACTCGAATTCTATGGTGATATTGATATTGACCAAGCGTTAGTCGACGTCCGTGAGCGGGTTGATACCGCCAAGAAAGAACTGCCCACAGACAGTGATGAACCGGTCATTAAAGAAATTAACGTAGCACTATTTCCGGTCATGATCGTGACACTGTCTGGAGACGTGGACGAAGGCCTTCTTTACGCCAGTGCCAATCGCTTACAAGAAGTGATCGAATCGTTGACTGGGGTGTTAAGCGCCGACATCGTGGGTAAGCGCAAAGAGCTGGCTGAAATCATTGTCGACCCAGTGCGTATGGACAACTACAACCTTTCTTTTGCTCAGCTGGCCACCCTGGTCGGTAATAACAATCAACTGGTTGCAGCGGGTGACCTAGATACCGGCGCCGGCCGTTTTTCTGTGAAAGTACCCGGGCTAATTGAAGATGTAAACGACATTCTTAACATGCCAGTGAAAGTAGTTGGGGACGACGTAGTTACATTTCGCGACATTGCTGTCGGACGTTTGGCCTATAAAGATCGCCGCGACATTGCACGCGTCAATGGTAAGAGTGCCGTCGTGTTAGAGGTTAAAAAACGCATCGGCTCCAACATTATTGAAACCCTAGGCCAAGTTAAATACATTATTGAGCAAGCAGAAGAACAATTGCCCCCGGGCATTGAAATAAGCTACAGCCAAGATGAATCGAACAATATCCAGAACATGCTCAACGATTTATTCAACAACGTACTGGTCGCCACCATCTTAGTGATGATCATTGTTGTCGGCAGCCTAGGTCTGCGTTCAGCAACTATGGTGGGGTTGGCCATCCCCGGCTCCTTTTTAATCGGTATTCTGTTGTTAGATGCTATGGGCTACACCCTTAATATGGTGGTGCTGTTTTCTCTTATCTTAAGTGTCGGCATGCTGGTTGATGGTGCCATCGTAGTCACCGAATATGCGGATAGACGCATGGCAGAGGGCACGTCTAAATTCCACGCTTATAGCGAGGCGGCAAAACGCATGGCTTGGCCGATCATTGCCTCAACCGCAACGACTCTCGCGGTATTCTTTCCTTTGCTATTTTGGCCGGGCACGACCGGTGACTTTATGATGTTCCTGCCGCTGACTTTACTGTTTACGCTATCCGCTTCATTAGTCATGGCGTTAATTGTAGTCCCAACCATAGGTACAGTGATTGGTAAAAGTGGTGATCATAACGAAGCCAGCCTAGCGACCATGAAAGCCGCTGAGTCAGGACACTTTGATGACATCCCCGGCTTTACTGGACGCTATATACATTTTTTAAAACGAGCTCTCAATCGCCCTCGCCAGATATTTATGGGCGCCGTGGCTGTGCTATTTTTGACCGTGACCGTTTATGGTCAACTAGGTCATGGGGTTGAATTTTTTCCCGATGTAGATTCTGATATTGGCCTAGTCGATATTCGAGCACGAGGCAACCTATCCCTCGCTGAACGTGACGATCTAGTTGCCCAAGTTGAGCGCAAAATTTTTGATATGGCCGAAGTAGAATCTATTTATACCTCTACCTTTGTCAAACCACCCAATAACTCGGCCCCTGACTTGATTGGCCGTATTCAGCTTGAACTGGCTGATTGGGAACACCGACGCCTAGCGGATGATGTTCTAAAAGATATTGAAAATCGTACCCGCGACTTAGCCGGTATTATTGTCGAAACTCAAAAGAAAGCCGGTGGTCCAGCCGACGGTGCTGACATTCAA
>JBLHWR010000167.1:0-3623 GCA_047629275.1 Gammaproteobacteria bacterium
ATGGTTAATCGTTTTTAACGAGGTAGCAGAGCCACCTGATAAATGCTCGTCTATTTCTGGCTTAGTAAAATCAAGCTGAGAAATATCTAATTGAGTTACTTCAGGTTGAGAAATGTCAGGCGTCACTGCAATCGTAAGCAGGCTCAATGCACTACCTACGAATACGGCTAACACCTGCGCTAAAAAAACACGCTTAGACATCGTTAATTATCGGGACATTAACTATTGAATCGATTGAGGACTATCAAGGCTATCCGAACCTTCTATATCAAGAGAATTTAGTCCTAACACAACGGCTGCTGCACCAATCGCTTTAGTTTGCTCGGTCAGCGCAGAAATTGCCGCTTGCACTTTCGCGTTCCCTACAGTATTTCCAGAACCGATCATTTGGTCGTAAGCTTCTCCATTAATTGCCGTATCAACCAAGATCTGCATTTTACTCATGGTTGAATCTAGCTTGGATAGCAACATATTATCTGCTTCAGGATTTTTTGCCAATACCAAGTCGGCAATCGAAGGACCTTCTAATAATTTTCCATTGGTTCGAAGGTAACGCCCGGTATACACATTTTGTATACCAAGAGCATCATAGTAATGCGAGTAGTGTGTGTTATCACTGAAGCAATCATGCTCTTCTTCTGGGCCATGCAAGATTAAACCTAGTTTCATTCTTTCTCCCGCTAACTCACCATAAGACAAGCTGCCCATTCCGGTCAATATTACTGCTAAACCGGCACTAGAATCGTTGTTTTCGATATTCGCTCTAGCTTCACCTGTCGCACCCCATTGATTTGACATCCATTCGAGGTCGGTTATCAGTAGTTGTACCGCTGTTTGCAGGAATTGTATGCGTCTATCGCAATTACCACCGGTGCAATTCACAGTATCGAAATCGCTAACGGGACGATTTCCAGCACCAGCATTGGTTCCGTTTAAGTCCTGTCCCCACAACAAGAACTCGATGGCGTGATAACCCGTCACAACATTCGCCTCGACGTCATCAACTTCGTGCAAGGTATCGCTTAGCAACGCTGGCGTTATATCTGAAATGTCAATGGTGTTACCACTGAGCAATAGTTCTTTATTAGCAATAATATTTGCTGAATATAGGTTATTTGCATCTGACGCCTCTCCATAACTAGTGGCTACATAGTCAATCAAGCCTTCATCTAGAGGCCAGGCGTTTACTTTTCCTTCCCAGTCATCAACAATCGGATTACCAAAACGGAACACTTCCGTTTGTTGGTAAGGTACACGAGAAGCAACCCAGGCTTGTCGGGCTAAATTTAAATTTTTCGTCGTTGGTTTCACTACTAATTGGTTAACCGCGTTTTCCAGCAACTTGGCAGTTGCTAGCGAATCACTATATCCTGCTTGTGCAATATCCGCATAATGCTTTAGCACTGATTGCTCTGATGGATTAGTTGCTGCATGAGTCAAACTAGAAAATCCGCTAGCAACACTCAATATAGAAACTAAAAATACCCGCTGTAATGTCATTATTTAACCCCATTTGTTGTTTAATACTTTGAAATTTTATCTTAATGAGTTTTATTCCTATTTGCAAGTAATTATCATTGGCGTTTAAATTTTTACCCTATTTCTCACTCCCCTATGTATGAATATTAACCAGACTATCCGGTGAGAGCTTCTTAGGGATAAGTAGCTAAAGCCCACTAATTAAAAAATAGAGACAGCTCATCTGGTTAAAGAATTGGAGAATTATCGACCATTAAAACAATGGCAAACCTGCTCTCGTTAATGTCTGTAAAACTGTTGAATCGAAACAATGATGTGCTCTAAATCGACCTCATTAACATCAAGGTGCATTACTAATCGAATCGATGGAACACCCACACTGATGACTATTCCATGGTCAGATAAATACGACTGAAGCTTAGCCTGTCTGCCATCAGATGGAGAAATAAATACCATATTGGTTTGTTGGCTGATTTCTAATCGCTCAATGGTAGACAAACCCTCAGCTAATCGTTTTGCATTGGAATGATCCTCTGCTAAACGTTCAACATGATTATCCAAGGCATAGCTGCCCGCAGCAGCCAAAATGCCAGCCTGACGCGTACCTCCCCCTAACAACTTCCGATCTCGACGCGCACGACGTATAAATGCTTTTGTACCACTCAGCACCGTACCCACTGGGGCACCTAAGCCTTTAGACAAACACAGCGATACACTATCAAATGGTTCAGCCATTTTTTTAGGAGACTGGCCTAACGCAACTGAGGCATTCATTAATCGTGCGCCATCTAAGTGAGTCATCAACCCAGCTGCTCGAGCAGTATTGGCTAAAGATTTAAGTTGGTCTGATGATTGAGCTTTGCCATGCACCGTGTTTTCTAAGCACAACAATCGAGATATCGGACAGTGGATATCATCAGGCTTAATTGCAGCTTCAACCTGAGCAACCGTTAATGCACCCGAGTGATTAGTCGGTAGAGCACACATTGCTATCCCACCCAGAACCGATGGACCACCAGCTTCATCAATGTAGATATGATAATCATCACCAATAATTAGCTCATCACCCCGAGCGCAATGCCCTAATACAGCGATCAGATTACTTTGTGTGCCACTCGAAACAAACAGTGAAGCCTCTTTCCCCAATAGTTCGGCAACGCTTGACTCCAACCTGTTGACAGACTCGTCATCACCATAAACATCGTCACCAACTGGTGCCGACATCATCGCATCGTACATCCCTGCAGTCGGACGGGTAACGGTGTCACTGCGAAGATCGATTACTTTTTTACCCGATAGAGTCTTTATCTGATTGGACCCCATCGTATTGTATGTACTTATCATTAAAATAATTCCTACTAAAGTTAATAAGGCCGCGCGGCAACCAGACATACAAGTTGATGCAACCCGCCATAAAAATTTGGCACAAATTCGGTAAAGACGAATTTATCAACTAGCTCTTCTTGTGACTGCTCAAAATATCGTTCATCGGCACGAAGCCCGTATCGGCCTGACAAATCATTCGCTAATTTTTTCGACGCCCAGGCAACGAATAAGTGACATAGCACCAAAGCCTTTATTACGATGTTCTAGTTCACCACCATAATCAAAGGTTTTGGTTATCAGCTTTAACACCTGTCGTAACTTTTAATATCAAACTTGAGATCAAGCTTTTGAATGTCAGGGTCTGCTAAAAAACTGACTATATGCTTAGTATCCGGCATATCTAACAAACAATCTTTCACTTTAGCTCTGATCATTTAAATCAATATTCATCACTTCACTTATCAACATCCGTTCCAAGTTTAATTTGCAATGAATCGTGAATTGAAATATGGGCTAATTGGAATCGAAATAAAACGATGCAATTTTTAAAGTTACAGGCTAGAACTCATTAACACTGATATTTTTGATAGTTTATTATTAAATCTTTAGCATTATCAAAACAAATACAAAAATTTTTGAAGTATTTTCAAAATATGCACTCCCCCTAATTAGGGTTTGAGTGATTGTTTTTTCATAAACCATCGTAAATATTGGTTACTGTCATCATAGTATTATTGAGCCCTTCTTCAATCCATTTAGTGTTTTGAGAAATACAGGTTACAATTCGACATAAATTTTCTTTTAAAAGCATCCAGCGC
>JBLHWR010000168.1:0-3595 GCA_047629275.1 Gammaproteobacteria bacterium
GATTGCAATAGTGCCCTATAAAGAAACCCGTAACTATATACAAGCGGTGCTGGCTTATGCCACTGTTTTTGATACCTTCTTTGAAAAGGATGTTCGCATTTCAAGTCGAATGATGGATATTAAAACGGACTATTAATCTTTTGATTGCCTTTTATGAGTCAACCTGCAACAGCTAATTTGTATTAAAAAATAACAGTGTTTATAATTAATGTTATTCATCTTAACAAACTATTTTTATGAAAATTATTGAGGCAAAGTAAATGATATCCAAACACCTTTTAGTCGCACTAACGGTGAGCAGTTTATACGTAACTGGCTGTGCCACTGTCAAATTGTCTGAGAGTGGTGAAAAGGTTCGTGTGTTGGGACCGGAAGAAGTATCGACTTGTAACAAGTTGGGGCAGTCAAATGTTTCAATTACTGCGAAGGTCTTAGGTATTGCTAGACCTATTGAGACATTAACTAAAGAACTTGAGCTTATTGCTCGTGGTAGTGCAGCAAACATGGGAGGTGACACTATTGTCCCATTAACCGTTATTGATGACGGAAAACAGTCTTTTGTTGTTTATAAATGCGTTGCGCCCGAAGGTTAGGTGACACCTTTGGATGGTATGGTCATATTGATTAGGCACGCTGCTAGAAATGATAATTACTAACAGCGTGCCTTAAAACATTATTCAATTTTCCAAATATTTCAAGTAATTACTCGGCTAAAAATATAGTCAATTCACTAATAGAAATTGGTCCATTTTCTAAATTTAACGGTATACCGACCTATAAATTTTTCACCATGACACTGGTTGCCAGTGCATGAGAAATTTCGCTATGTGAACGTTCAATATCATCGCTGGCATCAAAATAGATAAGCTCATCGCACATTACTGCAAATGGGTTTTTCTGTTCAGAGTTGTCTTCATCATTTTTTTCTGATGTTACGCCGTAAATAAATTTCCCCTGTGCCCGAGCATAACCACATTCAAACCCTGTCCAAGCCTCACTATCAACACCATCTAAAACCACTATAACAATATCGGCTTTATCCAGAGCTACCTCATATTCACGCTGTTTTTCCTCGTCAGAAAACTCTAGATCATTAGCCTCTAAATCAACTTGAGGAATAGAAATTTCCATATAAGGATTGTCGCTAGTGATCGCTTCTCGAAGTGCCTGGCTCCAAACTCTACTTGCCTGTGACCTAGTATAGGCCGCAAGATAAGCATGAACTGGACGATGAATGCCCATCCTAACTATTGGCGTTGTCGATTCTGGTTCTAAGCCAACTTCCTGTTGTGCGGCAATGCTTAATGCAGTCGTTAGCGAGACATTACCACTAACCAACGCGTGGCCAATCATCGCGCCATTAATATTTGGCATGTATCTAATGCGGGCAATATCATCAAGTACCCTCACCGTACCGCTTGAGTAGACAGGGATAGGGACTTCATGACTCAGTTGTTCGGTTAAGGCGAGTGCCTCAGAAAAGTCACCTGAATTATAATCAAGGTTGCGATGAATAATACCAGCAACGCCTGTCATCTGAAGCTCTCGGATAATATCTTGCGGCTGAAAGGCGGTTTGAGTTTTACCATCGTCAATCCAAACGAAACCATTGCTAGTCGATAAGGTAACAACAATACCACCAGGGTGTCTATTCGAGGCCTCGGTGACTAATTGTGCGTCTGTAATGGCGATAGTGCCAAGTGCTACGCGGGCAGCTCCAGCCTCAAACCAGTCATTGATTTGGCTTAAACTACGAATGCCGCCTGACACTTGAATCGGGATATCAGATTCAAGAATAAGCTGCTTAATTAATAGTTCGTTATTGTCAGGTAGTAGTTTTGCTGCATCAATATCAAAGATTTGAAGCATGCTGGCGCCTTCATCCGCAAATTTTCTAACGGCTTCTTGTGGCGTCATTTTATGGACGGTATCGACAACACCCAAGATAGAACGAGTCACTAGTTGAGCATTCTGAATGTGAATTTCAGGGATAATAAACATCGGCATGTAGATCAACTCCTTGTTAAAAATAGGAATTCAATACTATCACTTTAAAAAATATAACCTTGTTGTCATTGCGACGGAAAATAATTTTGAGACAGATGTCAAAGGTTGATTTGATCAGGTAATATATCAATCAACTAGTAAGCAAAAGTACGATTTTATAGCTTTAGACTTACCCCAACATGTATGGAGGGGTACATTCATATTGTTTTTTGGACAGTTTATTCCAGCCACTCCTTGGGATTGATCGATACCATGATTTGTTCGAGGCCCGAGAGTTAAGGAAATACCTAATTTCGAGTTTCGCAGTCAACAAAAGTCTCGTTATAGCAAGCACCCTGCATGATATCAGTTCTTATATCTGCAGGAATTAATGCGTTAACGGTTTGTCCTGTATTGCTGGTATTTAACCAGGTGCCTTTCGCGCTGTAGACAACGCCCGTGGGCACGGCATCAGTTACCTTGGCAATCAGTGTCACTTCACCCAAGTCATTCCAGGTTCGTAATTGAGCACCATCGACAATGCCTCGTAGTTTGGCGTCTTCAGGATGAATCTCTATGTGTTCAGGTGAAGCAGAAGCCAAATCGCTACCAAACGTGGCGTTGGTTCGTTTCGAGGAAGACGGCGAAATAAGTACTAGTGGAAAATCACTCAACACCGGATCGTATCTAGGAATTCCAAAGCCAAACTTTTGTTCTAGCGCGTCGCTGAATAATTCAACTTTGCCGGATGCTGTTGCGGGTTTAACGGTATTACACATTGATACCGGTTCATTGTTGGCGGCATTCATCATCAGTGCGCTATCAGTCGGTAGTTGGCTAGGACGATGTCCATTTAATCGTGGATCTGAAGGATCAATGGCGGCATCCATCAATTCATGGTCTGTTTGTTTAAACAAAGGATCATCAAACCCAAATCGTGCAGCCAGCTGTCGAAATATCTCGGTGTTGGGCAACGACTCGGCAACGGTTGGAATGACGGGTTCAGCTCTTTGTAGATAGCTGTGGCCGTAGGACGCATAAATATCGTCAAATTCAAAATGAGATGAGGCGGGCAATATAATATCGGCATAACTCATGCTGTCGGTCATCACCACATCACATCCAACAATAAAAAGATCATCACGACTCAAGCCGTGACGCATCCGGTTTTGATCAGGATGGGTACAAACGGGGTTGTGGTTGTAGATAAACACCGCTTTGATGGGAGGATCGAGCTGCTCGTCTAACAGGTGCTTACCAACATCGACAATATTAAAAGTTCTTGTGCCATTTGGTATTAAGTCTGGACGTTGTAAGGCTTTGGGTGTCAGTGAAAAAGCGAACCCAGGTTTGGCAAATATGCCCGCACCGGGTCTTCCGAGATGCCCTGTGAGTGCGTTGATACTCATAATGGCTCGAAGTCCTGAACCACCACTACGGCCACGTTCTATACCATTACCAATCGACAAAGCGAGGTTTTTTGCTTTTGCATAATAGTTGGCAAGTTGACTGAATTGATCGGCGCTAATGCCACATATTTTTAACGTGTCGGCAATTGAATATTGCCTTGCTTGTTGCATGAACAGATCGCGATCTTTGACCCAGGTTT
>JBLHWR010000169.1:0-3585 GCA_047629275.1 Gammaproteobacteria bacterium
ATTCAGTGCCGCTTGTGCTAACTTGACGAGAGCAAATGCTCAATCGGGAAACCGAGGCAATGCTGGGCAAGGCTTCTCCTCTAAAGCCAAGCGAGCCTATTTTTTCTAGGTCTTCTAAGTTACGAATTTTACTGGTGGCATGGCGAGATATTGCCAATATTAATTCATCCTTAGCAATGCCACAGCCATCGTCGACAATTCGAATGAGTCGAGTACCACCAGCTTCAACTTCGACAGTAATAGATTTTGCTGCCGCATCAAGACTGTTCTCGACTAGCTCCTTAATGACAGAAGATGGCCGCTCTACCACTTCTCCAGCGGCAATCTGGTTGACTAAATGGGAAGCTAAGGTTTGTATTTGGGGCAAAATTAAGGTTACCGAAAAATGAAAATGAACTATAACGATTATCTAATTGAAATTATAGTAATGCGAGTTGTTTACGATAGCTATTGTGGCCAAACGAATAATGATTACAATTGTAAATATTTAAATATACAAATTTTTCAGATGCCCAATACAAACCTACTAAAACTCATTCAAAATAGCTTTATCGGACAACAGACACAATATCCTTTAGTCGATGGCAGCATCGGCCCAAGACGTTATTTTGATTCTGCTGCTTCAACCTTAATGATGCGTCCAGCATTTGAAGTGGCTCAGAATTTTTTAGAACACTATTCAAGTACGCATAGCGAGCTTCACTTCTCTGCACGCGGTGCTAACCAAGCTTACGACTGGGCACATCAACGAGTACTCGATTTTGTTGGTGCCAAATCAGATATATATAGTTGTTATTTTGTTGGTAGTGGTGCAACAGCAGGGTTTAATCGGATTGCAAACGAATTAGCGACACTTCGCCCTGAGAGAGGCGTCGTTATTGCATCGGAGATGGAGCATCATTCAAACGACCTACCCCATCGTAAACACGCTACAGAAGTTTTTCACCTTCCCTTAATTGGAGAAGGCGCTAATTGTGGCGGCATTGATATTGACGTGGCTGAAGAAATAATTAAAAAATACGGAAGCCGAATTAACTATTTAGCGATTACAGCCGCGAGTAACGTCACCGGTGTGATAACACCTATTCATGAGTTAGCACAATTGGCTCACTCAGTTGGTGCTTATATCATTGTCGATGCCTCACAGATGATTGCACATGCCCCTATTTCGATGCAGTCTGAGTTACTTTTAGAAGCTGATATTGACGTTCTCATTTTTTCAGGGCATAAAATTTATGCACCAGGTTCACCCGGTGCAGTCATTGCTCGGAACAGTTTGCTCAAACAAACCTCACCCTCAGAAGTCGGTGGTGGGATGGTCAAAAATGTTTATCTAGAGCATTTCACTCCGTCAGATGTTCTACCTGAGCGAGAAGAGGCTGGCACACCGAATATTGTAGGCGCTATTACCCTGGCCTGCGCCCTCGATGTTTTGATTCAAATTGGCATGCAATCAATTCGTGAAAAGGAGCAATATTTAATCGATCTGGCGTGGACAAAGCTCAGTGAAATTGATGGCGTTAATTTATATGGACCAGACCCTGACCAACTGCCTAGGACAGGCACAATTGCATTTAATATCAAGGGTTTTGATCATGGTTTAACTGCTGCAGCTTTGAATGATTATCATAATATTCAAGTTCGCAATGGGTGTTTCTGTGCTCATCCATACGTGCGCGAAATGTTAAAACCTGAATTATGGGAAATAAATCTAGATCCGGACACCCCTGATATCGAAGCCAAGTTAGAAAGAAAACGAGGTATGGCTCGAGCCAGTTTAGGTATTTATAATAATGAAGAAGATATTCTCGCTTTATGTCATGCCATAGCTGATTTAGCATCCCGTCAAGCGGAAATACTATCAATTTATCAACCACAGGGTAAAAGTGGATATCGCCATCGCGAATTTTTACCTGACCAGAAGACTCTATTCGATCCAGTCGCAGCTTTAGAGCAATCATTAAAGCAGCTTTAAATTTAACCCCAAAACTAAATAGCAAAACAATTTGGTAGCTTTGGTGATGATCGAAACTTAGCGGTAAACATGCGTTTGTCAAACTATTTTGTGAGTCAACAGGCTATGTGCCAACACTAAACGATACAATCCTAAAAAATAACTCACCGGCTAAAATCCGCGATTTGCGACATGGCTGATCAAAAATGAATTTAACCACTTGATTAAAACTGTTTTTTTGACGTATTCTTCATTAATTTATAGAGGGAACCAATGGATATTTGATTAAAAAAACACCAATTCGGCCTATAATTTAAGGTTAATATCAATATATGGTTAATCCAGGAGAAACAATGACTGACATTAAAGCATTAGTAGAGGCGGTAAAAAGCGGATCACTAGATCGGCGCGAGTTTGTTAAGCGAGCGGGTGCGCTAGGCTTAGCCGCTCCTTTTGCAACTTCATTCCTATCACAATCTGTACATGCTGCAACGCCTAAAAAAGGAGGTAAATTTATTCAGGGACTCGGATTTGGGTCAACTACTGACTCACTAGATCCAGGTACGCACGAAAACAGTTTCACAACAAGTGTAGTGTATGCTTATGCCAATCATTTAACTGAGGTCGATAATAGCGGCCAATTAGTTCCAGAACTGGCTGAAAGTTACGAGGCGAGTGCTGACGCAAAGACCTGGACATTCAAGTTACGACAAGGCGTAGAATTCCATAATGGTAAGACCATGACGGCTGACGATGTCATTGCATCACTCAACTTTCATCGAGGAGATGACACGAAGTCTGCAGGTAAGTCGCTGTTAGCACCTATCGAAAGCATGACTAAAAAGGGAAAATATGAAATCGAATTCAAACTGAAAGCATCTAATGCTGATTTCCCATTTATAGTTAGTGATTATCACCTACCCATTCTGCCTGAACTTGATGGCGCAATGGACTGGCAAGCTGGTCACGGAACCGGTGGCTATACTATCGAAAATTTTGAACCTGGTGTTCGTGCAACGTTTAAACGAAATCCTAATTATTTCAAAACAGGCAAGGCTCACTTTGACGAGGTTGAACTGCTTAGTTTACTAGATACTACGGCTCGTCAAAATGCGATTATGAATGGTGAAGTAGACACTATTGATCGAGTTGATCCTAAAACTGTTCACTTGCTAAAACGTGTACCAAGCTTGGATATTTTAGAAACGACTGGTACCTTGCATTACACCTTTCCAATGCGAGTAGACGCTAAGCCATTCGACAACTATGACCTCCGAATGGCAGTTAAACTGTCTGTCGATCGTGAGGATTTAGTAAAGAAAATTTTGCTTGGTCACGGTGCTATTGGCAACGACCACCCAATTTCGACTTCGAATCCCTATCACAACGGTGAAATGTCACAACGGCAATATGACCCAGACAAAGCACGACATCACTTAAAGAAAGCAGGAATGGAAGGTATTACGATTGATCTTAGTACTTCGGATGCAGCTTTTGCTGGCGCAGTTGATGCTGCGTTATTGATTAAAGATTCTGCGGCTAAAGCAGGTCTTAATATCAATGTTATTCGTGAGCCTAAAGATGGCTACTGGTCCAATGTCTGGAACAAAAAGCCTTGGTCCGCCTGTTAC
>JBLHWR010000170.1:0-3565 GCA_047629275.1 Gammaproteobacteria bacterium
ATTACTACCTCCGAGCAATAAGTCATGCGCAAGCATGACTGCTTTCATACCTGACCCGCACATTTTATTGATGGTGGTCGATCCAGTAGAAAGAGCTAGTCCGGCACCAATGCTAGCCTGACGTGCCGCTGCTTGACCCAACCCTGCTGATAACACACAACCCATGATGACTTCATCTACAGAATCATTTCCTAATCCACTTCGTTCAACTGCTGCTGCTATTGCTGTTGCACCCAGTTGTGGTGCACTCACGTCTGACAGGGCGCCTTGGAACCCACCTAGTGGCGTACGAGCAATGCCCGTAATGACAATTTTTTCATTCATGGTGCAATCTCTTTATTATTACGGGAATGCTTAAAACTACAAGTTAAGTAGAATAAAGCAGATGATTTAGAATTCAACAACAGTTCAGCTATGTTCTTTAGAACCCAATTGAATGGTTATTAATGCGACACCAGACAAGGCTAACATGCCACCTATTATAACTTTGGTGGTGAGCATTTCGTCAAGAAAGAGTGTACCGCCAATGACTGAGACAACGGGCAATAACAGTAAAAAAGGCATGACTTGATTGATTGAATATAAGCCTAACAAACGGTACCACATGCCATACCCTAAGGCCGTCATTATTAAGGCGAGATAAATAACAGCACCCCAAGCAGATAAGTCTGCCGTTTGGATTTGTGCTATTTGATTTGATTCAAATAAATAGGAGGCTAGGAATAGTTGTGGTGTGGAAAAAATAGCAATGCCACTAATCAGCATAAAACCGCTGACATTGACCATTTTTTTAATCATGATTTGGCCGATTGCCCAAGTAAATGCACCCCCTATGACCATCAGTGCACTGACTAGACTACCCGATAATTTTGGCTCTTTTAGAATAAGCGCCACACCCAAGAATGCAACTAAAATGCCAAAACCCTGTTTTAAAGAGACTCTTTCACCTAGAAAAATACAGGCCAACAATAAACCAAAGGGGACTTCTAACTGAACTAACAAGGCGGCCGTTGAGGCATCAAGACCTTTGACACCGGTAAAAGTTAGGCTGTATTGAATAGATGCACTGACTAATGATATCCAGAATAAGTCTTGAAATAGCTTCAATGGCGGTCTAAAAAACCAAACAAGACAAATGGCCGTCAGCGCAAATCTGAGAGCCATAAGTAAAATAGGAGAGAAATGACTCATGCCAGACTTGGCCACAATAAATCCCATTCCCCAAATAGAGGCCACTGTTATTGCTGTGAGTATATCGACTAGTTTCATCTATCTACCTTCAGCTTTATTAATAGCGAAGTATTGACAAACATACAATCTGGAATTATAAATAAAGGATTAGGTCGAGGTTTAAGAGAAATTAAAGCTCGGCTACGTTTTCACGATTATCGCCAAATAAGCATTTGGCGATAATATAAACTTTCTTATTTAGAGAGTAAAATGGTGGGCCGTGAGCGATTCGAACGCTCGACACCCTGATTAAAAGTCAGATGCTCTACCAACTGAGCTAACGGCCCTGAAACGAAGTGCGATCATACCGATCTTAATAATGATTTCAAGCAAATTCGACGCTTAATTACCTTCTTTACTGATTCGATCTAATCGTTTGCCCGCTAATCTAAATGCGGTCGATTTTGGGAAACGTTTTTGTAAGTCTTGGAGTAAAAGTTTTGCCTGATCAAATTGTTTTAATTCATAGTAGGTATAGCCAAGTTTTAGCATTGCATCTGGAATTTTAAGACTACTCGGATAGTTTGACAGAACTTTCTTAAACTCATCTATAGCCTGTTTGAACTCACGTGTTACATAATGGGCTTCACCTAGCCAGTATTGCGCATTACCCGAAAAACTGCTGGTTGGATGATTTTGCAAGAAGGTTTTAAGTTCTGTCTTAGCTTTTTCATAACGCCCTTCTTTTAGCGTATCAAAGGCGGACTGATAAGCATTTTGCTCATCACTAGAGGTTATATTAGTAGAAAAGTCTTCGGTGTTGGCTGAAATAGTATTGTTCTGTACTGGCAATGTTGAGGGTTCAGGGACTGGATCAACGGTCTGAGTAAGATCGCCAGATACGGCAATATCAACCAGTGGCGTGCTCACTTCTGGAAGAGACGGAATCTCTATAGGTGCAGTAGACTGTGCAGTGGATCGGCTTTCCAGATCGCGAAGACGTCTGTCGGTATCTAGATACAACTCACGTTGACGTTTTTTAAGCCTATCTAGATCATGACTTTGCTGTTCCAGCCCTCCATGTAATTGACGCAATTCATTCGATAGTTCTTCTATCTGCTGCAACATTCCGATCATTGTTTTGTTATCGATCATGCGCTCAACTTTATCAAGCTGTTGCTTCACAGACGTGAGCTCTTTATCAACTCTGTTCAGCATGATTACTGACTTTTCTGTATAGGTTTCCAAATTTTTAACTTGCAGTGTCAATTGCTCAGGGGTAAGTGCCTGAGCCTGACTGACCGATGAAAAACCCAAGTTTGCACCTAGTGCTGCCATTAGTAACAGTAATCTAGTTAATGTCATAGGTTTAGCCATCATCGATTTAATTAACTTCGTAAACAATCTCAACACGTCGATTCTTTACCCATGCATCTTCTGTATGACCCAAAACAGCAGGCCGTTCTTCACCATAACTGATAGTTTCTAACTGGTCTGCAGAAGCGCCTTGAAACAATAATAATCGTCGAACAGACTGCGCTCGTCGATCACCCAGCGCAATATTATGTTCACGAGTGCCACGTTCATCTGTGTTACCTTCGAGTCGGGCTGAAACATTACCATTACTAGCGATAAAATTACCATGCGCTTCAATCATGCTCAAAGAATCATCGCTAATCTTAGCACTGTCATATTGAAAATAAATAACACGATTAGCGATATTTGAATCAGCATTATCCAACATGGCTTGGGGTGACTTTGCCTTTGCTTGCGCATCGTCATCAAATGCAATCGCAGAGCTGTCACTACCATCTTCAAGTACGGTTAAATCAGTCGTACTTTCGGCTGATACTCCTGAACCTTCTAGCTGTGATTGCTTCACTCCATCCATAGAAGTACTGTCTTGAATAATTTCATCCGATCCAGTCTGACAGGCAGTAATAAACACTGTAGTCACACATAAAAATAAAATTTTGCTACTAACATTCAACAACTTCATAGTCCCGCTCCAATATTATTGTTTAAGATTAAATGGGCCCCAAGCTGGCTCTCGTATGTCACCCGATTGATCTGACAGCTTGTGTTTACCACGGCCACCCACTGATACTGCATAGAGTACGCTATTATCACCGCGAGTCGAGGCGTATAGCACCATCTTTCCGTTTGGTGAAAAGGAAGGTGACTCGTCCAAGTTGCTATTGGTTAGCATGATTAAATTTCCAGTGTCGAGTTCCAATTGTGCAATTTTGTATTGACCTCCATCACCATACACCAGCGCAATATATTTGCCATCTGGTGATACCGATGCGGCCGCATTGTATTGGCCTTCAAACGTTATCCTTCGTGGCTTTCCTCCAGTTACAGGTACTTCGTAAATTTGCGGTGAGCCACCTCG
>JBLHWR010000171.1:0-3477 GCA_047629275.1 Gammaproteobacteria bacterium
GACGACTGGAATGCTCTGCTCGCATTCTGAGTAAGGTGTCTTTCATACCATCCGACAAATAATCGTAGGCTGCATACATACTCGAAAACAGTGTATCGCCCCCAATCTTTGGTACTTCTCGCGCATATAAAATTGAACCCATCGCAGGAATTTGATCATAACTGTGGTCCGTGTGCCAAGTCGAGCCTATATTTTTTTTTTGATTTGCTTCTTTGCGCACTTCGGCAATTATAGGGTGAGTGTCAACCGCCTGAAAAAAACGATTCACGTTAATCTCACCCCAGCGTTTGGCAAACTCGATATGTTGATCGGGTGTTAAATTTTGGTCTCGAATAAAAATAACGCCATGTGCGACAAAGGCACGGCGTATCTCTAAAAATTGCTCGTCACTTATTCCGTCAGCAATATCGACATAACCAATATCAGCACCAACGAAACGACTGATTGGGGTGACAGTTATGGTGCTGTAATTTCCTGTCATGTTATATCATCCCACATTGAATAATTAAGAAGCTACTGGTTCACCGAGTATGACCATATTTGGCGTCACGATAAGTCCTAGTACGCTCGGTGAATAAACACCACTGTATTCGATGGAGCAGTCGAATGCTGCAATTTCTTGCGCAACCATGTCACGTGTATCGAGAACACGGCGCAAGCAGCGACGCGGTATAGTTAGACCCAACCTTGTAAATGACATTCAGTCACGATGCACACAAAAGTGGCATAGAAGACCTCATAATATAAGACATTAAACAAGACAATATCGCAAGCCTGTACACAGGTAATATCAGGGATTTATTGTGGTTATTCCATTCCCAATTTCTTTCGAAATATACATACCGATTCACCAACTCGATTCATTACCAACGTAAAATATACTCAGTGTTTGGAAAAAATAATCTGGCCTGATGGGCTGTACGTCTGGTCTGTTTTAGCTTCAATGGTGAATTCAGAAATCGATTGAGTGCTGCGATTAAAAGTCGAGCCTGTGGTTGAGATAATTCTACCACCTCTTCCTTCACCGCTAATGCCAGCTTTAACCAATGCACTGATACAATATATTCATCTTGTCCATGATCCATAATCATTTGAAATATTGAATTGAAGTCTGTATCTGCCCATCTTTCAAGTTCATATTCTGCTGTTGTAAATGCAACATTTCTTCCACTAAAACAGGCCATCTGTAGCAAACCCTGAGGCCAGAGCTGCGGAAATTTTCGACACTGTTTGCGCACTGCGTTAGCGAAGGTGATTGCGTGAGTAAAATCAAGCCAACCAACATTGCCTGAGATAGACACAGTCACTTTGTTTTGCTGTTCGATGTCGAAGCTGAGCAAGTTAATAGCATTGACTGTCAGCCATTGTGTATACAAATCTTCAGGTGCTTGATGCCTGCGATTCAACGTCGTCTTGAGTGCTTTAGCAATGCCAAGCGTTCGCCACTGTTTAGGATTGAAATCAAACTCAACATTATCCGGCACTCGTTTATTTCCAATACTATTCCATACCGTCAGTGTTGGTGCATAAGCTTTAAACTCAAGTATTTTATCTTTTCGCGCTGCGAACACAAAACTCCGCACTAACGAAATTAAAATGGGTTCGGCAATGACAGAACCAAGTCGATTTATCAATTCGCCAGCCTTTGTCACGTAAATCAGTGAGTGACCGAAATCATTGTAATGCGCCAATGCTGACTGGCTGAGCGCAAGCTCAAAGTCTTCAAATTGAAGCCCCGATTTTCAACCTGCCTCGGATCATCGCACGGCTAAACTTTCGTCTTCTGACTCAATCGCCTGTATAAAACCTGCCTCGTCGAAATTGAATGAGTCTTCGGTATAGGGGTATTCAATTTCGCGCAGGACATCATAGGAAACATGACCTATCGACTTAAGCAGGCAAACAAGCTGCGCCTCGACATCGTTTTTAGTTTCATCACTTTTATTGGCATCGAATAGCACGAGCCAATCTGCCATACCGCCATAGGCATGTGTCCAACCAAACCTAAGGCGACGCCACGACCACTGAATGGCAAGACGCAGTAAGTCTAGCGGATCATCTCCCAGTTCAATGAGCCTAGCAATTTCACGTGCGATACGGTCATATTCATGGTCATCGAAGGCTTCACGCAAACTTTTTCTATCATCGCTCGCTGCTCAGCATAGGGACTTTCGGCAATATCACCCCAAATACCCTGATCACGAACTTCCATGGGATAAGTACGCAGCTGATCACCACCGAACAGGTTGTCGCCACTATTCAGATCAAACTTCCAGTTGTGCCAGTTACAAGTCAGAATGCAGTCACCCGCACTATTGTTCTCGCTCGCACTAGTGCTATGCTCACTGATAGTACCTTAAGACAATGGATAACCTTCATGCGGACAGCGATAATCACATGCTCGGTAACCTTGATTTGTTTTAAATAGCGCAATTTGCTTTCCTTCAACCCGAACAAGCCTGACGTTATTAGTCTCGAAATCTCTGCATTTAGCCGCATAAACCCATTGCGCCTCACCACTTGATCGGATCATAGTTGAATGTTCGGTAATTGAGTGCTTCGTGGTTGACTGTTTCATTAGATCCGATTTCATCTGCATCCCTGTGTTTATTAATTAAGTATCGGGATTATAAAACTTAAAGTGAACTTTAAATAAACAGGGTAAATTAGAACTATTTAGATGATTCAATTAATCGCTCAAAAAGATAACTTGTTAACTATCGGTGAGGCAGCAAAACGATGTGGCGTTGCGGCTTCGACCTTACGGTTTTATGAGTCAGAACAATTGATTCAGTCATCACGAGGGCCAGGAAACCAACGCCGTTACCACCGCTCGATGTTACGACGGATTTCTTTAATTAAGGTGACCCAGACACTGGGGCTAAGTTTGAAAGAAATCGGTACAGCACTCGACACATTGCCCGATAAACAGACTCCAACCAAACATGACTGGGAAAAGCTATCACGTCATTGGCGAGACCAACTTGACCTGCGTATTGCCAGCCTGCAAACCATGCGCGAGCAGTTATCGGGGTGCATTGGTTGTGGTTGTTTATCATTAAAAAACTGCGCTTTGTATAACCCGGCAGATATCGCAGCTAAGCGAGGTGTAGGGCCCAGATTCTTACTCGGCGACGAGCCTGTTGAACGTTAACCAAATAGCCCACTTCAAAAGTCAGATATTTCTTTAGTACGCCTCGAAAAATAGTCATTTTTTTGTGACCTGTTTTTGCTCCTGCACCAACAGTAGGGGCACAATCGCGGGAAAAGTGCACTTTTAGAGATGCCCTTTAAAGATACTCTTTACCCAAGTTACCTGATGTGGATAAAATAGGCGTATCTCGTATATTCTAGCCAGATGGCAACAATCGAAGGCAAAAAACAATGCATGACTTTCTAGACCTGGATAGCTACCCGATTGATCAGCCAGGTAGCGCTCCCTATCTCGCGCTGGTAAAGCGATGTCAGGATAACCTT
>JBLHWR010000172.1:0-3360 GCA_047629275.1 Gammaproteobacteria bacterium
TCAGCAGGTGGAATGCAAGCATTATCAAAGTTATTGCCAGCGTTGCCATATGATTACAAGATACCGGTAGCTATCGTGCAACATATAGGCGCTAACAATAACGATTATTTACCATCCTATTATTCTAAAATTTGTCAGCTGCCAGTATCTTGGGCAAGCCCGGCGATGCCGATAGCTGAAGGTCATATTTATTTTGCTCCCCCGGGTTACCATCTGTTGGTAGAAAACGATAGAACTTTTAATCTTTCGGTCGATGATTGGGTCAATCACTCGCGGCCGTCGATCGACGTGTTGTTTGATAGCGCAGCTGATGTTTTCCGCGAAAAATTGGTTGGGGTTATTTTGACTGGTGCCAGTATCGACGGCAGTGAAGGACTTCGCAATATTAAAAATCAGAACGGACTGACCCTAGTGCAAGACCCGGAAGAAGCCGAAGTAAAAATGATGCCGTGTGCGGCTATTAAAGCCGTTGGGGTTGATAAAACCTTTTCACTAAAGGAATTAAAATTGTTACTACAGGATTGGTAAAATGAATAAATCACTCCCCAAAATACTGATTGTCGATGATAAGCCAAATAATTTGTATGCTCTACGCAGAGTATTGGTGACCCTGCACATTGAAATTATAGAGGCGAATTCGGGTCAAGACGCTTTGGTTCAAATAATGAATCATAATTTCTTTTTAGTGTTACTCGATGTGAACATGCCTGAGATGGATGGCTTCGAAACCGCTGACTTAATATTGTCGAATAAAAACACTGCAAATATCCCCATTATTTTTCTGACTGCGATCAGTAGAGAAGATAATTTTTCAATTAAGGGCTATCTGACTGGAGGAGTCGATTATATATGCAAGCCATTTGATGATGAGATATTGATCGGCAAGGTAATGATTTTTAAACAACTCTGGCAACACAATATTTTGTTGACTCAGCGCAATAATGAGCTGGAGGCGCTCACCAGACAACTTGCCAACTCTGGCAAAAAAAATATCTATGATTCCCTGCACGATCCATTGACAGGGTTGCCGAATCGGAAACTATTGTTAGACCGTGGCAAACACTACATTGCTTTAGCCAACCGTAATAAGGACCCTCTAGCCTTGTTGATGTTGGATTTAAATGGCTTCAAAGCCATTAATGATAAGCTAGGACATCGGGCTGGAGATCTAGTGTTGCAGGAAGCCTCTAACAGGATGGCAGCGCGCTTGAGAGAGAGTGACACGCTGGCTCGTATCGGTGGCGATGAATTTTGTCTGATTTTGAATGAAACCAACATAGTCGAAGCAACGCAGGTAATCGAAAATTTAATTGAAGCTTTTGATTCGCCGATAGAATTCGAAGAACATACGATACCCGTTAGTGGTAGTTTTGGAATTGTGGAATATCCGATTCACGGTAATACGGTTGATGATTTGTTAGGTAAGGCAGATATCGCGATGTATGAAGCCAAACGGTCCCACCTACCATTCACGGTCTACGACGAATCTATTGATCCCAATAACGAATTAGCCATAAATCTGCGGGCTGATCTGATTACGGCTGTTAAAGAAAATCAGCTAGAAATTTACTATCAACCAAAAGTAGATTTAAATCACCAGTCCCCACCTGGACTAGAAGCACTGGTGAGATGGCAACACCCGGTTCGCGGAATGATCTCACCAAACAATTTCATCCCTTTTGCCGAACAAAATAATATGATTTCATTGATTACTCGATGGGTTATAGAAAAGGCAATCGAGGAATGTGCAGGTTGGATTAAAGACGGCCTGATAACCAATGTATCTGTCAATGTATCTCCTCGAGACTTTATCGATAGTGATGTATTGGAACCCGAATGGATCGTAAAGCTTATGAACAGTTGGAGCATACCTAGGGGTACTCTGGTGCTGGAAGTAACGGAAAACCTATTAATAAAAAACTCTCCTCGGGTGGAGGAACAGTTACAAAACTTAAATTCAAAAGGTATTGAATTATCACTCGATGATTTTGGTACCGGATATTCATCGTTAACCTATCTTCATCAGCTCCCCGTTGAGGAGGTCAAAATCGACCAGTCTTTTGTAAAAAAACTGGATCATAAAAACAAGCTTGTGATTGTTAAGTCGATTGTCGACTTGGCTCACAATCTTGGCCTGCGGGTTGTCGCCGAAGGCGTCGAAACCAAAAGTCAAGTCGATACGCTTAAAAGTTTAGGATGCGAGCGACTCCAAGGCTATTATTTTTCGAAACCACAACCTATAAACGAGATAGATTTATGGTTACGTAATTACAATTTGAAGTGGCGTAGTTAATGTGACCACCTAACAAGAAATGCCCCTATCACTTAATTGATCTGCAGGCGAAAAAATAACAGGTGAAACCCAGCGAACTTTCACACCAGAATTGAAGTTAGAAGTGGCTCAGTTAGTAATATAAAAAGCCACACAATGTGTGAAGCACCCGGCGCAATGAATGTCGTTATACCCCTTTGTATCGTCTCTTTTACAGCGTCGTATATTGTGGCTTGATGAATATGTACACCAGTTCGCAATAATTGATTAATTGATAGGCAAGCCCTTTAGGCATGTTTAAGGGATGATGACCCACAAATGGCAAGAGATGACGGGGTTGGTTCTTTTGTTGTTTAAAAGCATGGCTGCGCTTTTGAAAAATAACGGGAGATATGTTTGGGTTTAATAGCGTGATAAGCCCCATGCGTCGAAGTTTTGACAGTTCCAATCATGCTGTTAACCCACTGAAATTATTTATTTTTAACACAAGTAGAGCCAACTCTTGTCATTACACGCTGATGTCCGCAGTTGCTTCCTTTAGTGCTCTAAAGCAGGCTAACCCATCCGAGATAATAAGACTCCCAGCTTGCAAATTGGTTTTGGCCCAACGTTTTATTTCATCAAGTTTGAGACCTCTCACCATATTCATAGGTCGGCCTTCCACGTTGAGGACCACCCAAGGTCAGAAAAATTAAATTTCGATAGTCACTAAAATCGACTTAATCCTAATTTCACAAAATGTGAAACTTTTCCTTCAGACATAAAAAAAGACGCTTTCGCGTCTTTTTTTGTAAGTTTAAGTCGATTAACGACGTAAACCTAAACGTTTAATAAGATCTTGATAACGAACGACGTTTTTACCTTTAAGGTAATCAAGTAACTTACGACGTTGGCTTACCATGCGAAGAAGTCCACGACGTGAGTGGTGATCTTTCTTATGATCTGCAAAGTGACCTTGTAGTTTGTTGATGTTATGAGTTAATAAAGCAACTTGAACTTCAGGTGAACCTGTATCGCCTTCTTTAACTGCATACTCAGCAAGGATGGTTGCCGTTTGTTGTGTACTTAGTGACATAGTTTTCTCCGAT
>JBLHWR010000173.1:0-3180 GCA_047629275.1 Gammaproteobacteria bacterium
TTTATTTCATCAATATTATTGTAATTACCACTCGGCTCAAGCGGTAGACGCTCTTGTCCAAACACCATCGCACCACCACTGAGCACAATGTTTTGCTTTGATAGAATATCGGCTAGTCTATTGGGGGTGAGGCCATAGGTGGCAAGCTGATCGACATCGTACTTCAGCTTTATCTGCTCTTCTTGCACTCCATGAAGCTCAACTTTTGCTACATCCTCAAGTAGAAACATGCCACTACGCAGATCTTCGGCAGTCTGCTTTAATTCCCGGTATGAATAACCTTCACCAGAAATAGCAAGCACAATGCCAAACACATCGCCAAATTCATCGTTGACCATCGGCGTTCCTACCCCTTCTGGGAGGCTTCGTCCGGCTCGATCCATTTTACGACGCAATTTGTCCCAGATAGGTTGCAACTGGGAATATTCTTCTTTGATAGAAACGATAATGATTGAGACGCCATTTTTAGACTGGCTTTTTACAAAATTTAGCTCTGGTAGCTCTAACACTACTTTTTCAAGTGGATCGGTGACGAGGTCTTCAACTCGTTTAGGGCTTGCTCCGGGAAACGTCGTTATAACCTGAGCCGCTCGAATGGTAAAGCCCGGATCATAAGCCTCAGGGATCGTATTAAAGGCTTGTATGCCTAATAAAGTGAGAACCGCAATAATGACTATGGTTATACGGCTATTTTTTAGGGAAAGCGCGGTGATGGTCATTATTCAACTCCTACTCTTACTTGCTGGCCATCACTGACTTGGCTGACTCCCGCAACAACAATCCGCTCTCCAGATTTCAGTCCGTCACTAATAATGAGCCCACCGTGACTAAGCCCCTCAACCTTCACTTTTCGTTTTTCTAAGATATAGTTTTCAGATTCGCTGCGCACCACATAAACATAATGGCCTTCGCCACTTTTGAGCACGGTGTGGCTTGGTAAAATCATGTTTTTCGGCCCGTTGACTGCCTCCGCTTTTACTTTTACTGATGTGCCAGTAAATATTCGACGGTCCTTTGGCGGTTGCATTAGTAGTGTAAGTTGCAATTGTTGGCTACTCTCTTGACTGACACTCATCTCGTCAATTTCTAGTGGGAACGGCTGGGGAAATCCTTCAATTACAGCGCTTAGTTCGACCTGGTCAGCAGTCTGAAACTGGATAAATATCGATTGTGGAACAGTGATTTTTATTTTGTATTGCTGAGTATCTTGTAAGGTTAAAATCATCAACGATGATGTCAGCTTAGTAAAATTATCGACATAGCGATTGCTGATCACCCCGGAAAAAGGCGCAATTAATGAGGTATACTCAATATCCTTGAGGCTCTGTTTATAAGCTAACTGGGCATAAGTATATTGGGATTCCAAGGTATCCAAATTGGCCTGACTGATCGCATTTTTATGCATCAAAGCCTTCGCTCGCTGATACTCTGCTTTAGACTGTTTTAACAAGGCTTGTTGTATTTTTTTATTGATCTGTTGTTGGCTGTTGTCCAACTGTGCTAAAAGTTGCCCTTTTTTGACTCTTTGTGCTGATTTTATAGGCAGATTGATCAGTTCTCCCGATATTCTAAAGTTCATATCGAGGGTTTGGTTTGCTTCGATAAGCCCTGTAAAATAACGAATCTGATGCTGTCCATCATTCATAACACTCGTCTTAACAAGTTTAATTGGTGGGGATACTTTTTTGGGGATATTCTGCTTACATGCTGTAATACTTAACGTAAAGAATAAGACAAGTAAGACACTTTTATAACGGTAATGATAATTCATTTTGATAACCAGTGATGCCTAAATATAGCTCTATGTTATAGGTTAATTAACTCAGTCAACGTTGCGATGTCACCAGTGGTAACAATTCGGTTATGAGTGGGTTATGAAACCTTCACTCTTTGTCTATAATTAATCTTTTTAAAAAGTAGAGTGTATATTTTGATATTACTATTTTACCGATTTTCCTTATCACGCCATGATTTTATGCTTCTTTTCGCATGGCCTTTGATTAATTCCATTATTGTTTGCTCCGCGCTTTATTATGTGATGTCGGTTCTTGATAAGCCACAATTTATTATTTTGATCTATCGTGTTCCTTTGGTTATTTTTTCTATTTGTGCGATGTTTTGGGCATTACGAAAAGTGTCAGACACCATGTTTCCTGCCGTTTTCAATCATCAACTTTTGCATGCGGTTTTTGCTAATCTAGTACTCATGTCAATCGCCATTTCCGTAGGGACATTATTCAGCCCTAAGGTGCTAACCTTTGATTTTGTGTCCACCATACAACTATCCAGATTGAAGCTACTTACCTATTTCAACCTGTTACTCCAAGTCACTATCTACACGACGGTTATACACAGCTGGCATCTCAAACGAAAAGCCATCGAGCTGGAAATGTCACTGAAACAATCGGAGATTTCTTTATTACGCATTCAGACCAATCCTCACTTTCTTTTTAACACATTAAATTTACTTCATAATGAAATCCCAGAGCGTCCTGAATTGGCACAGGAGCTTATCTTTGAATTGAGCGATCTTCTACGAGGCACGGTGGCCATTTCAGACAAAAGACGCATTCCGCTTAACGATGAAATCGAACTCCTTCAGCACTACTTAACGATTCAAAAAGCGCGATTTACAGAACGATTGGATATCGAAGTAGAAGTTGCCGAGTCAAGTCGATATTTCGATATTCCACCTATGTTGATCCTACCTTTGGTAGAAAATGTGATTAAACATGCTCTCAGCAAAACCAATAAAAACATACGTCTAGCCATAAAGACGCAATACTCAAAAGGGAAGTTATCGATCATGGTGAGCAACAGTTGGCCAGAAACAGACGCACCCAATTTTACGCCAGGAAGTGGTCATAAAAACATCACAG
Organism: Gammaproteobacteria bacterium; assembly: GCA_047629275.1. GTDB lineage: Bacteria > Pseudomonadota > Gammaproteobacteria. The sequence continues at coordinate 2,880 of JBLHWR010000173.1, forward strand.
ATACCCTCGGACTTGAGTATAATAATGCGCAATTTTCTATTGGTTTTTCCAACAAGATGGTCACTGCATTGATTACAATAAACGATGACTTTAACGGAGAAAAGGATGTATAGCGTTCTCTTGATTGACGATGAACCCGCGGCGACCCAAGCGCTAAAACGTAGTCTAGATGGATTTAAACAAGTGCAGGTTATCGGTTGTTATAATGACCCTCAGCAGGGTGTTCAGGCGATATGTCAACTTTCTCCCGATATTGTCTTTATGGATATTGAAATGCCCATCATGGACGGTTTCATGGTGG
>JBLHWR010000174.1:0-3074 GCA_047629275.1 Gammaproteobacteria bacterium
CGGTCAACTTACCGTGGCCTGCCATCCAAGTTGGAATGGATTTCAATGATTGAATAACATCGCTCGGTAATTTTGGTTGAAAGCTAATAGAAGTAGCTGCGAGTCTTGGCGGTACACAAAAGACTATTTTTTTTGTTTGGAATTGAATCGTGTTTTGAAATGTTTCAACTGTCGCACTAATTGTATCACCATGTGTTTTAACACCCATTAATTGATGAGATTCAAGAACTGATGATTCGGGTAGGCTATCCTTCAGTCGGTTAATGATCCGTTGCATTCCACCATCAATCCGCAGTGAACCAGCCATGGTTGAATAGTCATAGTCACGTCGAACGAGTGCCTGATCATCTTCATAAACAAGATTGCCTGTGCTGTATTGCTCAAATACATCAATGTTCATCGATTCAAGCAGATTTTTTATCAACGGCTGTCCAGGCCAAATCCAGGAAGGACCCATATCAAAATAGGCAGAATCAATATTATTTTTGACTGAAGCAACGGAATACATTCGACCACCAGAACGACTGCGAGCCTCAACGACTTGAACGTCGATATCCTTATTAATTAATTGCGTCGCCAGCGCTAAGCCACTTAAACCCGCGCCAACGATTAGAACCTCTGAACTGTGTTTTTGTACCGTCATAAAATAATTATAAAGAACGTATAAAGAATAATAGCCTTATTTGAGGCGTTAAATTTAACTACAAATCGACATTATTAACAGAAATGGCATAATCTATTTTTAAGTTTAGGCTAAATTATTATGTTATTCGGCCAACTTTAAAAACAGATTAACGCCTCGGTCTAGCCCATTGCAAACCCTAATGGGATTAATCGATTTAATTGCCAAATAAAATAAAGAGGAAGCCTTTGAATACTACTGATGAAATTAAACATGTATTAGACGTAAGTCGGTTTGCAGTCATGGCAACTCAACAAGAAGGACAACCGCACGCCAGTTTGATGGCATTTACGCCCATGAATGGTATTCGCGATCTTATCATTGCCACCTATCGAACAACGCTCAAGTATAGCAACCTGTCAAAGGACGGGCGTGTAGCAGTGTTAATTAATAATTATATAGCCACAGGGCCATCTAAATATCGAGACCTTGTCATTACTGCACACGGTATTGCCACTGAAGTAACAGACGATGATCGTGATAGGGTGAAGCGGGTTTATCTCGCGAGGCATCCTGACTTCAATGATTTCTTGGCCTCATCAGACTGTGCTTTATTGCGTGTCGTCGTCAGCACCTATGAAGTGGTTGGCAGTACTGAGGATGTGCAATGGTACAAGGTAGATGATGACGCTCAGCAGCTTTGACTTAACCAACTAACCTAGAGAAAATTCATTCATCAGCAATACACTAACGATGCTTATTCGCTTTTTGAGCTACAAATATAGTGTGACGACTGCCTTTGCCCGGACGCGCTCTCACAATGTGCTCTTGAACATTAAATCCCGATTTTTTAAGCCTTTTAGTGAATATCGGATTAGCGCTAGCCGACCAGATTGCAACTATGCCTTTAGGCCTGAGTTTGTCATATATGTTTTTTAAACCTATCGCCGAGTAAAGCCATTCATTATCAGAATGAGTCATTGCCTCGGGACCATTATCAACATCAAGCAGAATTGCATCGAATTGATCGTCCTGCGGCTTAACTGAATTTCGTTTTAATAGATCGGCTACATCGCCCAAATGAATTTGAGTACGATCATCATCTATCGGTCGTCCCGCACATTGCCCCAAAGACCCTCGATTCCATTCCACAACTGCGGGCACTAGCTCTGCTACTGTCACCTTGGCCGATACTCCAACTATTTTAAGCACTGCCGCCAAGGTGAAACCCATGCCAAGACCACCCACCAGTACCCGGGCATTTTCGATTGAACTTAGTCGGTTACAGCCAAACTTTGCCAGCTCATCTTCAGAGTGATGCATGCGGCTATTCATCAAATCACCGGGCACTCCGCCAATGCGAATTGCAAAATCATCATTGCGCTGCAACAAGGTCAATTCAACTTTGCTACTGGGAATAATACTGCTCTCGATTGTTATCCAATGATCCATAGAGTTCTTAAAACTATATCGAATTTTATTTTAGCCAGCTGTATTCATAACCCTGATGAACGCCAGAACACGACTAGTGGTAAGTCGGCGTTACATCAATTGGTGTCATTACAGCAACTGTTGATGGATCAGGAAACTGGCAAGCGTGAATAGCGCGCGATGAAAGCCCTACTCTTTATTGTTGCGCCAGCTTGCCTGCTTAAAAACTAAATAGCCGTCTTACGTAAATGGTTAATTAGATCGATCTGAGTGATCAAACCATAAAACGTATTACTGTCAGCGACAATGGCTATTTTGTCTTGTTTGAACAAGGGCAATATTGCATCGATGTCTGCGCTGGGTGGCACAACATCAAGATCAGTTACCATTACTTCTGCTACTTTTTTCTTAAAGTGTTCTTTGTGGCCATAAATGCTCAACAAAATATCTGATTCATCGATGAGACCAACCACTTTGCCATTATCCATGACAGGCAGTTGTGAAACATCGAACATTCGCATCCGTTTATAGGTTGTAATCAAGTTATCATCAGACGTTACGGTAACGATATCGCCAGTATCTGCAGGGCGTGCAATTAAGTCTCTTAAATCACCAAATAGCTCTCTACTGAGTAACCCCTGATCAGCTAGCCAAGCATCATTAAACGACTTCGATAAATATTTATTACCGGTATCACAAACAAATGTTACGACTCGCTTTGGCGTGGTTTGCTCTTGGCAATACTTAAGCGCAGCTGCCAACAATGTGCCAACAGATGAACCACCAATGACGCCTTCTTTCATAAGCAATTCTCTTTGCAGCTGAAAGGCTTCCTTATCGCTAATAGCGTAAGCTTTATGTACTAGATCTAAATCACAAATTGACGGTACGAAATCTTCCCCTATACCTTCCACCAACCAAGAGCCGGCTTCTGTCATTCGGCCATTATTGACCATCTCAGTGAGAATTGAACCAACGGGGTCAGCCAATATCATTTCGCAATTGGGGGCATGCTTTTTAA
>JBLHWR010000175.1:0-3017 GCA_047629275.1 Gammaproteobacteria bacterium
TCATTTGATGACGATGGGGAAAATGATGGCGAGCTTGGCGCATCAAATTAGAACACCGCTCGCATCGTCCATGTTGTATTTATCGCAAATCGTCGAAAGCAATCTAGATCAGGATACACACTTGCGCTTTAGTGAAAAGGCGCTGGCTAGAATCAAACATATCGAAAAAATTATCAACGACATGCTTGTATTCGCACACGGTGGTCAGTTCAATATGAGCCAATTCTCCATAGGCGCATTGCTTGGAGAACTTCAAGAGCAACTCGTGCCAATGCTGGAACAAAAAGGTGCCAGCTTGTCGATATTAAATAATTATCAATCCTTAAGGTTGCAGGGTAACAAAGATGCACTGTTAGGGGCGCTTGGCAACTTGTGTATGAATGCCCTCGATGCATCTAATAAAAAGCCAACTATCAGCATTAAAATTGCGCTATCTAATAAAGGTCACCTGTTAATCATTGTTGATGACCGTGGATGTGGTATGGATGCCCAAATGCGTCGTCATTTATTTGATCCGTTTTTCACGACTAAAATTGATGGCACTGGTTTAGGCCTTGCGGTCGTCAAGTCAGTCATCGAATCTCACGAAGGGTCTATAAGCGTCGCTTCTCGGCCCGGCGTCGGGACGCGATTTAGAATCCAATTACCTTATCTCCAAGGTTTGAAGTCGCAAATTAGTAATGCAGACAAACAGCCCGTGAAAATCAATAATACGCCACGAACAGAGGACAGTTGAATGATAGATGTACTGGTAGTTGAAGATGACGCAGGCCTACGCGAAGCCATTTGCGACATGCTTGACATCAACAAGATAAGCTTTAAAGACGTTGAAAACGGGCAGGCGGCGGAACAATTCTTATCAACCGATACAGTCTCATTAGTATTAAGTGATGTACAGATGAGCCCTGGTAATGGTTATGAATTGCTTGCTTCAATACAGAAAAAACAGCTCAATATACCGGTCATTTTAATGACTGCTTATGGCTCCATACCTCAAGCCGTGGATGCGATTCAAGCGGGAGCAGTTGATTACTTGGTGAAGCCATTTGAAGTAGGCAGCTTGTTAAGCACCCTAAAAAAACAAATGATTAAACCGGGTGCCAGTGATGAGGCACCGGTTGCAGTGGATCCTATTAGTATTGATACTTTAAAAATGGCCAGTCGTGTTGCCAATGCAGAAGCTACCGTTTTGCTTAATGGTGAAAGTGGTGTCGGTAAAGAAGTTTATTCGCGCTATATTCATCAGCAATCTGAGCGACGAGGTCAACCGTTTATCGCGATTAACTGCGCCGCCATACCCGAAAACATGTTGGAAGCCGCTTTGTTTGGCTATGAAAAAGGTGCCTTCACTGGGGCTGTGAAATCAAGCATTGGCAAATTCGAACAAGCACAGGGCGGCACCTTATTGCTCGACGAAATTACAGAAATGGATCTGGGTCTGCAGGCGAAAATACTCAGAGTTATACAAGAGAAGGAGGTTGAGCGCCTCGGTAGTTCGAAAACAATCAACCTTGATGTCCGAATCATTGCTACCAGTAATCGAGACTTGAAAAAAGAAGTCATTGAAAAAAGATTTAGGGAAGATCTTTACTACCGACTCAATGTTTTTCCCATCACCGTATTGCCATTACGTCAACGTCCAGGCGACATCATTCCTTTGGCTCAAAAAATACTCGAACAATACAATCGAGCGGCGGGACAGAAAATTCAAATATCTGACACAGCCTGTGAGTTGCTTAGCCAACACTGGTGGAGTGGTAACGTGCGTGAACTTGACAATGTTATTCAGCGCGCGATGATATTAAAGCAGGGCAATGAAATCAGTGCAGCTGATATCATGCTCGAATCACCGTCACCGGATGCCACTATGACTCCATCGAATACAACCTTATCCAGCGACGACAGTGGCATTTTGCATAATGATTTGCGTGATAGGGAAACTGAAGTCATCATTGAAACGCTGCGTGAATTTAAAGGCAGTCGCAAAAAAACAGCTGAAAAGTTAGGCATTAGCCCCAGAACTTTACGCTATAAACTGGCCAGATTGCGTGATATCGGTGCTTTGATTACCGAGTAATTAACTCAAAATGACTTAAAAAATGCTAATTCAGCGTCTTATAACCAATTGACAGCTGCTGAATACACCTTCTATTTTTAGGCTTTTCTTCTCTAAATCCTGCATAATGCTTGTAATTTATACGGTTTATAAAAATAACTATAAACCGTATAACCTGTTCATTAGTGGCTTAGACTAGGCCAGATTGTAAATCTGCACGCTAAATATCAAAATTTTCAGCTCAAACTTAATTGGCATTGAGTTCTAACCTTTAACCTTACCTCGACAATTAAACTTGGCTTGAATTTTGCTAAATACTATTCATGCGTTACCAAACTGGCTATATAAGGTCAAAATGTCAAAAATATTACTTTTAACAACGATATTGAAACTGGGTAGGCAATCGCATGTTCAATTCGTCAAGAAGATGACTGTAGGAGATAGCGATGAATAATATTAGCCAAGCTAGTCTGATTAGCCAAATGCAAGCCCTTGAGTCTATGTCGCAGGGCAAGATGCAGCCGCCTGAACAAAAAGTCGATGAGAGCACAAGCTTCTCAAGCATGATGGCGAAAGCCGTTAACCAGGTCAATGAAACTCAAATGGAAGCGAGTGGCATGAAGAAAGCATTCGAAATGGGCGACGACTCTGTTGACTTGTCGGAAGTGATGATTGCTGCTCAGAAGTCAACAATTTCATTCGAAGCTTTGTCTCAAGTACGTAATAAGTTAATGAAGGCGTACCAGGACGTTATGAATATGCCGGTATAAAACGATGGCTCAAACACCGTTAAATCAACAATCAGCCGCTCAAAATAATGAGGCAGCAACCGGCTCAGCAATGAACCCAATTGATGCGTTTGCGCAATCTCGTGCAGTTCGTCATGTTGGGCGATTAATCGGTTTAGCTGCTGCAGTTGCTATTGGTACAGTAGTTGCCTTATGGACATCAGAACCAAACT